>DAOUGZ010000276.1:0-60703 GCA_034428955.1 Anaerolineae bacterium | reverse complement strand
CTGAGGTTATCCACCACAGCCACCTCGTGCCCCGCGGCCAGATAGGCATTCACCACATGCGAGCCGATGAACCCCGCCCCGCCGGTGACCAGAATCCTCATGACTGCATCCTCCGTCTGTGTAATCCGCAATGTCTGAGCACTGGTGCCGGATTCTAGGCCCCCGACGGGGGAAGGTCAAGCGCGAATGGGGGGGATGGGGTTTTCGAGGTCATCCGGGCCGGCGGCTCCGGATGACCTCGAAAACCCTGGAGAAGAGGCTCAAGCCAGGAAATCCTCGCGGGCGGGGGTAAAGATGTCCATCACGACCAGATCGGTAACGGCCACCACACTGTGAGGCACATCGCCGGGGATGGCGCAGCTATCGCCCGTGCGCATCTCGTGCTCCTGCCCCTCACAGAGCAAGCGCAGCTCGCCGCTCTGCACATAGGTGATTTGCTCATGCGGGTGGCTGTGCACCGGCAGCACCGTCCCGGCAGCGATCACATTCTCCACCAGCATCAACTCGGCGCTGTGCGCCAGCATCCGCCGCGTCAGCCCCGGCTGCCCGGGCACACCCTGCACCGCATCATGGCGTACGATTTCCATATCATGGTTCCTTTCCACTGCACGAGTCGACCGATGGGCGGTATTCTACTCTGGGGTGCAAGAGGGGCAAAATGCATGCTCCCCTACCCAAACAGCACGCCGCGCGGGTCGCCCCGCCCGCGCAGATACAGCGCCGGGCGATACCAGTCGTCGTCATCGAGGCCGGCGCGGGCTTCGGTGATGGCCTCGACCAGCGGCCGGCGGTGGGCGACGGCGCCGTAAAAGGCCTCGGCAAAGGCAACGGTGGCGTAGAGGGGGACCTCGGTTTGCATGGCCACGACGGCCGGCACGCCCATGCCGATGAGCGCAGGCGCCGTGCCGGCAAAGAGGGTTCCATTGCCTACGGTGGCCGAGCGGCAGGCGCTGAGGACGACGAGCCGCACTTCGGGGCTGCGGAAGAGCGCGGCGGCCAGGTTCTCGGCGCTGCGCCAGTCGGCCGCGCCGTTCTGCCGCTCAAAGGCCAGGTAGCCGCGCGGCGCGATGCCCTCCAGCGAGGCGCCACACGACCCACGCTCCTGGGGCTGCGCGCAGACGGTGCTCTGCGCCGGGGCCAGGCGGCGACAGGCCGGGCAGCGCCGGCCGAAATCGCCGTGCCCGTCAAAGTGCACGATGTGGTAGGTGCCGCTACTGAGGGCGCCGACGAACTCGAGCCAGGTGGGCGAGGTGAGTTCATGCACCTCGATCCCCTTCAGCCCGGCCACCGAAGCCAGCCCCGCGCGCAAGGCAGAGACCTCAGCCCCCTCGTCGAGCACCGGTAAGTCACTGGGCCGCGAGACGACGACCAGCGCCCGCAGCGGCCCGCGGACGGCCAGCGCCGTCTGCGGCGCCTTGAAGGCGATGTAACGAGCCAGCGACAGCCGCCCGCTCTGCACCAGGTAGCCCTGCTCGTCGCAGAGAAGTTCCCAGGGCAAGCGCGCCAGATAGCCGGCGTCCCGGTCCAGGTGCAGCCTGAAGGGCAGCGGCGCCCGCACCCGCCGGGCCAGGCCCAGGCTAACGTTCAGCGCCGTGCGCACCGGCCCACGGGGGAAGAGGGTGTCGTACAACTGCCGCCCAACCCGCCGTAACAGATCCGTGCGCGGCAGCGCCGGTCGGCCGTCCTCAGACCAGCCCAGCCGGCGCAGCACGGGGAGGTCGCCGTTCAGCGCGCTCGCGGTGAGGGTGGGCCGCTCGATCAGCCTGAGGAGCGCGTCAACCTCCTCAAACGCAAAGGGCAGCGCGGCTCGCTGGCTGGGGGTACCCCACGGAGAGGAGAGGACGCGCGTTTCCAGTGCCGTCCCCTCCTCCGTATGATAGACGGAAACCAGGTGCTCAAACGGCTCGTTCGACAGCTTTTCCAGGGGTCATCCACTCCGTTTCGATGCCGGCGGTCAGACGGTCCAGGTTGTGTTCCACCTGGGCTTCCGCTTCCTCGGGCGTGCAGCGCCAGGTCTCAGCCAGCACGGCCAGCACCTCGCGCAGAGCGGCGGCGCGGTCCAAGGCCAGGCGCCCCCAGGGGCCGTTGGTCTCGGTCAGGACCTGTTCGCGCGGGATGGCCCGCAGGCGGGCGCGAAAGCCGGGTGTCGCCGCCAGGTCCGGCCCGACGGAGAGCCAATGCCCGGCCTCGATGGCCCGGTAGAGCAGCACACGCGGCGCCTCGGGGCGCAGGTCGTGCCACACGACGCGGCGCGCTTGGCCGGCCGTGAGGATATCCAGCAGCTCGGCCTCGGCCAAATGCGAGTGTACCATGAGCACCCGGTCCGCAGCGATCGCCATCACCTCGGCCAAGGCGCGCGATTGGGCTGCGCGACTCGCCTCGTCGCCGCTACCGAAATCCAGCCCCACCTCGCCGAGCAACGGCGCCGCCTCCGCCAGCCGCCGCCACTCCGCCCACTGGTCATAGCCGGCGCCCATGCGGCGGGGATAAAGCCCCAGCGCCACCCACACCAAAGCCTGGTGCCGGCAGAGGATCGACGTGCGCACATACGAGATGAGCGACGTCGTGACGGCAATGGTGTGGATTCTCGCCGCCTCGCCCGCCGCCAGAGCCAAGGCCGGCTGCGGATAGGCATCGATGTGGCAATGCGCATCAATCAGCATTGGACCATGCTCCCCCACTCATCACTTCTTACGAATCGCGTGGTGCTTCACCCAGCCCGGCAGATCCAGCAGTTGGCTGCAGTCCAGGTCGGCGCAGGCAGGTGAACTCGTCTGGCCCTCTAGGAGGTGGCAAGTGTCCGATACGGGGCCGATAAAGTCTCCGCAGGCTTCTGCCTCCTCGTCGTCTTCGTCCGCGGTGTGCGCCAGGGCGCAGGCTGACCAGATGAAGCGGCGTCGGTCCGCTTCTGAGAGCCGCCCCACGTCGAACTCGCCCTCGTGCGAGCCCATCTCGATGGAGCGCATAAAGGCCTCGTGAAAGTCCTCCGCCGCCTCGCGCCGCAGGCCCAGCTCCAGGTAGGCCTCGCCGCGCCGCAGGTAGGTGGCTACGACGGTGCGCCGGCTCCAGCGGTCGCTGTACTGGGTCAGCCGGCCGAGGGCGCGGCTGTACAGCTCGACGGCGCGCCGGACGCTGCGCCCGCGATAGCCGGCCTCCTGGTTGATCTCACCCTGCTGCTTCCAGGCCATGGCCTCTTCGCGCTCCACCCCCAGCCGCCGCTGGATTTCCTCGTACTCCTGAAAGCGCCGCAGGGCGTGCTTATAGTTGTGCTCGTCCTGATAAATCTTGCCAAGCTGCAAGAGCGCGTCGCCATAGTAACGCTCCAGCCCCTTGCGCTTAAAAGTCTGCATGAGCTGACGATAGATGCGCTTGGCCTCAGCCTTGTCTTCGGCAGAGCCGGTGCGCAGGATCTCGGCCCGCTGCTTCTCGCTGACGGCCCGGCTGACCGAATCGCGCAGGCGCTGCCAAAAGGCGGCGCTGGTGGCATAGAGCCGGCGGGCGAAGGCCAAGTCCTCGGGGCGGGCCAGGGCATACTGGTAGACGGTCGCCACGTCCTGAAACAGGCCGGCCAGTTCGGCGTCGAGCCAGCGGCGCTGGGCGCGATCCTCCACGCCCGCTTCGGCCAGGTCCTCGCAGATGGCCAGAGCCTGGGCGTAAAGGTCGAGGGCCTGCTGATGGTCGCCACAGTCTTCGTCGTCCATCTCGTAAAAGACGCGCCCCTGCTCGTGCAGGGCCATGGCCCGCGTGGGCACACTGAGGTCGGGCACGGAGAGCAGCCGCTCCAACGACTCCAGCGCCTCCGCCAGCCGGCCCAGGAGCCGCTGCACCGTGGCCTGCCCCAGCAGGAAGCGCTCGTCAAAAGCAGCAGGAACGGCTAGGGCGGCATCGAGCAGGCGCAGCAGTTGGTGATAACGCCCGGCGTTGATCAGCGCATCCATCAGCTTGTCCCGCAGCAGGCGACGCGCCGCCTCATATTGCCCCGCCTCGATAGCATGCTGATAGGCCTGCACGAGCCCGTCCAGATCGCGGCGCTTGGCAAAGTGGTGGTAGGCCTGCTCGTGGCACTCGCGCGCTTCGGCCGGCCCCAGCAGGCCGTAGAGATACTCGCGCACGGGCGCATCAAAGCCGTATTCATTGCCGTCGAAGGAGAGCAGAGCCAGTTCGCGCAGGCGTTGCACCAGCGGCAGCCACTTGCTCGTGCCGGTGACGCGGGCGATGGCCGGGCCGTCGAAGGGTCCGCGCAGAACGCTCAGCCGCGCCGCCACGCGCCGCTCCTCGTCGTTCAGGGCACCGCTGATGGTCGTGCGCAGGATGGCCTCCAGTGGCGGCGGGGGCTGGGCGCGCAGTTCGTCGCGGATGCGCGCCCACGAGCAGGTGCGCGCCAGCGAGAGGACCAGGTCGACGCCCAGGGGGTAGCCCTCCAACAGGGCGCTGATCTCGGCCAGCAGCGGCTCGTCGGTGGCGAGCACCTGGATGCCCTGCGCTCGTATCTTGTGGCGCAGGATCTCTTCGATGTCGCCCGCGCTCATCGCCCGCAGCTCGATGGCCTGCCAGACCCCCGGCGGCTCGGAGCGCGATGTGGCCAGCACCCGCACCCCCCGCGGCAGGCCGGCGATGAACTCGAGCAGCTCGGGATCGCTGGCCGCATCCTCCAGATTGTCCAACACGAGCAGAATCTCGCCGCCGGCTCGCTCTACCTCTTCGGCCAGGCAAGTGGTGACCTGCGGCGCGGCCTCTTCGAGCCTGGGCGCCAGCTTGGCCAAACGATAAAAGCCGGCGATCTCGCTGAGGATGGCCGGCAGCGAGCGCCCGCCCTGCAGGCCAAGCCAGATCGCACCCCCCGGGAAGCGCCAGGCGCCACGCCGGACGACCTCGTGGGCTACCGCCGTCTTGCCCACGCCGCCCAGGCCCCAGATGCAGACGCGCTCGCCCGGCCCGGCCAGCGCCGTCAGCGTCTGCTGCACGGCCTGCGCCCGGTCCACAAACACCGGCTCGGGGCGATAGCCGCCCGAGATGCGCCCCGGCGCAAAGGGGACGTAGGCCGGCGGCTTGGCGCGCGCCGCCCTAACCGGCCCGGCAAAGAGTTCGCCGGCGCCTTCGCGGTCCTGCAGGTAGACGGCGGGGGCAAAGCGTGTGCTTTCCGGCGGCAAGAGCTGGCCGCGCGCGTGAGCCACTGCCGTGCCCAGCGGCGCTCCCTCGGCCAGGCTGCGGTAGAGCTGGGCCGCAAAGCGCTCGTTCTGCTCATCGGCGAGCGCATACTGCATGGCCACCACCGCCGGCACCCCCGCCCTGATCAGCGCCGGGGCCAGGCCGGCCAGCGCCGTGATCCCCGCCAGATAGCCGGGGCGGACCGGCTCGGGGAAGGGGGGCGTCAGCACGGCCAGGCGCACCTTGGAGAGGAAGAGGGCATTGTAGAGCGTCTGCCCGTCGACCGGGCAGCCCCCACCATTCTCATCCTCAAAGATCAAATAGTCCTGCCCCGCCGGCGAGGCCAGACCGCTGGGAGCATCCAGGTGTACGATCTCATAGTCGGCGTTGCTGAGCACCTGGCGCAGGGCCGCGTAGGTCGGTGGAGAGAGGATGTCGATTTGTATCAGCCCTTGCTGGCGCAGCGGCTCGAGGGCGGCGAGCAGCGGCGGCAGCCCCCCAGCCGCGGGGCGCCGGGCCGGCCCGGGCACGTTCACCGGCCGCGGCGAAACAAAGAGCAGGCGCAGCGGCCGGTGCACCTGAGCAGGGGTATGGACCTGCGGCGAATCCACATAGCGCGCCAGGGCGACGATGCCGTCGGCCACGAGGAACGATTGCCCATCATGAACCAACTCCCAGGGATAGCGCGCCAGGGAGGGCGAGCCGGCATCGAGGTGCAGTTGCAGGGCCAGCGGCTCCCGCTCGGCCCGCGTGACGACCAGGGCCTCGGCCAGGGAATCGCGCATCTCGCCCTCGGGGAAGAGGGCCTCGTAGAGGGCCTGCCCCACGGCGGCAAAGGCGCCGTCGGCCAGCAGACCGGCCAGCTCGTCCAGGTCGAAGGGCAAAGGCACCGAGGCATGCGCATAGCCGATGGCCCGAGTCTCAACCAGGCCATCGGAACGCTCTACCAGGTGCAGGCAAAAGATCTCGCGCGATTGTACTGTGCTCAACTTGCAGCCCCCTCCTATAGTGGTCGCAGCCCCTGCGCTTCGGCCTTCGCCAGGGGTTGCCGAGCGCGTTGCCATAAGGCAAGTCACTGACAGTGCAGACCTGCCATAGAGAACGCGCTGCGCGCGCTGGCACAGTTCGTGCTAACACATAGTAGGCAAACAGGCGTCTCGTGGCTGGCAGCAACTCGTCGGAACCGCGCTCGTAGGGGCTTGATCTCGAGGCCGGGTCCACATCGGTCAGATCGCCCGATAACCTGTGCTCGCTCCGCTATGGCCCGGGTTGCGCCCGCTTGCTTTCCACTGCCCAGACAGCTCGCCATGAGAATCGCATACGCTGCTCGTGCGGAGATAGCCAGAGGTGCTCGGATGAACAGGAATCGGGAAGACGACGACAATCGGCCTGAGCCCCCTGCCGGCGGAGAGACGCGGAACCTCACGTGGCTCTGGATTGCCCTCGCCCTGGTGTTGGTGGGCTGGAACCTCTGGGCCTTTCTGATGCCCTCCTTCGGCCTGCGCGGCGCAGAGATACCCTACAGCACCTTTCTAGAGCAGGTCGAGGCGGGCAACATCAAGAGCGTCGAGATCAAGGGCAGCCGCATCCAGGGCCTGTTCAAAGAGCCGGTAGATTGGCAGAATGACTCCTCGACGGCACTCCCCCAGAGGCTGATGGGCGGCGACCAGCCGGACACGGCGGCCGTCGCGCCGCCAACACGCTACGAGGATTTCACGACCAACGTCCCCGAGGCCATCGACGACCACACGCTGCTGCCTCTACTGCGGGCGAAGGAGGTCACCATCCGTGCCCTGCCTGCAGGATCGCCCTGGTACATCAGCCTGATCAGCAACGGCCTGCCCATCTTGCTGCTGTTGGGGTTTGTCTTTTGGATGAGCCGCCAGGGCACCCAGAGCCAGGGTGATATCATGGGCTTTTTGCGCAGCCGGGCGCGCCGCTACAGTGGCGCCGGTCAGCGGCGCATGTTGTTCGCCGATGTGGCCGGCGAAGAGGAGGCCAAGCGCGACCTGGCCGAGGTCGTCGACTTTCTCAAGAACCCGCGCAAGTACCACGACCTGGGGGCGCGCATCCCGCGCGGCATCCTGCTCGTCGGCCCACCGGGCACCGGCAAGACACTCCTGGCCCGTGCCGTAGCCGGCGAGGCCAACGCGCCCTTTTTCAGCATCAGCGCCTCCGAGTTTGTCGAGATGTTTGTGGGCGTCGGCGCCAGCCGTGTACGCGACCTGTTCGACCGCGCCAAACGCGCGGCGCCGGCCATCGTCTTTGTCGATGAACTCGACGCCGTGGGCCGGCAGCGCGGCGTGGGCGTGGGCGGCGGCTCCGACGAGCGCGAGCAAACCCTGAACCAGCTCCTGGTGGAGATGGACGGCTTTGACGAGCGTCAGAACGTCATCATCATCGCCGCCACCAATCGGCCGGACGTCCTGGACCCGGCGTTGCTACGCCCTGGGCGCTTTGACCGCCACGTGACCGTGGGCCTGCCCGACCGCAGCGGCCGGCGCGGCATCCTGGATATCCATACCCGCCGCCTGCCCCTGGCTGAGGATGTCGATCTGGGCGTTTTGAGCCGCGCGACCGCCGGCTTTAGCGGCGCCGATCTGGCCAACCTGTGCAACGAAGCGGCGCTGCAGGCGGCGCGCAACGACCGCCAACGGGTGACCATGCCCGACTTCGACGAGGCGCTGGACAAACTGCGGCTCGGCAACACCCGCAGCACCCTGCTTTCCGATGCCGAGAGGCGCATGATCGCCTTTCACGAGACAGGACATGCCCTGGTCGCCGAGAGCCTGCCCGAGGCGGACTCGGTGCGCAAGATCAGTATCATCCCGCGCGGCCTGGCCGGTGGGGCCATGGAGCAACTGCCCAGCGAGGAGCGTTACAACCACACCCGCTCCTATCTCCTGGCCAGGCTCACCGTCATGGTCGCCGGGCGCGCGGCTGAGGAGCTGTTCCTCTACGACATCACAGTAGGGGCGGAGAACGACCTGCAGCAGGCCACAGAGCTGGCGCGCCGCATGGTCACCCGCTGGGGCATGAGCGAGCTTGGCCTGGCCTCTTATCGTGCCGGCCAAGAGCAGCCCTTCCTGGGTTACGAGCTGGCCCAGGGCCGCGATTATAGCGAGGCCATGGCCGCCGAGATCGACCGTGCCGTCAACGACCTCCTCGACCGCTGCTACGAGACGGCCCGCAGCATCCTACAGTCCGAGGAGGAAGCCGTGCGCCGGATTGTGGCCGCGCTGCTGCGCGAAGAAACCCTGACCGGCGCCCAGCTTGGGGCATTGCTGGGCAAGCCGCAAGCCAATGCCGCGGCCGAGGAAAAGCCCGAAGCGGCCGTGGCCTGAGGAGGAAGTGGACCGTGCGTACAGTCAACGGGGCCGGCATGGCCCTTTTTGCACTGCTCGTCGGCGCCGTACTCATCCTGACGGCATCTTTCCTGCCCTTCTTCATCACAGAGGTCTGGGGCCCCCTGTGGGGCAACGAATGGCAAGCCGTTGGCGTCGTCCGCACCTTTGGGCGCATCGGGCCGGTAGCGGGCGTCTCCCGCTGGCCGGTGTACGTCGCCGCGCCGCTGGCCGCCCTGGTCGTCCTGATCGCCTTTATCATCGCCCTTGGGATGCTGGTGATCCACCTGCGCAGCAACGCTACACGGTCGGGATGAGGAGCGCTGACACCTCTCCAGGGCCGACTCTGTTGCAACCTGCCGGGTGACGGAGTATAATACAGCCGGCAGTTGAAAACAGAGAAAACGAATGGGAGAGGGTATGCCAGAGCGACGAACTGTCCTCATCGTGGATGACGACCCGCCCATCCGCGAGATGTTGACCGACTTTCTAAAGGAAGAGGGTTACGAGACTCTGGTTGCTGCTGACGGGGCTAGTGCCCTGGATGCCCTTAGGCAATCCTCCGAGCACATCGATCTGGCGCTGCTGGATATGCGCCTGCCCGATGTGCAGGGGCTAGAGATCCTGCGCGCCATGGCCGAGAAGGGGATGGAGCTGCCGGTAATCGTGATGACGGCCCACGGCACCTCCTCCACGGCCATCCATTCGATGCAACTCGGCGCCTACGACTATCTGACCAAGCCTATCGACCTGAACCAGCTCGGGCTGACCATCAAGCGCCTGCTCGAGCACCATGCCCTGGCCCAGCAGGTCAGGAACCTGCAGAGCAAGCTAAACGAATACCTGATCCGCGAACGCATCGTCGGGCAGAGCCCGGCCATGCAAGAGATCTACAAGCTCATTGGCCGTGTCTCAGGGAGTGACGCGGTCGTTCTCATTTCTGGCGAGACGGGCACCGGCAAGGAACTGGTGGCCGATGTAATCCACGAATACTCCCTGCGCGCCGACCAGCCCATGCTCAAAGTGAACTGTGCGGCGCTACCCGAGACTCTGCTGGAGAGCGAACTCTTTGGGCATGAGAAGGGGTCCTTCACCGGTGCTGTAAGCCAGCGCAAGGGCCGCTTCGAAATGGCCAATGGGGGCACCCTCTTCCTCGACGAAGTCGGGGAGATGAGCCCCAACACCCAGAAAAAGCTGTTGCGCGTGTTGCAGCAGGGCGAGTTCCAGCGCGTCGGCGGCTCCGAGACGCTCTACACCGACGTCCGCATCATCGCCGCTACAAACAAGAACCTGGAACACGAGGTGGAAGAGGGCCGCTTCCGCGATGATCTCTACTACCGCCTGAACGTCATCCGCATCACGGTGCCGCCATTGCGCGACCGGCGCGAGGATGTGCCGCTGCTGACAACCCACTTCCTGGATCGCTACCGGTACCGGCCGGGTGCCCAACCCAGCAAGATCTCGGAGGAGGCCCTCAAGCTCTTGCTCGAGTACTCCTGGCCGGGGAATGTACGCCAACTCGAGAACACCATCGAGCGGGCGGTGGTACTGTCGCAGGGCAAGATAGTCACGCCGCAACACCTCGCCCTGGACTCACCGATTGCTACCGACAATCTCTACAATGTGACACAGCGCGTACGGAGCCGTACGGCGCTGAGTGACATCCTTGGCGAGGTCGAACAACTGGCGCTAGAGATCGCCATCAACCAGGCCCGAGGAGACCGTGAAGAGGCCGCCCGGATGCTGGGCCTGACCCTCGAGGAGCTGGAAACCCGGCTCCGCGAGAGAGAGATACAACGTTTGGCGACCCTGCCCTCCGCGGCCAGGCAGGGATAAGGAGAGGTAGGTGAAGCTCTCACTCGACCAGACCGCCAGCCAACAACAGAGCCACGACATGGAGATGCGCCCCTCACCGGGGCTCATCACCTTTGCGCGCCTGTTGACTCTGCCTTCCTGGGAACTGGAACAGACGATCCAGGAAGAGATGCTGGATAATCCCGCGCTCGAGCTTTCCGAACCCGAGGTGTGCACCGTCTGCGGCGCCCCGTTGATGGATGGCATCTGCTACGAGTGCTTGCGCAGAGACTCCGAAGTCCTCAACCGCGAAGAGCGGACGCGGCAGCAGGAGCTGGAGGAGGATTTCGACCCACTGACCCTCATCGCCGGCCAGATCAACCTCCCCGAGCAGTTGCTGCGCGAGGTGGGCACGCAGATCCCGGAAAGCGAAATGCCCATCGCGCGCTACCTGGTCGGCTACCTGGATGAGCGCGGATTCCTGGACTGCAGCGCTCAGGTCGTCGCCTTTACAATGGGCGTCACAACAGAGCAGGTGGAGAAGGTCATCGAAGCGTTGCAGCAGGCGGGCCCGGTGGGCGCCGCCGCGCGCAACGTCAAAGAGTGCTTGCTGCTGCAGTTGGCCCGGTTGGCAGAAGCTGGGATCGAACATCCCCTGGCGGAGATCATCATCCGCGATCATTTCGAGCGGCTTGGTCAGGGCCAGTATCATGAGATCGCCCGTTCGTTGGGCGTCTCCAGTAAGGACGTTCTGGAAGCACGGGATTTCATCCGTGAACACCTGCGTCCATTCCCGGTGCCCGACCTGGTCAGCCCGGAATCGTGGACCAGTACGACCGATGTACCCTTTACTGCGCCCGACGTGGTCATCCTTGAGGATATAGAGCACCCCGGGGTCTACCACGTAGAGGTGGTTCGCTCGCGCCGCTCCTACCTGCAGGTCAGCCCGATGTACCAGCGGGTGGCGCGCGAGATCCGCAAGGGCATCATGCAGTCGAGCGAGCACGACCGCGCCCACGTGATGGAGCACCTCAGCCGGGCCCAGTCGTTCCTGTCGCACCTCCGCGAGCGTCGCGAAACGCTCCAGGCGGTCGCCGAGGCGGTCGTGGCCCGGCAGATTCCCTTTCTGCGCGACGGCGTGCGCCACCTGCGCCCCCTGACACGGGCCGAAATCGCCGAGGCCACCGGCTTGCACCAATCCACAGTCAGCCGGGCCGTGGCCGACAAGTACGTCCAACTGCCGAACCGCAAGGTCATTCCCTTTAGCGCCTTCTTTGAGCCGTCTCGGAGTGTTAAGGACGTACTGCGCGAGATCGTGGAGAGCGAAGACGGCCCCCTGGCCGACGCGGAACTGGCGGAGGAACTGCACAGGCGCGGCTACCACGTGGCCCGGCGCACAGTGGCCAAATATCGCAAGCGCATGGGCATACTGCCCTCGACCATGCGCTGAGCCCTCTCCGCCTCCTTTTTCTGGCACGCTTCTTGCTAGCGAGGGCAAGGTCCAGTCGCCGGGTCCATGGCAGGCAGCGCAACCCCTGCGCTGCGGGGCCTGGCCCGGGTCTCGTAGCCCGTCGCGTGGGAGCCCAGAAGAGAAGGAGAGAGCGCATGAGCGATTATCCGCCAAGCGTTGGGCCAATGCCCGGCTCGTCCGAGACGATGGGTGAACCAATGGGGGAGCGCCTGGAGGGCGTCACCGCTCAGGCCAGCGAGGCAGCCCGGCAGGCCGAGCAGCGCACACGCGGCCTTGGCCTCCAGATTTGCCGAGGGGCCGAGCGGGCGCGCTTGCTGGCCGCCGAGGGGCTATCGCGGGCGGCGCAGACGCTGCGCGGCAGCTCCAGCGAGCCTGAATCCACGGCCCGGCGCTTTGCCAATAGCCTGGAGGAGAGCGCCACCTACCTCCGCCATACCGATATCGGCGGCATGCAGAGAGATGCCGTAGGGCTGGTCAAGCGCTATCCTATCCAGGCTCTAGGCGCAGCCTTTGTAGTGGGGATGCTGGTAGGGCAGAGGTTCAGCCGCGATTGATATCGCCGGCTGCCGGTCCTGATCTGGGTCACTCGCCGGAGAGATAACTCGAGGTATCCCAAGGGCTGGTCGCCGGGGATGGTGATGGCTGGTACATGCCTCCAACCGGTCGGCGCCGGCCATCGGCATCTCTGCGGACCAAAAGCTGTACGGCCAGAGTGTGAATCGGTGAGAGGCCAGGGGCACGATGCCCCTGGCCTCTTTTGCATGGCATGAATCTTGCTTGCCCCCACCCAGCAGACGCAGACAGTCACAGACCAGAGAACCAATGGTCTACCGGCAATGGGGGAACCAGAAATGGGTGACTATGGCTTGAGCGAAGACCGCGACTATGAGCAGTGGGAGCAAGGTTACACCGAAGGCGACGATGGTCACCTGGGGGAGAACTATTTCCTTGACCCGGATGAAGAGTTCGACGAGGAGAGCCTCCTTTTCGCTGAGAATGCCTTCTCTCCGCACATGATGGGCAACCCCGTCCCCAGAGATGGGGGCCAAGCGCCGGATGTCCCCGAGGCGGAGTTGGAGGACGACGGGGCCACAACCGACCCCTACGAGGCCATCGATCAGGGCAAGACCTACTATCCCCCCGAAGACCCACCCACCCTGCCCTCCGAAAGGCTCCGCGATGTCGATATCGCCAGCGGATTCTCCAGCTCTGCCGACGAGGCTCCCCTCCAAGATAGCGATATGCCGGAGCGCTTTGACAACAGCGACTGGGACATTTCCGCGCGCGTGGAAGAAGCCCTGCGCCTGCACGCCTACACCTCCGGCATGAACATCCGGGTGCAGGTGCGCGACGGCATCGTCACGCTGCGTGGCGTGGTCGACACGCTGGAGGATGTGTCGCGGGTGGAGGATGTCGCCTCGGAGGTCGAGGGCGTCGAGGAGGTGCGCGAACGTCTCCTGGTCAGCGAATAGAGTCTGCGGCATAGCTCGATACGCAGCGAGCGACAGAGCAGGAGAGGACGAATGGCCGCGAACAACCGCTGGTCGATCGTGGTCGACGGCTCAAACGTAGCCTATGAGGAAAAGACCGGCGACGGCAAGCCTCGGGTGGCCAACCTGAAACTGGCGTTGGACACGCTGTGCCGGCAGTATGGCACGGTAATCGTCATCGTCGATGCCGCACTGCACCATACCATCGATCAGCCGGACGAACTGGAAGAACTCTTGGACGACCAGACGGTCCGCCAGGCACCAGCAGAGACGCCGGCCGATTACTTTATCCTGCAGACCGCTGACAGCCTGGGCGCCGAGGTTCTCTCCAACGACACCTTCCGGCAGTACCACAAGCAGTGGCCGTGGATCGAACACCGGCGGATACCGTTCATGATCATTGATGACCGCTTTGTCATCTACCGGCCGGCCCAGGTGGAAAGCCGGAACCAGGCGAGGCAACGCCAGCCTCGATGAGCCGGCGAGAGGAGGCAAACGTGGCATGGCACGTCTATGACATCCACTTTAGCGGGTTCGAGCGCTTTACGGGCGCAGACTATCACCTGGCGCGCTTTAGCGTGACCAAAGATGAGGGCGTGCGGACCTGGCAGGTCCGCGTGCGCGTGCGGTCCTCGCTGCGAGAGACGCTCGGCGAGCGCGTGGCGCAATATGACGACCGTGAGTTGGCCGCGGGCCTCGGCGCGCAAACAATCCTGACCCTGCTCGAGAACGGGTTGGAGACCTTTGAACAGGATATCATCCTCGATGCGTCCCACTACCCAGGGCAGCCGGGCTCGCCGGCTATCGCCCCGCAGTATCAGCACCTGACAGTCCGCGTAGAGACAACGCCGGAGGGTGAAGTCATCCCACCGATCGGAGTCTCCAGCCCTGCCTAGCAGCCTGCCGGAGCGCATGCTGCCGCCGGTGCCCGAGCCACAGCCGGGGGAGCGTTCCGCCGCCACCCGGCCTATCCTGGGCGGGTAAGACCCGGCAAAAGATTCATTCCAGCTCTACACAGAGCAGAGGGCCCAGGCGCCCCTGCTCACTCAATGGCAAGCACGGCAAAAGGGGCTGGTCCCACAACCGTGCCCGGCTGTACCGGACGCACCTACAGCCGTCCGGGCGCCAACCTGGGCGACTCGTGCAACAGCGGAAAGGAGACGACACATTGCGCGGGGTGACTCTTGGTCGAATCGCGGGCATCCGCATCCGCGTTGACTGGACCTGGCTGATCATCTTTATCCTGGTGACGTGGTCGCTGGCAATCGGCTACTACCCTCTGATCATCCCCGGCTTTTCAGCCGCGCTCTACTGGGGCCTGGGAGCCGCTTCCAGCCTCCTGCTCTTCGGCGCCGTGCTGGGGCACGAGTTGGCCCACTCCCTTGTGGCGCGCAGCCAGGGGCTGCCGGTCGAAAGCATTACCCTCTTTGTCTTTGGTGGGGTCTCTGAGATCCAGGAGGAGCCGCGGACGGCCGGCAACGAGTTCCGCCTGGCGATAGTCGGGCCGGTTACAAGCCTGATCATCGGAGCCATATTCTATGGCATCTACCTCACCACCATCCCGGCCCGCACTCCCCTGGCGGCCCTGGCCCAGTATCTGGGAATCATCAACATTGCCCTGGGGGCCTTTAACCTCGTCCCGGGCTTTCCCCTGGACGGGGGGCGAGTGCTGCGCTCGATCCTCTGGGGCATCAGCGGCAACCTGCGCCGAGCCACGCGTATCGCCACCTGGGTGGGCCAGGGGTTCGCCTTTCTGCTGATCTTTGCCGGCATCGCCCTGCTCTTCAGTGGTGCCTTTCTCAGCGGCATCTGGCTGGCGTTCATCGGCTGGTTCCTGAACAACGCCGCCACGTCCAGCTACCGCGAAGTGGTCATCCGCCAGACGCTCGAGGGCGTGCCCGTGCGCAGCCTGATGGCCACCGATGTAGACCGGCTCCCCCCTGACCTGACCATTGAGCAGGTCATACACGACCACATCCTGCGGGGCCGCCAACACGCCTACCCGGTCACGACCGATGGCGAACTGGTCGGCTTGATCTGCCTGCACGACATCCGCAACGTGCCCGCCGAGCGCCGTGCCACCGAGACGGTAGCCGGCGCCATGACCCCCTACGAAAGGCTGGCCACCATCGCCCCCGACGAGGACCTGAGCAGAGCCGTCAACGCCCTCGGACGGCGCGGCGTCGATCAACTGCCGGTTATTGACCGGCCGCGACACCTGGTCGGCCTCGTGCGCCGCCAGGATATCATCAACTATCTGCAAACCGAGTCCGACTTGCCCGACGGCGAGGCCGAAGAGGCAACCGGCGGCCCGACCCGCAGCGAAGTGGAGGATGAAGAACTGCGCCGCAGGCGGGGCTAGAACCCGACTATACCCCCTGTAGTAGCGGCTTTCAGCCGCTTGCATCCAAGGGCAACAGCCGTCGCCTGGGGCACAAACGGAAGCCGTTACTACATAGGGCAATCCGGTCCGCTTCTCCCCTTGTAGTAGCGGCTTTCAGCCGCTTGCATCCCAAAGGGCAACAGCCGCCACCTGGGGCACAAACGGCTGGAAGCCGTTACTACATAGGGCAATCCGGTCCGCTTCTCCCCTTGTAGTAGCGGCTTTCAGCCGCTTGCACCCCAAAGGGCAACGGCCCAACCCCCTGTTACACAGGGGCGCGCTGAGCTTCGCCGGCCGGATACGTGGCCAGTTGCCTGATAACCCGCGCCCCCACCACAAGCGTGATATCCCAGCCGCTCACCTCGCGGATCCAACTGCTGGGCACCAAGCGGTTCCCTCCGTCGCCCCAATCGCCGGCAACGACCAAATAGGTCACCCTGCCCGTGCCAGGGTCAGTGATGACCTGCTCCACGATGCCAATGGGCTCACCCTGGAACGCCGCCACCCGCATACCCGGCTCCAGAACGATGCTGCCCGGCGGCCGGCTCTGCGCCGCCTGCGCGACGAAGGGCAGTTCGGCCGGAGGCTCCGGAGGCGGCAGGGGTAGGCCCTCCGTAGGATACGGGCGCCCCCAGGCGACAATGGCCTGCCCGTCAACCGGATACGCGCCGGGCCAATCCCCATACTCCAGAGGCACAAAGTCGTCGGAGTCGAACTCGGGGAGTTGCTCAAGCTCGGCCCGGCCCATCGTCAAGCGCACTTGCTCGTCGCCGGCAGCGGACACCCGCTCCAGCGGCACCAGGCGTTCAGGCAGGCCCTCGCCACCGGCAACCGCAATATGCGTGGGCGCGCCCTTGGCCGGCTCCAACACCACCCTGCTCACCTTCCCTGCCACGCTTCCATCGCTCAGCAGCACCCGTGCGCCAAGCCGCAACTCCATAGCCACACCTCCTACCGGTTGAAGCAAAGATTGCCCCAGCTGGTTGTGCGCCGCCGGAACGCCTGCCCCTTTGATCAGCGCACCGGTTGATGAATCGATCCCCTATCGGCAACAGCAAGGAGTATGCCATTCGGCACAACCTTTCCATGGCACATATGTTGCTACCCCGGGCATTGGCCCTCGCTGCACCCGTGATCGCCATCCGTTCGCCGGCGACCACGACAAGTCTGAGAATGGAACACAGGGATGGCAGGAAGAGATCAAAACCAAGGTGATCCTCGTGGCACCCCCGGCCCCCGGCGCGAGTGGTCGACACTCATTGCCTGGCTCGTCGTACCGCTCCTTCTTGTGCTTGCCGTCTATGGCTGCGCCACCAGTACCGGGAGCTCAACAAACTCTGATGTTACCCAGATTCCCTACTCCGAGTTTCGAGCCCAGGTGGAAGCCGGTAACGTGCGACGCATCGTGGCCCAGGGCGAGGAGATCCGCGGCCAACTGTCGACGCCCGCCCAGTTTCAACCGCCGAGTGAAGATTCCCCAGTCAGGTATACGAGCTTTGCGACCCGCCGCCCACCCTTCGACGACCCTCAGCTCTACGACCTGCTGGACCAACACAATGTTCAGGTGGAAGTCGTGGGAGGTAGCGGTCTGAATACGGCATGGTCGATTATGTTGAGCGTATTGCCGATCCTGCTCCTCGTAGCAGTGGGTCTGGCCTTTGCACGCAGCATGCGCGGGCAGGGCCAGGGCCTGACCGACTTTGGGCGCAGCGGCGCCAAGCTGTACAAGAAAGAATCCGCCAGCGCCGTCAATTTCGACGATGTTGCCGGTGCCGATAGCGCCAAGGGCGAACTGCAAGAGGTCATCGAGTTCCTGCGCAACCCAACCAAGTTTCGGCGCGTCGGCGCATCCATGCCCAAGGGTGTCCTCCTGGTCGGGGCGCCGGGCACAGGCAAGACCCTCCTGGCGCGTGCGGTGGCTGGCGAGGCGGGTGTGCCCTTTTTCAGCATCACCGGCTCCGACTTTATGGAGATGTTTGTCGGCGTGGGCGCCAGCCGCGTTTGCGATCTCTTTGCCGAAGCCAAGCGTACCCGGCCCAGCATTATCTTTGTGGACGAACTCGATAGCATCGGCCGGCTGCGCGGCGCCGGTATCGGCGGCGGCCACGACGAACGCGAGCAGACCCTGAACCAGTTGCTGAGCGAGATGGACGGCTTTGAGTCCAACGAAGGGGTCATCGTGATGGCGGCCACCAACCGCCCAGACATCCTGGACCCGGCGCTCTTACGCCCAGGCCGCTTCGACCGGCGGGTGACCATCGACCTGCCATCGGCCAGCCAGCGCACGGCCATCCTGAGGGTGCACGCTCGCAATAAACCTCTGGCCCCGGATGTAGACCTGGACGTCGTCGCCCGGGGGACGCCCGGCTTTTCCGGTGCGGACCTGGAGAACCTGCTGAATGAAGCCGCCCTCAACGCGGCGCGTCAGGGCGAGACGGTCATCGACCAGGCCGACGTCGAGGATGCCCGCGACAAGGTCTTGATGGGGCTGCGGCGCGAGGGCCTGGCCATTGGCGATGAGGAGAAGAAGCTGCTCGCCTATCACGAAGCAGGTCACGCCCTCGTAGCCATCAGCGTGCCCAAGGCAGACCCGCTGCACAAAGTCACCATCGTGCCCCGTGGCCGGGCCATGGGCGTGACGCAGCAACTCCCCGAAGGGGATGCCCACATCTACCAGCAGGATTATATGCTGGATCGCCTATCCGTCCTCCTGGCTGGGCGTGCCAGCGAAACGCTCGTCTTCGGCACCAAGACCTCGGGCTCCGAAGCCGACCTGCGCGAGGCCACCCTCATGGCCCATCGCATGATCTCGAGCTGGGGCATGGGGCAGGACCTCGGCCCGGTCAGCTTTGACACGGAGAGTGGCAGCGTCTTCCTGGGTGAGGACCTCGGCCGCCCGCGGCCCTACAGCGACCAGACGGCCGATGCCATCGATAGCGAGGTGCGCCATTTGCTCAGCCTGGCCCTCGAACGGGCCCGCTCGATCCTCATCGAGCGCCGGCCGGCCCTGGATGCCATCGCCAAGCTGCTGGCGGAGCATGAGGAACTCACCGGTGACGAGGTAAAGCGGGCTGCGGAGATGGCCAGTGAGCAGGTCGAGCCGGAGGCGCGCCCGCAACCCGCATAGAGAACAGCAGAAGGAGGCAGGCTCATGCCTACCGATCCCTTTGTCTATAACGTACCTCGCAAGATGAGCAACAGCGAACTGGCCCAGGCCATCCGCCTGGATATCGAATCCGAGCTCGACGCGACAAGCCTCTACCAGGCGCACTATGACGCGACCGACGACGAACGCGCCAAGGCCATACTGGCCCACATCCGCGATGAGGAAAAGGAGCACGCCGCCGAGTTTCTGCAGCTCCTGGCCATCCTCGATCCGGACCAGGCGCAGGAACTGCGCGCGGCGCCCAGGAATGTGGCCGATATACTCTCCGGCCAGCCCAACGGCGCAGCGGAGCCAGGCTCGGCCGCAACACCAGCGGGCGGCCGGAGCGGACTGACCGTCGGCAGCTTGATGGGCCAGGAGCAAGGGTAGGCAGGAGGAAGGATAGCATGCAGGATTTCCTAATGAGAGACCAGGCGCCGCTGACCGACGAGGAATGGCACCGGATCGATGATGCCGTCATCAGCGTGGCCCGGCGCAACCTGGTAGGGCGGCGCTTTCTGACCCTTACCGGCCCTGTCGGCGCGGGGGTTCAGAGCATTCCCGCCGGTACCTTTGGCGACCACGAAGAAGCACAGATCAGCCTCTTTGGTGCCGAGGAAAAGAGCCCCATCAGCGTACAAAAGCGCCGCTACGTTCCTCTGCCCCTCCTCTACCGCGACTTTGCCGTCAACTGGCGGGACCTGGAGAGCTATCGCCGCGACAGGCAGCCCGAGATCGCGACCTCCGCCTCCATTGCCGCCTCGCTGGTTGCAGCCATGGAAGACCGGGTCATCCTCAACGGCTACGATGAGTATGGCCAACAGGGATTCCTGAACGCCGAGGGGCGCCAACAACTGGCGCTGGGCGACTGGAACGCTCCGGGCGGCGCATTCAACGCTATCGTCGGCGCAGTGCAGGCGCTGGTAGCAGCCGGCTTCCAGGGACCCTACACGGTCGTTGTGCCGCCGCAGCTCCTGGCCGCACTGACCCGCGTCTTTAGCAACACTGGCGTGCTGGAAATCGATCAGGTCCGCAACCTGGTCGGAGGCGGCGTGTACATGACCCAAAACCTGCCGGCGCACACGGCAGTCGTCGTCGCGGCTGGGGTCGAGAACATGGAACTGATCATCGGCCAGGATATGACGGTAGCCTTCTTGGAAACGACGTCGATGGAACACCGCTTCCGGGTATTGGAGACGCTGCACCTGCACATCAAGCGCCCGCGGTCCGTCGTCGTTTTGAGCTAGTTGACCTCGCAGACCTGAGGTTCAGACCTGACGGGTTTGGCAAACCCGTCAGGTCTCGATCAGGCTACCTGCGCGCGCGCCGCGAGCGAGATGCCCGCACCCGCTCCCGTTCGCGCTGTGGCTCCTCAACCTCTTCCTCGCCCGCAGCCTCGGCAAAGGCGCGATAGGTCTCTGCCAACTGCCGCAGCCGCTCCTTCACCCGGTAGTTGATCGTCCCCTCGGGGTACTGGCCGTCCACCATCTCGCCGGCCGGGATACCGGTGAGCAACTCGAGCCCCTCGTCGACGGTCTTGACCGCGTGAATGTGGAATTTCCCCTCGCGCACGGCCTGGACCACATCGGGCCGGAGTTGCAGGTTATCCACATTCGCACTGGGGATGATCACCCCCTGATCGCCCGTCAGCCCCTTCATGCGGCAGACGTCGAAAAAGCCCTCGATCTTGACGTTGACGCCGCCGATGGGTTGCAGATCGCCATGCTGATTGACCGAGCCGGTCACCGCCAGGTTCTGAGCCAGCGGGACATCGGCCAGGCTGGACAGCAGCGCATAGAGTTCGGCGGAAGAGGCGCTGTCGCCTTCGACGCCCTCATAGCTCTGCTCAAAGGTCAGGCTGGCCGAAAGGCTGAGCGGCAGATCCTGAGCATAGCGGCCGCCCAGGTAGCCGGAGAGGATCAAGACGCCCTTGTTGTGAATGGGCCCGGCCATCTCGACATCGCGATCGATGGCGACCACATTCCCTCGGCCGACATAGCTGCGGGCCGTAATGCGTGAAGGCCGCCCAAACTCATAGTCGCCGAGCATGCTCACCGAAAGCCCGTTCACCTGGCCCACGACCGAGCCCGTCGTATCCACCATGATGGTGCCGCGGTCGATCATCTCGCGAATGCGTTCTTCGATGCGATTCGAGCGATAGATGCGTTCATCGATCGCTTTTTGCACATCGTCACCCTGCACCATGTCGTGCCCGGCCTGGCCCGCCCAATAGCTGGCCTCGACGATCATATCGCCCACTTCGCTGAACCGCGTAGCCAGCTTTTTCTGATCCTCAGCCAGGCGGATGCCATACTCCACAACCCGGGCGACACCGCTGGCATCAAAGTGCCGCAATTTGCGCTCGCGGACCTGGTCGGCAACGAACTGGGCATACTGGCTGATGGTCGCGTCGTCGCGGTTCACGTCGGTGCCGAAATCGGCCTTGACCTTGAACAGGCGCTTGAACTCTTCGTCGTAGATGAAGAGCAGGTAATAGATCCAGGGCTCGCCGATCATCACGACCTTGACGTCCGCCGGTATCGGCTCAGGTTCGAGAGTCTGGGTGTTAAAGGCCCGGTATTGCTGCCCCATCTCCTCGATATCGATGCGCCCGTCTTTGAGGATGCGTTTGACCGCATCCCAGGCAAAGGGGTTGGTCAGCACATCGCGCGCTTCGAGGATCAGGTACCCCCCATTGGCACGGTGGAAGGCGCCGGCACGGATCATGGTGAAATCCGTCACCATGGCTCCGAATTGGGCTTCCTGCTGCACCTGGCCCACCAGGTTGTAATAGCTGGGGTTGCTCTCGACAATGACCGGGGCGCCTTTTTGCTGGCAGCTATCGACCACCAGGTTCACCTTGTAGCGCTTGAACCCCGCCTCCTGGGCGCCGGCCAGCAATTGGATCATTGGGTTCTCCTGCCCGCCCTCCATCTCTCGCTTGAAAATGTCTACATGGTCGAGGACGTCCTGCCGCACCCCTTCCAGATACTCTACGACCTGCGGGAAGGAAGCGTACTTGCGCTTCAGATCATCGATAAAGTGGTCGGCGGCGAAGGAGGCCACCTGGCGATCCAGGTCGCTCAAGCTCTGCTGGGCTTCCTTCTGCTTGGCCCTGGCCTGGGTGAGCGTGCTGGCCACCTGTTGCTGCAACTCGCCCTCAGCCGACTCCAGCCTCTGCTTCTCGCCCGGGGGCAGGCGCTGGTAATCGGACTCAGAGAGGGGTTGGCCCTCCTGGGTGTGCACCAGCATCATCCCCACCGGCGTGCGCGCCAGGCTAAAGCCCCTGGCCTCGGCCTCTCGCTGCAACTGGGAGAAAATGGCCGACTCTTGCTCTTGTAGCTGCTGCGCGATGCGCGCCTTCCGCCGCTCATACTCCTCGCTCTGAAAAGCGAGCGGTATCTCGCGCTTGAGGCTTTCGATCAGTTCATCCATATCGCGGCGCAACTCGCAGCCCATCCCGGCGGGCAGGCCGATGGCGCGCGGCTTGTCAGGGTCCTCAAAGTTGTTGACATACACCCAATCCTGAGGCGCGGGCTCCCCGGCGGCCTTTTCCTCGACCAGGCGCCTGACCATCGTCGACCGCCCCGTGCCGACAGATCCCAGGGCGAAAATGTTGTATCCCTCCGTCGGGACCTCCATGCCGAAGGCAATGGCCTGCTTGGCGCGGTCCTGACCGATCATATCGGATAGACCGGATAGCTCCTCCGTGCTCCTTATGCCCAACTGGGCGGGGTCGCACGTAAAGCGGAGCTTTTCCGGTCCCAGTTCTGTTTGGCTTGTCATACGGTCCTCCTGCTCTCGCACAATCGGGCACCGTGTTGGAGCAACCTCCATGCCAAGGAAAGGAGGCGATGGGCGCGTCGAGTGGCACAAGCCTTGCTGGGGATGTCAAAGCCTATCATCGCGTGCGCCCCAGGGCACCCAGACCCTGAGGTACTCGCAATGACAAGACTAGGCTTCCGAGCAGCGCAGCAAAGCAATGACAGCCCCGGCAGAGCGAATCATTGCTGAGGCCATCGGGCTTGCGACTTTGGTCACATACGGCGCGCTCCCATTGTGCTATACTGCCGGCTGGCAAACAAGGGCTATACGTGCCGCCATGGCCGGCGCGATCAGTGAGAGGAGTATGGAATCATGCCCACTCAAGTTGCCGAGAACGTCTACTGGGTTGGCGCCGTCGATTGGAATGTGCGCAACTTTCACGGCTATACCTATACCACCCCACGTGGCACCACCTACAATGCCTACCTCATCTTGGATGAGCAGGTGACCCTGGTTGACACCGTGGCCCCCGGCTTTGAGGAAGAGATGATGGCGCGCATCCGCGAGTTGGTGGACCCGGCGCGCATCCGCTACCTCATCGCCAACCACGGCGAGATCGATCACTCCGGCGCCATCCCCTATGTGTTGGAGAGAGCGCCGCAAGCCGAATTGTACTGCACGCGCAAGGGCACCGAGAGCCTGGCCAGTTACCATCCGGGGCTGGAGCATTTCCACGTCGTGGGCACCGGAGACACCCTCTCCCTGGGCCAAAAGACGCTGAGCTTTGTCGAAGCCCCCATGCTCCACTGGCCGGACAGCATGTTCACCTACGTGCAGGAAGACAAACTGCTCCTGCCCAACGACGCTTTCGGCCAGCACCTGGCCACCTCGCAGCGCTTTGCCGACGAGGTCGATCAATGCCAGCTCTGGGAGGAGGCCGCGCGCTACTATGCCAACATCCTGGCTCCCTTCAGCCGGATGGTGCTGCGCAAGCTCGACGAGGTCGCCAAGATGGGCATCCCCATCGAGACCATCGCCCCGGCCCACGGCGTAATCTGGCGCCGCGAGCCTGGCCAAATCCTCGAGGCCTACCGGCGCTGGGCGACGGGTGAGGCCAGGCCGCGTGTAGTCATCGCCTACGAGACGATGTGGGGCTCTACCGAAAGGCTGGCCCGCGCCCTGGCCGAGGGCGTGGCCGGCGAAGGAGTGGAGGCGCTCGTGCGCGGCCTGCCGATGGCCGGCCGCACAGAGACCGTCGAGGAGTTGCTCAGCGCCGGCGGCCTCCTAGTCGGCTCATCCACCCACAACCAGCGCATGCTCCTGAACATCGCCGCCTTTATGGAGGACCTCAAGGGCCTGCGCTTTTCGGGCAAGCTCGCCGCCGCCTTTGGCTCGCATGGTTGGGCGGGCGGCGCGGTGCCGCAACTGGAAGAGGACCTGCGCGAGGCCGGCTTTGACGTCATGACCGCCGACCTGGCCGTGCGCTGGGCCCCGAGTACAGAGGACCTCGCCCGCGCCCGCGAATTCGGCGCCCAATTCGCCCGCGAGGTGAACCGCTCCGTGAGCGAGCCGCTGGCCAAACACCACGGCACAGAGGCGTGAGGGTAAGGCTATCGGTGGTCAGTGGCCAGTGGACGGTTTCTGCACTGTAAGAGCTGTCACTGTCCACTGACCACCGTCCACCGTACTGCTTCCATTTGACGTCTACCCCAGCACAGCTAAACTATGCCCCACGGGTTCCGGCCTTTCGCGCCGGGGCTCATGCCTAACTCCAAAGGAGAGAGCATGATTGTAGTTATGGCTGCCGGCGCACCGCGCGCGGAGGTCAAGCGCGTCGAGGAGACAATCCGCGCTCAGGGCCTGCGCGCCCGCGTCGTCGACGGCGATGTGCGAAGCATCATCTGCGTGCTGGGGGTCAGCGACCGCGATGGCCTGGCCAAGCTCATCGAGCCCATGATGGGGGTCGAGCAGATTCTATCCGTGCTGCACCCTTTCAAGCTCGCCTCGCGCGAGTTCCACCCCCAGAACACAATCGTCAAGATCGGTGAGCGTACGATCGGTGGGCAGCACCTGGCGGTGATCGCGGGCCCTTGCTCGGTGGAGAATGAGGAGATGCTCCTGCGCGTAGCCGAAACGGTGCGCGCCACAGGTGCCGGCTTTTTGCGGGGGGCCATTTTCAAGCCGCGCACCTCGCCTTATGCCTTCCAAGGTCTGCGCGAGAAAGGCCTAGAGATCCTGGCCCGCGTGCGCGAGCGGACCGGCCTGGCCATCGTGACCGAACTCATGTCGGTCGTCGACGTGCCCCTGGCCGCACAGTACGTGGACGTCTTTCAGATCGGCGCGCGCAACATGCAAAACTTTCCGCTGCTGGAGACGGTGGGCCGCTTCTCCAAGCCCGTCGTGCTCAAGCGGGGGATGATGTCCTCTATCGAAGAGTGGCTGATGGCCGCCGAGTACATCCTCGATGCCGGAAACCCCAACGTGATCCTCTGCGAGCGAGGTATCCGTACCTTTGAGACCTATACCCGCAACACGCTAGACCTCAGCGCCGTGCCGGTGGTCAAGCGCCTGAGTCACCTGCCCATCGTCGTCGACCCGGCCCACGCTGCCGGAGACCGCCAGTATGTGACGGCCCTCTCCAAGGCGGCCGTGGCCTGTGGCGCCGACGGGCTCATGGTTGAGGTGCACCCCGACCCCAGCAAGGCACTCTCCGACGGCAAACAATCCCTGGACCTAGCGAGCTTTGGCCGCCTGATGGACGAGGTCGCGCGCGTGGCCGAGGTGGCAGAAAGGACAATCTGACATACCCAGCGGATTGCCGGCCCATCTCCGGAGCAGGGATAGGCTGCCGGCAAGCGACGCATACATGCGCCATGGTGGGCAGAGCCGGCGTGTGTACCCGCAGATTGGCGAGTAGCTCGTGGACGCGCAGAGCAGCAAGGAGGCCCAGCGTGCGCATACTCATCTCCGCGGACATCGAAGGAGCCTCAGGGGTCACCGGCAAGGAGGAATGCAGCTCTGCCGGGGGTGCATGCGGGCAGGCCGGGCGCTGGCTGACCGGTGACATCAATGCCGCTGTCGAGGGGGCCATGCAGGCCGGCGCAACGGCGTTTGTCGTGCACGATAGCCACGGCCCAAGCCGGCAAAACATCCTTCTCGACGAGTTGCACCCCCTGGTCGAAGTCATGCGCGGGCAGCCGATGCCCTTTTTTGTGGAAGCGGACCTGGGGCGCGGCTACGACGCCGCGTTTCTCATCGGCATGCACAGCCGGGCGGCGGAGAACGCCGTCCTGAACCCCATTCTGAACCGGCCGCTCTTGCGCGACGTGCGGCTCAACGACCGGCCCGTCGGCGAGGCCGAACTGACCGCCTACCTGGCCGGCGCCTACGACATCCCCACCGTGCTCATCACCGGCGACGACCGCGTCTGCCTGGACGTCCAGCGCTGGAGCGGCGGGGCCATCGAAGCAGCGGTCGTCAAGTATTCCCTCTCGCGCTATACGGCGCGCTGCCTGTCGCTAATCGAGGCCAGAGAGCGCATCCGCCAGGCCGCCGAGCAGGCGGTGCGCCAAGTGCGCGAGGCCCGGCCCATGGTGCTGCAATCCCCCATCACACTGGAGCTCGAGTTCGGCGACCACGAAATCGCCCAAGCTGTGGCCTGGATGCCGGAGGTGGGTTACGACGGCGAGGGCACGGTGCGTTATATCGATGGGGATTTCCGGAGGATCTATCGCGTGCTCCTTGCGGCCCTCCGGATCGCCACCTCGCCCTTGACCCCGTAAGAATTGAGGGGGTTTGGGAGGCAGCCTCCCAAACCCCCTTTTCTTTAGTGCAGAATCTTGCTCAGGAACTGCCGAGTCCGCTGCTGCTTGGGATTGTTGAAGAGCCCCTCAGGGGTCGTCTCCTCGACGATCAAGCCCTCATCCATGAACACGATGCGCGAGGCGGCAGCGCGGGCAAAGCCCATCTCGTGCGAGACGACGACCATGGTCATCCCCTCTTTGGCCAGGTCCAGCATGACGTCCAGCACTTCGGTGATCATCTCCGGGTCCAGGGCGGAAGTGGGTTCGTCGAAGAGCATGATTTTGGGCTGCATGGCCAGGGCACGGGCGATGGCCACCCGCTGTTGCTGCCCACCGGAGAGTTGGGTAGGGTAGCTATCCGCCTTGTCCGGAATTCCCACCCTATCCAGCAGCTCGCGAGCGATGGCGTCGGCCTCCTGCCGCCGCCGTCCCTTGACGATACGCTGCGCCAGGCGAATGTTCCCCAGAACAGTAAGGTGCGGGAAGAGGTTGAACTGCTGGAACACCATCCCCACTTGTTCGCGAACGGCGTTAATGTTCTTGGCCTGCGTCAGCGGGATGCCGTCGACGGTAATCGCGCCCTCCTCCGGCACCTCGAGGTGGTTGATGCAGCGCAAGAGGGTCGACTTGCCCGAGCCGCTGGGGCCGATGACCACGACCACCTCGCCCTTGCGCACGTCCAGGTCCACCCCACGCACGGCGTGCACGTCGCCAAACCACTTGTGGACGTCGCGGATCTGGATGATCGGCTCAGCGGACATGGGCTGTTCTCCTCTCCAGGTACGAGACAATCCGCGCGGAGAACACAGTCAGCATCAGGTAGAGCAAGGCGACCATGAACCAGGTCTCCAGCGGGTTAAAGTTCGTGCTCATGAATTCGCGGCCCCGGCGGGTGATATCCACCACCGCAACCACCGAGACGAGGGAAGAATCCTTGAGAAGGGCCACAAACTCGTTGCCCAGCGGCGGCAGGATTACGCGGATGGCCTGCGGCAGGATAACGTGGCGCATGGCCTGGAAATGGGTCATGCCCAGAGAGCGCGCCGCCTCCATCTGGCCCTGCGGAATCGACTGAATGCCCGCCCGATAGATCTCACCCACGTAGGCGCCATAGCAAACGGTCAGGCCAAAGACAGCGCCGACGAAGGCGTTAATCCTGAAATCGGCCAGGACCTCGCTCAGCCCGCCCAGCGTAATCCCGCCGGCCAGCAGATTCTTGCCGAGACCCTGCACCACCACCGGCGAGGCGTAGTAGATGAACAAGAGCTGCACCAGGAGCGGAATGCCCCGGACGACTTCGACATAGATGGAAGCAACCCCTCGCAGTATGGGGTTCTTGGCCACGCGGCCCAGGCCGGTAATCAGCCCAACGACGAGTATACAAATGTAAGAGACCACCGTGATCGAGGCGGTGATACGGATGCCGTCTGCCAAAAAAACCACGACGCGCCAGAACGGGTCCGGCTTGATGAACGACATAGCCGCGATGAGAGCAATCACCACCCCAAAGAGGAGCCACCACGGATCCCAGGCCGCCCAGCGCGTTGGGATGGCGGACCTGGGAAGGGTTTCGGGTTTCTCCAAATCAGGCATGCAACCATTATCCTTTCCAGACTCTTGACTTGGCTCCTTGACAGCACTTGCGCGGTCGGCGCCGCTGCCACCCAAGTACTATCCTTAACAGCAGTCTACCGTGCAGCGTTGCACGGTAGACCGTTGCACTTCCTCTATAGGCGAAACACTATGTGCAGGCAAGCGCCATGGCCTGCACAAGCTTGGTGCCGATTCCAGCCCTACTCGGCCGCCTTGACCCACTTGTCGTTGAGTTCTTCGATGAGCCCCTGATCCATGACGGTCTTGAGGGCCTCGTTGATCTGGGCCAGCAGGTCCTCAGCGCCCTTCTTCACGGCGATGCCGTAGAACTCGTCGGTAAAGGGCTCGCCGACGGCCTTGATCTTGTCCGCATTCTTGCCGACATACTCATAGACCAGCGGGCTATCGGCCACCACAGCATCGACCTGGCCGTTGATCAGGTCCATGAAAGCCTGGCCGACGTCATCATAGGTCTTGAGTTCGGCGCCCTCGATCTTGCTGATCTCGATGGCCCCAGTCGTGCCGATCTGCGCGCCGGCCGTCTTGCCGGGCAGGTCGTCGGGGCCGTTGATGTCGGTACTGTCCACACGCACAGCGACCAACTGTCCCGCATCGTAGTAAGGATCCGAGAAGAGCATATTGTCTTTGCGCTCATCGGTGATGGTAATGACCGAGATGGCCACATCATACTGCCCAGTCGCCATGCCCGCCAAGAGGGGGTCAAAGCCCACGTTGACCCACTCGATCTCAAAGCCGGCCTCTTCGGCGATGGCATTCATCAAGTCGATATCAAAGCCTTCCAGTTCCTTGGTCTGCTCGTTAACCATCTCAAAGGGCGGCCAGGTCGCATCAGTGCCGACGACGACCACCTGCTTCTCGGCCGGCGCTGCAGTAGGCTCCTCGGCCGGTGCCGCAGTAGGCTCTTCCGCCGGGGCAGCGGTTGGCTCGGCCGCCGGCGCTGCCGTGGGTGCGGCGGGAGCGCAACCGGTCAAAGCTGCGCCTAGAACCAGAATAACAGCGAAAGACAAGAGCAAAGCGCGTTTCATCGGGGAACTCCTCCTTGTGATTTGCGCCACACATGGTGTGTGATACGCGACGTGTTGACTACCGATCGATGGCGCCTGCGGTACTGCCCATCGACAACTGGTTGGCGGCCCAAGCCGGCGACCGGCCGTGAGTGGAGCTCCCCACTGAGCGAACCGTCATGCTCACGTGCCGCCCGGCGCGCTTGGGCACGCGCCCCCAGTTACCCACCCAGATAGGCCGCGCGCACCTGAGCGTTGTTTCGCAGGCTGGTTGCCGTGCCTTCGAGCACAACACGCCCCGTCTCCAGGACATAGCCGCGGTGGGCCACCGAGAGAGCCATGTGGGCGTTCTGCTCCACCAGCAGGATGCTGGTGCCTTGCAGGTTGATATCATGAATAATGCGAAAGATCTCTTCAACCAGGATCGGCGCCAGGCCCATCGAGGGCTCGTCGAGCAAGAGCAGGTCGGGCCGGGACATCAATGCGCGCCCCATGGCCAGCATCTGCTGTTCGCCGCCCGAGAGAGTGCCGCCCAACTGGTTGATGCGCTCCTTCAGCCTGGGAAAGCTGGCAAAAACGCGGTCCAGGCTCTCTGCGATCTCTTTGGGGTCAGAGCGGGTATAGGCGCCCATCTCCAGATTCTCGCGCACGGTAAGCGGGGCAAAAATGCGCCGGCCCTCCGGGACCTGCGAGATGCCGAGGGTCACGATCTTGTGCGCCGGCATCGCCATGATGTCTTGCTCGCGAAAACGTACCACGCCCTCGCGAGGCCGCAACAGGCCACAGATCGTCTTGAGCGTCGTGCTCTTGCCGGCGCCGTTGGCGCCGATCAACGTCACGATCTCGCCCTCACCGACGTGGAACGACACCCCCTGCAGGGCGTGGATAGCATCATAGTAAACGTTCAGATTCTCGACTTCTAGCAGCATTACAGCCCCGTCCTTGCTGCGGCCCCGCGGCCGAGGTAAGCCTCGATCACCTGCGGGTTGTTGCGTATCTCCTCAGGCTTGCCTCGGGCGATCACCTGACCAAAGTCCATGACCGTGATGTGCTCGCAGATGCCCATGACCACACGCATCTGATGCTCAATGAGCAGGATGGTCAGCTTGAAGCGCTCGCGGATAAAGCCGATCATCTCCATCAGCGCCCCGACTTCTGATGGGTTCATCCCTGCGGCCGGCTCATCGAGAAGCAGCAGGTCTGGGCTGGCCGCCAGGGCCCGAGCAATCTCTACCCGCCGTTGCTCACCATAGGGCAGGTTCCTGGCCGCCTCGTTCTGGCGATGGAGCAAGCCAAACACGTCGAGCAGCTCTCGCGCCCGCTCGGTCATCTCCCTCTCGCGCTGGCCATAGCGACCCAGGCGTGCAATCGCCTCCAGCGTGGAATAGCAGCCATGGCCGTGGCAGGCAATGCGCACATTATCCAGCACCGAAAGCGCCGGAAAGAGCCGAATGTTCTGAAAGGTGCGGGCGATGCCCAACTGATTGATCTGGAACGGCTCGAGCCCGACCACCGATTTGGATTCGAAGGTGATGTCGCCGGCCGAAACCGGGTACACGCCGGTGATCAGGTTAAAGACCGTCGTCTTGCCTGCCCCGTTCGGCCCAATCAGGCCGGCCAGGTCCCCTTGCTCCAAAGTAAGGTCGAAATCGGAGACGGCGCGCAAGCCGCCGAACTGCTTGGCCAGGCCCTTGATCTCAAGAACGGGCGCCATCGGGCTCCACCTCCGTCGCTTGCTCCGAGCCTTTGGGCGCGGCCGGCTCCACCGGCCTGAGGAAAGCCATCTCGCTCGTACCAAAGAGCCCTTGCGGCCGCCAGAGCATCATGATGATCAGGAGAACCGGATAGATCACATACCGCCAATCCAGGAAGGCATCCGGCAAAACACGCAAGCCCTCGAGAATCACCACCCAGGACGCGCCGGCGACGACCGTACCCGTAATCGAGCCCAGGCCGCCAAGCACGACGATCAACAGCGGGTCAAAGGATTTTATAAAGTCAAAGCTCCCCGGATGCAAAAAGACATAGAGATGGGCGTACAAACCGCCGGCCACCCCGGCGTAAAAGCAGCCCAGGACAAAGGCGATGGTCTTGTAGCGCACAGTGTTGACGCCCATCAAGCCCGCGGCGGTCTCGTCCTCACGGATGGAGAGGCAGGCCCGGCCGGGGCTGGAGAAGCGCAGGTTGCGGGCCACAATAATCGCCAAAAGCATGATCGCATAGGCCCAGATAAAGCTGGTCAGCATGTCGATGCCCGTCATGCCGCGCGCGCCCCCCGTGACGGGGATGATCTTGTCCGAGTTCTCGAAAAAGACGCGCACAATGATGCCGAACCCCAGGGTGGCGATGCCCAAATAATCCGAGCGCAGCCGCAAAATGGGCAGGCCGATGAGCCAACCGATCCCCGCCGCCAGCAGCCCGCCCGCAAGCAGGGCGATGACAAACATCCACGGTGCGGCGCCGCCATAGCGCGTGACCAGCGCAGCCGTATAGGCGCCCAGGCCAAAGAAAGCGGCATGCCCCAGAGAGAACTGGCCGGTAAAGCCGTAGATGATGTTCAGCCCCAGCGCGGAGACGATCATGATGCACATATAGCTGAGGATCAGGGACTGGTACGCGTTCAGCAACTGCAAGCTGACGGCCACCTGGATGAGCACACCCACGCCCAGCGCAATCGCGAGCACCGCCCAGTTCGGGAGCTTGCGTCGCATCGCCGGCTGTGAAGGCAAGGTCACACGTGTAGTAGTATCGGGCGTCATGCTGGCTACACCTTCTCGACTTCCTGGCTACCAAAGAGACCGGCCGGCTTGACCAAGAGCACAATAATGAGGATGAGGAAAGCGACTCCATCGGCCAGCGTCGAATAGAAGGACTTGGCCGCTACCTCAGCCGTGCCCATAATCAGCGCCCCGACAAAGGCGCCCGGGATGCTGCCGATCCCACCCAACACGGCCGCCGTAAAGGCCTTGAGGCCGGGTATGATGCCCATAAAGGCGTGGATGCGCGGGTAAGCCGTGGCGTAGAGCACCCCACCGGCCCCGGCTAGGGCAGCGCCCAGGCCAAAGGTGAAGGAGATCGTGAGGTCCACATTGATACCCATCAAGCGGGCCGCGTCGCGGTCATAGGCCGTGGCGCGCATAGCCTTGCCCATCTTGGTGTAGCGCACCACATAGTTCAGCGCCAGCAAGAGGATGGTGGCCACAACGGCAATGAGCACCTGAATGGCGTTGATGCGCAACCCGCCGATCGTCCAGGTCACCGTGGGCAATGGGCTGGGGTAGGTGATATAGTCGGGGCCAAAGACAAACTTTAGACTGCAAAAGTACTCCAAAAAGAGTGAGACGCCGATAGCTGTGATGAGGGCTGCAATGCGCGGGGCGTTGCGTAGCGGCTTGTAGGCAATGCGCTCGATCAGAATGTTGAGGACCGTGCAGATGACCATGGCCGTCAGCATGCTCAGCACGAACAAGATCAGGCCGTTGGCCCAGGGCACGCCGACGATGACCACGCCAGCAAAGGCGCGCAAGGTATAGTACCCGATAAAGGCACCGACCATAAAGACATCGCCGTGCGCGAAATTGATCAACTTGACGATGCCATAGACCATCGTGTAACCCAGGGCAATGAGCGCATAGACAAAGCCAAGGGCTAGGCCGTTGAGCAACTGCTGAAGCCAGTAGGTCAGGGTCATAGCTTTCCCTTCCAAGCCGATGACAGGGGCACCGGTGAGGGGCGGTCGGCGGCCGCCCCTCACCGGTAAGCGAAACGATTAAGGCGTGACGACTGTAACGAACTCTTGCTTGCCGCCCGAGATCTGGAGGACGGTGACATCCTTGACCGGATCGCCGTTCTCATCAAAGGTGATCTCGCCGGAGACCGTCTGGAACCCAGAGGTGGCCGCCATGGCATCCTTCACCTTGGCCGTATCTTCCGAACCGGCCGTCTCGATGGCGTTCAGCAGCAAGTTCATGGCATCGTAGGCCAGCGTGGCCAGGGCATCGGGCACGGCGCCGTACTTGTCCTGGTAGGCCTTGACCCAAGACTGGACAACGGGCCGGGTGTCGTCCGGCGAGTAGTGGTTGGTAAAGTACCCACCCTCAGCGGCCTCAAAGTTCAGGTCCGGCGAGTCCCAGCCGTCGCCGCCGGCAAAGACACCGGTATAGCCGGCATCCCGTGCCTGCTTGGTAACCAGGTTGACCATATTGTAGTAATCCGGGATATAGAGCATCTCGGGATTCTCGGCCATAACCTTGGTGATCAGCGCCGAAAAGTCCGTATCGTCCTTGGTATAGGCCTCATAGACCTTGACCTCGCCGCCGCCGGCCTCAAAGGCGGCCTTGAAGAACTCGGCCAGGCCCTTCACATAGTCGTTCCCGTTATCATAGAACACAGCGGCCGTCTTGAGCCCCAGCTCGTTGAGCGCAAAGTTGGCCATCGCCGAGCCCTGGAACGGGTCGATGAAGCAGGCGCGGAAGACATACTCCTTGCGCACACCGTCGGCCACGGTCACCAATGGGCTGGTCGAAGTGCCGGTGAGCTGTACAACCTTTTCCTTATTGGCGATATCCGAGATGGGGATGCTGCACTTGGAGGACACCGAGCCGATCAGGAACTTGACGCCGTCCTGCTTGATCAGCTTGGTTGCTGCAGCCGTGGCTTCAGCCGGGTCATTCTTGTCGTCCGCGAGGACCACTTCGACTTGCTTGCCAAGTACACCCCCCTTGGCGTTCCACTCGGCCACGGCCATCTCGACGCCGTTCTTTGTGGATTCGCCAAAAGTCTTGACATCGCCGGTCAGGGGAGTGATCACACCGACCTTGATCGTCTTTCCGCCAGCACCGCCACAAGCGGCTAGGGGCAGCACCAAGGCGACAGCGACAAGAATGGTGAGGAATCTCAGAGTCCGCATGGGTCACCTCTCCTCTGGCAAACAGGCTACGTGCGAGGACACTTCACCCAGGCCACAGCGGCCCGAGTGATCCGACTGTCGCTGGGGGCAGCCAGCCCCTCGCTCCGCCTCATCGAGGATGGGTCACAACACGGACCCTTGAGATGGCGTTGGGGCACCTCCTTCGAGTGGGCGAACAAATCCGCTCAGGAACGAGGCATCCAAAAAAAAGCCTCCGTCGCGTCCCGACGAACGAATCCACTGTCCAAAACTGTACCTCAACAGTGAGAGCGAGCCATTCGTACCGTCGCCGCAGGCGGAGAACCTTATTACAACCATTATATCTGAGCCTGTTGACAATGTCAAGAAGGTAGAAATGGGTGTCTGTTCGCATTATTGTTGCGAACACTGGGAAACAGCGTGCTCGATGGAGCTCGGCTACAGTGGATGGCGCCGCTTGGAGCGGCGCCATCCACTACGCCCATCACACATCGCTGCCTAGGAGTCTCTGAAGCACTAGTCAGGCCGGATAGTCGTGATGGGTTTTTGTTTGCCTCCAGCGATTTGCAGAATGGCAATCCCCTTCACCGGGTTGCCGTTGGCATCAAAGGAAAGCTCACCCGAAACGCTCGGGAAATTCTGGGTCGCGGCCAGGGCCTCGCGGACCTTTTCCACATCCAGTGAATCGGCCGTGTCCATGGCGTTCAGCAGGAGGTTGGCGCCCTCATAGCCCAGCATGGCCAGGGCATCAGGCGTCGAGCCGTACGCTTCCCGGTAGCCGGTCACAAAGTCCTGGACCTCAGGTCGCGGATCCTCCGGCGAGTAGTGGTTGGTAAAGTAGCCGCCCTCGGTAGCCGCAAAGTCCAGTTCGGCCGAGTCCCAGCCGTCAGCACCGGCGAGGACGCCCGCAAAGCCGGCATCGCGCGCCTGCTTGGCGATCAGGTTGACCATGTTGTAATAGTCAGGGATGTAGAGCATCTCCGGCTCGCCCGCCAGAGCCTTGGTCAGGATGGCCGAAAAGTCCGTATCATCCTTGCTATAAGCCTCGTAAGCGGTGATTTCGCCGCCGGCCGCCTCAAAAGCCGCCCGGAAGAACTCGGCCAAGCCCAAGACATAGTCGTTGCCGTTGTCATAGAGGACTGCCGCCTTGGTGATCTGCAGCTCCTCCGTAGCAAACTTGGCCATCACATCAGCCTGGAACTGGTCGATAAAGCACGCCCGGAAGACGTACTCCTTGCGCGTTCCCCCTGGCCAGGGGTCCACGGTGAGCTTGGGGTTGGTGGCAGTCGGGCTCATGGCCAGCACCTTGTTCGTGTTGGCCACGTCGGCCACGGGAATAGCACACTTGGAGGTGACCGAGCCGATGAGGAACTTGATCCCATCCTGGGTGATCAGCTTGGTTGCCGCCGCGCTGGACTCAACGGGGTCGTTCTTGTCGTCGGCGAGCACGATCTCTATTTTCTTGCCCGCGACGCCGCCCTTCTCATTCCACTGCTCAACGGCCAATTCGACTCCGTTCTTGACCGACTCGCCAAAGGTCTTGACGTCGCCAGTCAACGGCGCGATCACGCCGATCTTGACTGTGGATGAGGACTGGGCGCAGCCGGCCAGTGGCAGCAGCACGGCCAGCACCAGCAAAAGACTGATGAACCTGTAACGCATGGCAAACACTCCTGGTTGCACGATACGCATGCCGGGCCCCACGGCCGGAGCAGCAAAGCCGTGGCGTTCTCATCGGGCACGGGCAATCCTGCCTTTGGGCGCTCAGAACACCACCTGAGAGCGCCGGCCGGGCGCAGAGTGAGACCGGCAGCGAAAGGCCCGAGACGACGGCTGATACGCGTGGCCACTTGGGGCAGAGAGGACAAATCAACCGGACAAGCATGGGGAAGCCATCCCCGTACCGCAGCATCGAGGCGAGGTCACAGCGTGGACCCGTGGAAGTGGCTTGCATACCCCCTTTCGGGTGGGTCAGCGTCTATGATATGCAGCCTGGCCACTTCTGTCAAAAAGTAGTACTTGTGCAATGGCACCCTCCCGCAGATCTGCCGGTTAGAGCACAGATTGACAAAGCTGGTTGTGCGCCACTGGAGCGCCTGCCCTTTTTGACGGACCGGCTAGGTGGCCTACTATAGAGGGAAACAGCCGGTAATACCCTGCCTCTCCCCAGGTCCTCACGCACTGTGGGAGCGCAACGTCCGGAGGGAATCATGAGCATCATCTATCGCTTCTACACCCCCCAAGACTTGCCCCAGACCCTCGAGCTGGTCAACCGCATCTTCCAGCACACCAACCCCAGGATCCCGGCGGACCGCTGGGCTAGGCTGGAGGCGGGCGACCACGTCACGGTCGTCGCCGAGGAGCACGACCGCATCGTCGGCGCTATTCCCTTCGACCTGCGCGAGTTTCGCCTGCGGCCGGGGCTCTCGATCCGCGGCGCCTTTGCCCACTGCGTGGGCGTCGACGAAACCTTGCGTGGCCTGGGCGTGGGCTCGCAGATGATGGCCTTTGCGCGGCGCGAGTTCGGGCGCTTTTGCGACGCTCTCTTTGTCTATACCGGCGGCGAGGGGCACCCGCCCTACACCTTTTACCAGGGCAGCGGCTTTGCCGATCTCCACTACAGCCGCAGGTACATCCACAGCGGGCAGGTCACTGCAATGCCGGGCGATGTGACGGCCGTCCCGTTGGACCCCGCTGCGCTCGTTGAGGCAGAGCTGGACAGCGTATACCAGGCGGCCTATGGCGACCGGGGCGGCTTCCCCCCACGCGGCCTGGGCTACTGGCAGCGCGCCCTGGACTCGGTCATCTATGTGCAAATGCCGCGCGATTTCTACCTCGCTCGCTGCGAGCGCGCCGGCCGGCTGCTGGGCTATGCCCTCTGGGGCGAGCGAACCCAGGGGCACATGGCCCAAGGGGCGTTGATCCTCGAGCTGGCGGCGCGCCCCGGCCACGCAGGGGTCGTCGCAGGCCTCTTGCGTGCGGTCCTCGCCGGTGCCGCCGCTCGCGACATCCGCGAGGTGTCGATATACGCCTCGCAGCACCACCCGGCACTGCCGGAGCTGGCCATGCTGGGGTTCCGGCCGGAGGAGCGAGACCGGGCGACGGTGTTGGCCGGGCAGGTGCTGGACCCACCCCGCCATTGGCGCCACCTAGCCGGTGACGGTGCACCAACGCTGCACATCTGGACGCCCAAACGCCGGCTCGACCTGCCTGGGCAGGGTCCAACCACCACCCTGGAGATGAAAGAGGATACCCTCCAGCGGCTCCTTCTCTGCCGTGAGGACCTAGAGACCGCGCTGGAGAGCGAGCGCATCACCTCGCCTTCCTGGCCCCTGCCTGTGGAAGCGCTGCAACAAGCCTTCCGCCCCGCGCCCTGGGTGCACCATCATATCGACTGGATCTAGCGCTGCGCCGCCAAACTCTAACATGGCGCCGCATGGGGCGAGTCGCAGCCATCAGAGTCTCTGCGCTGCACCACTAGCTGCTACAGGCACAGCTCTTGCTCAAGATCAGCAGCCAGACCGTGAGGAGGCGCCGATGGCACAGAGCAGCATCCAAGAGGCGGAAAGGCGACCAGACGCTGTGGCCGAGGTCGAGTTCTCAGCACAACTCCTGGAGCGCATTCTAGATAACCTCCCTTTCACCATCGCCTATCTGGACCGCGACTTGGTCTACCGCTATGTGAACGCACGCGGCGCCGAGATACTGGGGCACCCGCGCGAAGAGATTATCGGCAGCCGCATCGAGAAAATCTTGCCTCAAAGCCCAGCCGTCCTGGAAGCCGTCAGGGACGTGGTGCGAACCGGCGAGCCCTACCCGCAGCCGATCATCAGCTTTCGCCCACCGGGCCGGCCGGAGCTGGGCGAGCGCTTTTTTGCCGTCGCCTATGAGCCCGACCTGGATGAGTCGGGCCAAGTCCGGGGCGTATTCTACGCCGGGCAGGACGTCACCGAGCTGTTGAGCGCCCAGCAACACCTGGAAGAAGAGCGCGCGCGCCTGCGAGACGTCTTGAGCGCCGTCTCCCACGACCTGCGCAACCCCCTCGCCGCCATCCTCGGCCAGGCCCAGCTTTTGCAGCGCCGCCTGCAAAAAGCCGGGTTGACGGGGCCGGAATCTCAGAGCGTCACTTCGATCTCTAGCGCAGCCCAGCGAATGAACACCATGATTCAGGATTTGGTCGATTCGACACGCTCCGAGACCGGCCAACTGAAATTGGACCGGCAGGCCATCGACCTGCCCACCTTTGCCCATGACCTCTTGCGCGAACAAGCCGCAGCCATGGAAACAGGTCGCGTCGATATCGAGCCGGCGGAGGGCTTGCCCCCCGTATCCGCCGACCCGGGGCGCCTGGGCCGCATTCTGACCAACCTACTCTCCAACGCCCTCAAGTACTCCTCTCCCGACGCCCAAGTCACCATCCGCTTCCGCCGGCAGGATGGCGAGGTTATCACCTCCGTCATCGACCGGGGGGTCGGCATCGCGCCCGAGGACATCCCGCACCTCTTTGATCGCTATCACCGAACCGGGGGAGCGCGGCCGGAGAGCATTGGTCTGGGCCTGTACATCACACGCACACTGATCGATGCCCATGGCGGGCGCATCTGGGTGGAAAGCGAGCCCGGGGTGGGGAGCACCTTCTACTTCAGCCTGCCGGTAGCGGAGTGAAGCGTGAAACGTGGAACGTAATGCGTAAAATCGTTTCTTGTGGCGCGTCCTGCTCAGAGCGAGGTTACGCAGTACGTGGTACGCAGTACGTTTGACGCCTGACGCTTCATGCCCCGCTTTGACAGACATAGTACGACGTAGTATATTCACATGTCGTACTATGTTTCCTCCTGTGTGCCTCGGAGCAAGCGAGCATGGACCCTCAAGATGCGCAACGCCAGGACCATCCTTACGTGATCCGAACCTTTGTGCGCAACCAAATCAAGGATTTGTTCGGCCTGGAAGACACGACCGGCTTTGAGATATTCGGCCTGGTCCGTGCCCTCAACCATATCTATGACTCCGCCGAGAACCGGGGGGCCGAAAGCCCGGATCTCTCCGGCCCGCGCTGGCGGCTCTTGGCCCTACTGCTGCATCATGAGCAATTGGGCAAGAAGAAGGGCCTCACGCCGACGGCCCTCAGCCACATGCGCGGCGTCAGCAAGAACACGATCAGTTCCCTCCTGCGCGGCCTGGAAGAGCAGGGCTACATCCGGCGCGAGCTGGACCCTGAAGACCGCCGCGTCTTTCGCATCCGGCTCACCGACGCCGGCCTTGCCGTAGCGAAATCCCTGGCGCCTGCGCAAGCCGCCTACATCAGCCGGCTCGCTTCGGACCTGAGCGCCGGAGAGCGCGAGCAGTTGATCAGCCTGCTGGGCAAGCTCTTTCGCTCGGTGCTGAACAACTCGGGACTGCACGCCCCCCCCACACCCTGACTGGAGCATGCACGCCGATGATACGATTGCTTCGTTACCTCAAGCCCTTCACGCTGTTGATCGTGCTGGCCGTAGCCCTGCTCTTCGTACAAGCCATGGCCGACCTGGCACTGCCAGACTATATGTCGCGGATCGTCAACACCGGCATCCAGCAGGGAGGCGTGGAGAGCGGCGTGCCCACCGCAGTACGCCAAAGCCGGATGGACAAGCTCTTGCTCTTCATGGATCCCGCTGAGCAAGCGCAGGTGCTTGCCGCCTATACCTTGGTCGATAGCGCCTCACCCGACCTGGAGCATCATATCAGGTCGTACCCCCGGCTGGCTGAAGAGCCCGTGTACGTGCTGAATGACAGCGCCAGAGGCGAGATCGGCGTGCTGAACCCAGTGTTGGGCAAGGCACTCCTGGCCGTTTCCGGCATCGAACAAGCCCTGGCCGATCCTTCCCAGGCGCCGGCGCCCGGGCTGGGCAGCGGCATGGACCTCTCCCAACTCCCGCCGGGAACGGACCCCTTCGAAATGCTGGCCCAGATCCCTGAGCCGCAAAGGGCCCAGCTTACGGCCACCATGGGTGCCCGGTTTGCCGCAATGGACGATGACATGATCGTCCAGATGGCAGCCGGGCCGGTTCGAGCGGAGTACGCTGCCCTGGGCCTGGATGCCGCCAAGCTGCAGAGCGGCTATATCCTGCGCACCGGCGGCCTCATGCTGCTCTTGGCCTTGCTCTCCGCTGTCTGCGCCGTGGCGGTCGGTTTCCTTTCAGCCAAGGCGGCTGCCGGGTTCGCCCGCGACCTGCGCCGGCTCATCTTTAGAAAGATCGAGAGCTTTGGCAGCAGCGAGTTCGATCAGTTCTCTACAGCCTCGCTGATCACTCGCTCGACCAACGACGTCACACAGATGCAGATGGTCGTCATCATGTCGATGCGCATGGTCTTTTACGCGCCCATCGTCGGCATCGGCGGCGTCATCCGGGCCGTGAGCAAGAGTTCCTCCATGTGGTGGATCATTGCCCTGGCCGTGATCGTGTTGATCAGCCTGGTCTTGCTCATCTTTTCCATCTCTCTGTCCCGCTTCCAGCGCATCCAGTCGCTCATCGATCGGCTCAACCTGGTAACGCGCGAGAACCTGTCCGGCATGATGGTCATCCGGGCGTTCAACCGGCAGGGCTACGAGGAACAACGCTTTGACAGGGCCAACAGAGACCTGACGAGCACCATGCTCTTTGTCAGCCGGGTCATGATCGGCATGATGCCGGTGATGATGCTCATCATGAACGGCCTGATGCTGACCATTATCTGGGTCGGCGCGCAGCAGGTGGCCCAGTCTTCGTTGCAGGTCGGCGACATGATGGCCTTTATGCAGTACGCCATGCAGATCGTGATGTCCTTCCTCATGCTGTCGATGATGTTCATCTTCCTGCCGCGAGCATCGGTGTCGGGCGACCGTATCGCCGACGTGCTGGAGACCGAGCCCGCCATCCGCGATCCCGAGGACCCCAAGCCGTTCAGCGTCCCCTTTACCGGGTCGCTCGAGTTCCGCAACGTGTGCTTCCGCTACCCCGGGGCCGAAGAGGATGTGCTGCACGACATTACCTTTGCCGCCCAGCCGGGGCAGACGACGGGGATTATCGGCGCCACCGGCTGCGGCAAATCAACATTGGTCAACCTGATCCCGCGCTTTTACGACGTAACGAGCGGCGCCATCTATATAGACAACCTGGACATCCGCGACGTCCGGCAACATGACCTGCGCGACAAGATCGGTTACGTCCCGCAAAAGGCGGGCATCTTCTCCGGCACGATCGAGAGCAACCTGCGCTATGCGGATGAAGAGGCCGCAGGCGATACCCTGCAGGAGGTGGTCAGGATCGCCCAGGCGACCGAGCTCATCGAGTCCAAGCCGGAGGGCATGGCCGCAGAGATTGCTCAGGGCGGGGCGAACGTATCGGGCGGGCAAAAGCAGCGTCTCTCCATAGCCCGCGCGCTGGTCAAAAAGCCGCCCATCTATATCTATGACGACAGCTTTTCCGCGCTCGACTTGAAGACCGACGCCGCCCTGCGCAAGGCGCTCAGAGAGCATACCGGCTCGAGCACAGTGCTGATTGTGACCCAGCGCATCTCGACGATCAAGAACGCCGAGCAGATCATCGTGCTGCACGAGGGCAGGATTGTGGGCCAGGGCACACACCGGGAGTTGCTGGCAAGCTGCGAGACCTATCGGGGGATTGCCCTGTCGCAGCTCAGCAAGGAGGAACTGGCATGAGCGCACAGAACAGGCCGGCCCTGCAGCGCCGCAGGCCCATACGTATGGGGCCCATGGGCCACGGCATGATGGCCGGCGCCAAGGCGCGCGACTTTCGCGGCACAATGGCCAGGCTCATCCGCTATCTGAACCCCTACAAGGTCCAGATCATCACCGTGCTGCTTTTCTCGGTCGCCTCCACGGTGTTCTCTATCATCGGCCCCAAGGTCCTGGGCAAAGCCACGACCAGGCTCTTCGAGGGGGTCATGGGCCAGATCGCCGGCAGCGGCGTGGGCATCGATCTCCCCTACATCCGTACCATCATCCTGCAGATGGTCGCCCTCTACCTGCTCTCGACACTGTTCAGCTACATCCAGGGCTGGGTGATGTCCGGCGTGTCGATCGACCTCACCTACCGCATGCGCAAGGACATTGCGGCCAAGATCAACCGCCTGCCGCTGCGCTTCTTTGACGGCACCAACCATGGCGAAGTGCTCTCGCACGTCACCAATGACGTGGACACGGTCACTCAGACCCTCAACCAGAGCCTCTCGCAGATCGTGACCTCGGTGACGACCCTCATCGGCGTGCTCATCATGATGCTGAGCATCAGCCTGCTGATGACCCTGGTGGCCCTGCTCATCATGCCCCTGTCGATGGCCGTCGTGAGCCTGGTGATCGGCAAATCCCAAAAGTACTTCCGCCAGCAGCAGGACTATTTGGGGCACGTCAACGGGCACGTCGAAGAGATGTACGGCAGCCACATCGTGATGAAGGCATTCAACGGCGAGGAGAGGAGCGTCGAGCAATTCGACAAGCTCAACAACACCCTCTATGGCGCAGGGTGGAAGTCGCAATTCCTCTCCGGCATGATGTTCCCCATCATGGGCTTTGTCGGCAACATCGGTTATGTCGCCGTCTGCGTCCTGGGCGGCTGGCTGGCCATCCGCCAGGCCATCACCGTCGGCGACATCCAGGCCTTCATCCAATACGTCCGTTCATTCACCCAGCCCATCGGGCAGATAGCCAACCTCTCGAACGTACTGCAGCAGACCGCGGCCGCCGCCGAGCGCGTGTTCGACCTCCTCAGCCAACCGGAAGAGACGCCCGATACGCCCAAGCCCATCGAGCTGGACGGCATCCGTGGCAGTGTCGAGTTCAGGAACGTTCGCTTTGGCTACCTGCCAGACAAGACCATCATCAAGGACCTGAGTGCTATGGTCCGGCCGGGGCAAAAGGTCGCCATCGTCGGACCCACCGGCGCCGGCAAAACGACCATCGTCAAGCTGCTAATGCGCTTCTACGACGTGAGCAGCGGCGCAATCCTCGTGGACGGACACGACATCCGGGAGATGACACGCCACGACCTGCGCAAGATGTTTGGCATGGTCCTGCAGGATACCTGGCTCTTTGGCGGCACAATCATGGAGAACATCCGCTACGGCCGCCCCGAGGCCGGCGATGAACAAGTCATCGCCACCGCCAAGGCCGCACGCGTAGACCACTTTGTGCGCACCCTACCGGACGGCTACAACATGGTCATCAACGAGGAAACCTCGAACGTATCGCAGGGGCAGATGCAGCTACTGACCATCGCCCGCGCCATCCTGGCCGACCCGCAGATGCTCATTCTCGACGAGGCCACCAGCTCGGTCGATACCCACACCGAGGTGCTGATCCAGGAGGCAATGGACGAGCTGATGAAGGGACGCACCACCTTTGTCATCGCCCACCGCCTGTCTACCATCCGCAACGCCGATCTGATCCTGGTCATGAACGACGGGGATATCGTGGAGCAGGGAAAGCACGAGGAATTGCTCGCGCGCAACGGCTTTTACGCCGACATCTACAACAGCCAGTTCAACGGCGGCCGGGCGACATAGACAAGTACATTCGGAGCTTTGACGGACTGCTGCTCCGGGCATAGAATGAGGGAGCCTTCGCAAAGCACCGGCCGATCCTTCTGCCGACCTCTCTCCGGCGCGTGGGGAGGCTCCCCTGCGTGCCTCGACTATGAGGAAGAAGCTCATGATCAAGGTTATTGTTGATAGTGCCTCCAGCATCGCGCCGGAGACAGCCCAGCGCCTGGGCATCCACGTCGTCCCCATCCAGATCACCTTCGGCGACCAGTCCTACCTGGACGGTATCGACCTCGACGCCGCGGCCTTTTACGAGCGCCTGCGCGCGAGCGCCACGCTGCCGGTCACCTCTCAGCCCTCCACCGGTGAGTACCTGGACCTGTTCGGCAAGCTGACGGCTGACGGCAGCGAGGTGCTGTGCATCACCCTCTCCAGTGGGCTGAGCGGCGCCGTGGTCTCGGCGCAAGCGGCGCGCGACATGCTCCCCGAGCGCTCGATCCACGTGTTCGACTCGCATGCCATCTCGGTCGGCGAGACGCTCCTGGCTACAGCGGCGGCCGAGATGGCCGCTGCGGGCCGGCCGATGGCGGCCATCCTGGCCCGCCTGGAGGAGATGCGAGCGCAGATGCGTACCCTCCTCGTGCTGGACACGCTCGAATACGTCCGCCGCGGAGGGCGCGTGAGCGGGGTCGAGGCCCTGCTGGGCACCATGCTGCGCATCAAACCCATCGTCCAGGCGGTCGAGGGCAAGCTGGTCGTTGCCGAGAAGGTGCGCACCAAGGCCAGGGCCGTAGAGCGCATGCTCGACCTGGCCGAAGCCGAGTTCGGCAGGCAGACCCCCGTATGGTGCGGGGTGGCCGGCACGGACTGCCCCGACGAGGTGCAGGTCGTAGCACGGACGATTGAGGGCCGCTTCAACTGCCGGCGCCTGTGGCACGCCGAGGCCGGGCCGACCATCGCCACCCACGGCGGGCCGGGCATCGTCGGCCTGGCCATGTGCCCCATGGAACAGGAATGAGGGGATCAGGTCCATCCTCCCCGCCCAGGCAAGCGCCAACCCAGCAGTTGTAGGGGCAGGGTAAGCCTGCCCCTACAACCTGGGGTGGCATATCTATTGCTGTGCAAGCGCCGTGCGCGCCGGGCCGCGGCGAGGATGCAAACGACGGGGGGAGGTATGCACGCCAACCGATGCCCGTGAGATCGTTTGTCGGTGAAAAGCCGGACCGCCCGCAATGGGGTAGCGGCGACGCCGTCGTCCTGATCGCCCTGCTCGCCATCATCTTTGCTCTGATCCGCCTGGCCCTGGGGGCGCCCAGCGTGGTGCGCGGCCCCGAGATCGACCTCTCTCTGCCCGCCCTCCCCTACTACACGGCGCTCTCCGTGGGCCGCATGTTCGCCGCTTACCTCATCTCCATCGTCTTCTCCCTGGCCTACGGCTATGCCGCTGCCCGCAGCAAGACGGCCGAGGCGGGGCTGTTGCCGCTGCTCGACGTGCTGCAGAGCGTGCCCATCCTCTCGTTCCTGCCCGTCGCCGTCCTTGGCCTCACCGCCATCTTGCCGGAAGGGGTGGCCGTCGAGCTGGCATCAATCCTGCTCATCTTTACCAGCATGGTCTGGAACCTGGCCTTCAGCGCCTATCAGTCCTTCTCCACCGTCCCTACCGACATGATAGAAGCCGCCAAGACGTACGGACTGCGCCCCTGGCTGCGCTTCAGGCTGGTTGAGCTGCCCTTCGCTATGCGCGCCCTGGTGTGGAACAGCCTGCTGAGCTGGGCAGGTGGGTGGTTCTTTCTCATCGCCGCAGAGACCTTTACAGTAGGGCAACGCGATTTCCGCCTGCCCGGCCTGGGTTCGTACTTGCAAGCAGCCGCTCAAGCCGGCGAGGGCCAGGCCATCACCTGGGGGCTGGTCGCCCTCGTGGTGACCATTGTCGTCCTCGACCAGGTGCTGTGGCGGCCTGCGCTCGCCTGGGCCGAGCAATATCGTCTCGAGTTGGTCGAATCCACCGACGTCACTCACTCCTGGCTATACGACCTTTTGTCCCGTTCGTGGGTCGTGGAGCAGTTCCTGGCACGCATATGGGAGCCCCTCGGCGACGCCTTTGAGCGGGCACTGCTGGCACTGCCCGCTCAAAGGCCTCCGGGCGCCGCCCGACGTCGCCGCGGGCTCGGCATTGTCCTGGCCGCCCTGCTCGCCGTAGCCCTGGGCTATGCGGCGTTCTGGGCCATCAGCTTCCTGATCCAACTGCCGCCGGCGGCCTGGCCCAGGATCGCCCTCGCCGTCCTGGCCACGGCCGCGAGGGTAATCGTCGCCATCGCAGTGGCGGCGGCCTGGACGCTGCCGACAGGCGTGCTGATCGGCACCAGCCAGCGAGCCGCAGCCATCGCCCTGCCGGCAGCACAAGTGGTAGCCTCCATCCCCGCCACCGCGCTCTTTCCGGTCTTTGTGGTGGGCCTCATCGGCCTGCCCGGGGGGCTCAACCTGGCAGCGGTGCTGCTCATGATCCTGGGCACGCAATGGTACGTCCTCTTTAACGTCATCGCCGGTATCTCGGCCATCCCCAAAGAGCTCTCGGATGTAAGCGAACTGCTCGGGCTCAGCCCTCGTTTGCGCTGGACGGTTCTGAACCTGCCCGCCCTCTACCCCTATCTCATCACCGGCCTGATTACCGCCAGCGGCGGGGCCTGGAACGCCAGCATCGTCGCCGAATACGTGGTCGTGGCGGGCGGGCCGCGCCAGGTCCTTGGCATCGGCGCCTTGATCTCCGAAGCGACCGAGAGTGGGGATTTCGTCCTGCTCTTTGCGGCGACCCTGGCGCTGATCATCGTGGTCGTCGGCATCAACCGCCTCCTCTGGCGCCGGCTCTACATCCGCGCCGCAGAGCGGTATCGCCTGGACTGAGCCGGGCGAGGCAATGCTCAACAGGAGGCGGCACGATTCGCGCGCACTATGAGCCCCGAGCCTGGGCAACAAGAGGCCGGTTAGTGCACACGAGTTGCGTCGTGCTCTGCCCAGGCCGGCCCACAAACATCGCAACACCATTGGGAGGATCCCTGTGCAAGTCGGCGAGGCGCTGGTTGAACTGCGAGACGTCAGCAGAACCTATGGGCGCGAGCCACACCTCTTTGTGGCCCTCGCCCACATCAACCTGCGCCTGCGCAGCGGCGAGTTCGTGGCCCTGCTGGGGCCCTCGGGGTCGGGCAAGTCCACGCTCCTGCGCATCATCACCGGCCTGATCCCACCCAGCACCGGGCAGATCCTCTACAGAGGGCGTTTACAGACGGGGATCAACCCCCGCGCCGCCATCGTCTTCCAGAGCTTTGCCCTCTATCCCTGGCTCACCGTGCTGCAGAATGTCGAGATTGGCCTGCGGGCGCAGGGCATCGGGCGCCCCGCGCGCCTGGAGCGGGCGCTGCAGTTGATCGACGTGGTCGGGCTGGATGGCTTTGAGAGCGCCTTCCCGCGCGAACTGTCGGGGGGCATGCGCCAGAAGGTGGGCTTTGCGCGCGCCCTGGCCGTAGAGCCGGAACTATTATGCCTAGACGAGCCCTTTAGCGCGCTGGACGTGCTCTCTGCCGATGCGCTGCGCGGCGAACTCTTGGAGCTGTGGTTGGGCCGTCGCATCCCCACCCAGGCTATCCTGATGGTCACGCACAACATCGAAGAGGCCGTCCTGATGGCGGACCGCATCATCATCATGGGCAAGAACCCCGGCACCATCGTCAGCGATATCAGCATCTCGCTCCCCTACCCGCGCCACCGCAAAGACAGGCGGTTCCAGCGCACTATCGACCGTATCTACGCCCTGGTCACAGGCGAAAGAGCTGCACCGACGACGCTCGGCACCGCACCCGGCCAGCCGGGGCCGACGATCCCGCTACCCCAGGCCAGCATCAACGCTGTCGCCGGGCTCACCGAAGAGGTCGTGGAGCGGGGCGGCCGCGAGGACCTCCCGCGCCTGGCCGAGGCGCTCAACCTGGAGCTCGACGAGCTCCTGCCCATTACGGATGCCGCCGGCATGCTGGGCTTTACCCAGGTGCGGCAAGGGGACATCCTGATCACGCCGCTGGGCGAGGCCTTTGCCGGGGCCAGCATCCTCGCCCGTAAAGAGATCGTCGCCGCGCGCATCCTGCGCCTGCCCATCATCCGCTGGGCCTATGAGACCCTGCAGGCCAACGCCGACAGGCGAGTGCCCGCAGACTACTTTCTGGAGCGCCTGCAGGCCGACTTTGGCGACTATGCCGGCGACCAACTGGCTACCGTCATCGATTGGGCGCGCTACGGCGAGCTCTTTGCCTTCGACGATGCCAGCGACGAACTCTACCTGGAGCGGGAGACAGTAGCCGAAAGCAGTGGTCAGTAGACAGACGCCTGACCCCCAACTACTGTCCGCTATCCCACACAATTGACAGGTCACAGCGGGCCGGGCATCGTGGGCTTGGTCATGGCCCCTCCAGAGTAAGGGTATACCCTCCGTTCACCGGCAATTGTGTGACACATCCCTGCGTCCACGGCCTGCCCGAATTCCATCTGAATCCACTCGTCCGCGGCGGCCAGGTGAAGACGGCCGACGGCATGCGCATCCATACCCTCCGCCCTGGTGCCCGTCGCGATTACCTGATCCTGACCGGGTTCATGTTCCCAGACGTGGTCTACCGGCGCGCCGACGTGCCTGCCTTCGACCCGCTAAACGCACCGGTCAGCGAGGTCAGGCTGACCACCAACAACGGGTCCGGCCCCCGGATTAAGAGAACCCAGGACCAGGCACTCATAGCAGACCTTCTGGCACGCCTCAGGGACCCGGGTCCGCTGACCCCCGCCACAGGCTCGTACGACAGCTATCGCATGGGCCTGCTCTCACCACAAGCGCCGGACGTGGCCTACAGGTTTATGTCGTTATCACTGCGGACGACAGAGGAGTGTACCTGGCCTCCAGAGCGACACCTGAGGAGTGGTTTGCTGCTGGGGAAGGCCTGTCGCGATGGGTGTGCCTCGAGGGCGCGGAGTGAGACCTCGGTGGCCGGCGGGCGCTATACGGCCGGCAAGCCAATCATCCACCGACCCGAAGAGCCGGGTACCTCCTGCCACTCTTCACATGCGCCCAAGAGGTGCTCGCCAGTGCGGGGTCGTTACCGGCGTGCCCGAGCCGCGCGCACAGGCAGTGGCCGGCCGTCTGGGGCTGGCGCCCGGGGAGGCGCAAGCGCTCGTGACGCTGAGCAGCCTGGGGAAGGGAACGGCGCAGACCGTGGCCGAGCGCTCCTCGCTGCCGGAGCCGGTAGCGGCATCGGCGCTGGAGCGCCTGACAGACCTTGGCTTGGCCCTGCGCGCACTGGAGGACGGCCGCGCCGTCTACCGGCCGGTGGCAACGGCGCCGGCGTGAGGGCACCGGCACACCTCCTGGCGCCCACAACGAAAAACCCCCCGCTACCACAACAGGTAGTGGGGGGCTGTGCTTGATCTATAATGCCTTCTATCGAGGAGGCGACGGTCGGACTCGAACCGACGGTCGGGGTTTTGCAGACCCCTGCCTTAACCACTTGGCTACGTCGCCGAACGCAATGCGTAAAACGTGATGCGTAACCTCGTTCTACCAGGAAGGCACAGACGAACGTTACGTATCACGCCTTACGAGTCACGTAGGAGCGGAAGACGGGATTTGAACCCGCGACCCTCTCCTTGGCAAGGAGATGCTCTACCACTGAGCCACTTCCGCTTGACGGCGGCCGGGTCACCGCCGGTCAGTGCCGAGGCCCAGGATCGAACTGGGGACACCGCAATTTTCAGTCGCGTGCTCTACCGACTGAGCTACCTCGGCATTCACTTGTTACGCGCCTATTGTACTGAAACCGGCGCTTCCTGTCAAGTGGCCGATTCCGCATTTCCGCATCATCGCGTCGCCAATGGGGGGCCGCCGCGAGCGGCTCCAGCCGCCACCCCACACAGACGGCCAACGAAGCGAACTGAGGACGGCCTCTAGCGCCGGGTACGCCGGCGCGGGGTATAGCCCTTCTGGCCGTTGCTGCTGCCGTTGGCGCCCCCATTCCCACCGCCGTTACCGGTGCCGCGCGTCGAGAGCCGGTCCAGGTAGCTGGGTGCGAGGATGGAAAAGATGGTCACACGGCGAGGGTCCAGGATGCGCGCCCGCAAGCGCGGCTCGATCTCTTCCAGGGTCAGGCTGGTCGTAATGACGGTAGGCAGCCGGGCGTTGTAGCGGTGGTTCAGCAACTGGAAGAGCTTTTCCTGCGCCCAGGGCGTACTGCTCTGCGTGCCCAGATCGTCCAGGACCAGGAGCGGTGCGTTGCGCACCTCTTCAAAGCGCCGGTCCATGGAGACGGTACTGGTCGGGCTGAACGCTGCTCGCAGGTGGTCCAGCAGGTCGGGCACAACGACAAAGAGAGCTGGGTGCCCCACGGCCACACGCTGGTTGGCAATGGCCGCCGCCAGGTGGGTCTTGCCGCAGCCATAATCGCCGATAAAGACGAGCCAGCCCTCGGGCTCGGCGGCATAGTTCCGCGCCGTCTCCCAGGCATGGCGCAGGTTCTCGCGCTGCTCCGCATCGAGGAGCCGGCCCTGCAGGTCAAAGCTCTCCAGCGTCTGGTCGGCGTGAAAGTCCAGGCTGCTCAGCTCCGAGCGCTCGGGTCCGGCCTGGCGGAAATCGGGGGCCAGGATGGTGACGAGCTGGCACAGCTCCATATCGGCCAGGCGCGAGCGCAGGCGGGCGTCGATCTCCTCCAAATCGCGGTTGGTCGTAATGACGGTAGGCAGCCGGGCGTTGTAGCGGTGGTTCAGCAACTGGAAGAGCTTTTCCTGCGCCCAGGGCGTACTGCTCTGCGTGCCCAGATCGTCCAGAATGAGGAGCGGCACGTTGCGCACGGCGTTGAACTGGTCGTCGTAAGAGGCGTCGGCATCGGGGCGGTAAGCTGCCCGCAAATAGTCCAGGAGGTCCGGCACGACCATAAAGATCGCCGGGCGGCCCTGCTCGATCTGCCGGTTGGCGATGGCCGCCGCCAGGTGGGTCTTGCCGCAGCCGTAACGGCCCTTGAGGATGAGCCACCCTTGGGGCTCGCGGGCATAGGCCAGCGCCATCTCGTAGGCACGGTGCAGGTTATCGCGCACCTGCGGCAAGAGCCCATAGCCCTCGGGCACAAAGCTGTCAAAGGTCATGCGGCCCAACTGCCCCAGGTTGCTGGCCTGGCGCAGGCGGTCCAGGCGCGAGTCCTCGCGGGCCGCCAGTTGGCAATCGCAAGGGATGGCCCGGCCGAAATCGGGGTGCCCCACCGGCACATCGCGGCGGTAAAAGCCGGTGCCGCCGCAGCGGGGGCAAGTCGTATGGGCACGCTTAGTGTTTGACAATGTCGCCATACTTCCCCTTGATGTAACGGCGCCGGTCGCGTTCGGACGGCGTGCCGGTCTTTTTGCCCTCCCGGGACCAGCGCTCGAGAATACTGCGCACATAGGCCCAGGCGCGCTTGTTCTGCTCCACAGCGATCTGGAAGGCCTCCTCGATCCACTCTGCCGGGTAGGTCCCTTCCGCATCGCGCAATTGGTCGGCGATCAGCGGCTGCAACAGCCCGATATTCTGCTCGTAGAGCTGGTAAATATTGGGGCGCGGCGCGACCAGCCTGGGCTCGTGGCCGGGCGTGGCGCCGATCAGCTTCACTTCACCGCGCTGGGCGCGCTCAAAGCCCTCGCGCCCCTGTTCGCTGTTCAAAAAGAACCACTGCTCGCCGGACCCTGCCTCCTCCAGGCGCAAGAGCGTCCCACGGGCCACTGCGCGGGCCAAGGCCTCCTCCAGGCGCGCCTCCGCCTGCTCGCCCGATGGGTCCAACCCGCCAAGCAGCGCCCCGTCGGCGCGCAACTCGCCCAGCAAAAGATAACGGGGCTCGCGGCGCAGGTGCTTGAGCCGCCAGAGGAAATGCAGGGTGACCTTGAGCTCGGCCAGGTCATCGATCGCCGGCAAAAGCTCACTGAAAAAGACATCCGGCACAGCGGTGAAGCGGAGCCGGCCGTTTGGAAATCCTGGAAAAACGCGGGGTTGCGATGTGATATTCATGCTATCGGCTATTAGCCATCGGCTATCGGCTATCAGTCGTCAGTAGACGATAATGGGCCTGCAGACCTCATTGATGACTGATAGCCGATGATCGACGACGACTGTTTCCTACATATACCCATCCGGGGAATGTTCCAACGCCAGGTCCATGAACTTGGTCTGTTCCTTGACAAAGCGCAGGGCGACCTGGCCGGTGGGGCCATTGCGGTGCTTGGCGATGATAATGTCGGCAATGTTGCGCCGGTCGGTCAGCTCGTCGTAGACCTCGTCGCGGTAGAGAAACATGACCACATCCGCGTCTTGCTCAATGCTACCGGATTCCCTCAGGTCCGAGAGGATGGGGCGCTTGTCTTGCCGCGCTTCTACCGCGCGGGAGAGCTGTGCGCCGGCCATGACAGGCACACGCAACTCGCGCGCCAGGCCCTTGAGCGAGCGCGAGATGTACGAAATCTCTTGCTGGCGGTTCTCGATGCGCATGCCGCCGCTCATGAGCTGCAGGTAGTCAATAACCACCAGGTCCAGGTCAAACTCGGCGGCCAGGCGGCGGCACTTGCTGCGTATCTCGAGCGGCGTGGGCGAGGGCGTATCGTCGATGAAAATCAGGGTCTCGGAGAGATCGCCGGAGGCCTTGAGCAGGCGCTCCCACTCCATGTCCTGAATGTCGCCGACCATGAGCCGGCGCGAGTCGATGCCCGTTTCGCTGGAGATCATGCGCTGCACCAACTGTTCACCGGACATCTCTAACGTAAAGAACGCGACCACGGCCCGCTGCTTGAGCGCGGCGCTCTGGGCCATGCTGAGCATGAAAGAAGTTTTGCCCATGCCCGGACGGCCGGCAACAATGACCAGGTCCGAGGGCTGCAGGCCACCCAAGAGCTTGTCCATGTCCACAAAGCCGGTGGGCAGGCCGATCAGCTCATCGCGGTGCTGCTGCAGATACTCGATGCGGTCATAATAGCTGTTGACGAGCTGCTTGAGGCGCACCAAATCCTTGGACTCGCGCCGCTCGGTGACATCAAAGATGATCGCCTCCGAGCGGTCGATCACCTCCTCAAGGTCGCGGTCCTCCTCGTAAGCCAGGCGGGCGATCTGGCCGGCGGCGTCGATCAGCCGGCGGCGCAGGGCGGCCGTCTCGACGATGTGGCCGTAATGCTCGATGTGAATAGAGGTGGGAACGGCATTGATCAGCGATGTAATGTAGGCCAGCCCGCCGACCGCTTCCAGTTGACCCCGGTTCTCCAGCGTCGCACAGAGCGTCACGAAATCCGCCGGCTCACGCTTATCAAAGAGGTCCAGGATAGCCTGATAGATCTGGGCGTGGGTCTCGCGGTAAAAGTCCTCCGCGCGCAAAAAAGGCGCCACGCGGATGACAGCGTCGCGGTCGATCAGCAAACTGCCGAGAACGGCCTGCTCGGCTTCTATGTTTTGGGGGGGGAGGCGCTCGACCGACACGAGCTATTGCTCCTCGAGGCCGCCTAGGTCCAGGCCCTCCACGAAATCGCGAAAGGCATCAAGGCCGGCTTCCTCTTTGCTCGCGCCCGTGCTGATATCGGGGCTGGGCGTGATGGCGGCGGCATCCAGCACGCTCTCAGCGGCAAAGATTGGCGCCTGCGCCCGCACGGCCAACGCGATGGCATCACTGGGCCGGGCATCGATCTCCATCTCCTCGCCATGGACCTGCAGGACCAGGCGGGCGAAGAAAGTACTATCGCTCAGGTCGCAGATGACGACATGCAACAGCGTAGCGCCCAAAGACTCGATCACCGACCGGAGAAGGTCATGGGTCAGCGGACGAGGGACCTCCGCCCCCTGCAGCTTGAGCGTAATCGCATCGGACTCGAAAGGCCCGATCCAGATTGGCAGCAAGCGCTCCTCATCCGCCTCGATATCTTTGAGCACCACAACGCGATGGTTAGACATCAAGCTAACCTGGATGCTGTGAATCTCTACAGGTCTCACGATCCGTTCCCCCTCTCCCGCTCCAACTTGCTACGGGTCCATCGCAACGGGCTGGCCAGACAGCGGAAACAAGGCCCGGCACGAACCAGCAGTCACTCAAACGAGGGTGAAAGAGGACAAGGCCGCCCCGGCCCACGCCTGGAGTCCGCGTCGCCGGCAGCGCCAGTTGCTGGTGGAGATTATACCACAAGAGGAGAGGTAGCTCAAGAAGTTGAGCACCCGCCGATTTGCCTTCCCGCCCTCGCCCTGGTACAATCCTTCCCTCGGGCGGCCGGTTTGCGGCCGCCTGTTGTTGTGCCGCCACGGAAGCGGCACATTCCATGAGTGAGGCTTTTTTTCTATGCAGATCGGAATTATCGGCCTGCCCAACAGCAGCAAAACGACCATCTTTAATGCCCTGACCCGCGGCCAGGCGGAGACGACGCCCGTCCCGGCAGCGGCGGCAGAGATCCATACGGCGACGGTGGACGTGCCCGACACGCGGGTGCAGATCCTGAGCGATATGTACCACCCCCGCAAAACGACCTACGCCCACGTGCAGTACAATGACATCGCCGGCCTGGCCCCGGGCGTGGGCCGGCAGGGCGGCATCCCAGGCGCATTGCTGAACGCCATCGCCCAGAACGATGCGCTGCTGCATGTCGTGCGCGCCTTTGAGGGCGATACCATCCCCCACCCCGAGCTGACGGTGGACCCGCAGCGCGACCTGGCAGCGCTGGACTCGGAACTGCTCCTCTCGGACCTCTTGATTGTGGAGACACGCCTGGAGCGCCTGCAGAAGGACCTGAAAGCCACCCAGACGGACCGGCGCGAGGCGGCGGCGCGAGAGCAGGCGCTGCTCCTGCGGCTGCGCGAGGCGCTGGAGGCCGGCACGCCCGTCCGCGATGTGGAGATGAGCGCCGATGAGGAAAAGAGCCTGCGCGGTTTTGCCTTCCTCACGGCCAAGCCGGTGCTGGTGGTGCTGAACATCGGCGACGACGGCGAGACGGTGCGTACGCCGCTGCGCTACGACCACCGCCAGTCGGCACTCCTGGAGCTGCGCGGGCGGCTGGAGATGGAGATCGCCCAGATGGAGGGCGAAGAGGCGGAGACCTTTTTGCAGGAATTCGGCATCAGCGAGCCCACGCTGAACCGCATGATCCGCTCCTGCTACGACCTCCTGGGCTTGCAGTCCTTCTTTACAGTGGGTGAGGACGAGGTGCGCGCCTGGACGGTGCGCCAGGGCGCTACGGCGGTGGAGGCGGCGGGTACTATCCATAGCGACCTGGCCCGCGGCTTTATCCGCGCCGAGGTCGTGGCCTACGAGGATCTCATCGCCGCCGGCTCGCACGCAGCCGCCAAAGAGCGCGGCCAGGTGCGCCTGCAGGGTAAGGATTATATCGTGCAGGATGGGGACATCCTGAACATCCGCTTCAACGTGTAGCGGCTGTACCTGCCGGGTAGCCGGATGGCCACTTGGAGACACAGAGGGCCGCGGAGGAGCGGAGAACCACAGGGGCCAGGCTGGGGGGATGGATCTCGCCCCCTCTGCGCTGCCCTGCCGCTCTGTGGCTCTCTGCGTCTCTGAAAGCCCCGCTACCCGAAAGGCATTGCCTCCAGCGCTACGATGAGCGGCGGACGATAATCTCTACAGGTAAGGTGATGGTCTGCGGTGGGCGCTGGGGCGACTCCTGCCGCTCCAATAGCAGGCGGACGGCGTGGTGGCCGAGCTCGTAGGCGGGTTGGGCGGCCACCGTGAGGAAGGGATCGATCAGCGAAGCCTGGGGCAGGTCATCGAAGCAAACGAGGGCCACATCCTCCGGCACGCGCAAGCCGCGCTCGCGCAGGGCCACCAGCGCGCCGACGGCCAGGGCGTTGTTGGCGGCAAAGACGGCTGTGGGCAGATCGCCCTGAGCCAGCAGAGTCTGCATCTGGCCGTAGCCACCTTCCTGCTTATAGTCGCCCCGCCGTACCAGGGCCGGATCTATCTGCAGGCCGGCGGCGGTCAAGGCGGCGCGATAGCCCTCCTCCCGCTCATCGGCGGTAGAGACGCCTCGCGGCCCGCCCAGGTGAGCGATACGCCGGTGCCCACGCGCCAAGAGGTGCTCCACCAGCATACGGGCGCCGCCGGCGCTATCGCCGAGCACCAGGTCCGCCTGCAGCCCGGCAACGCGGCGGTCGATGACCACGTGGGGGAGATGGGCTTTGGCCAGTGGCTGCAGGGCCGCCCCATCGGAAGAGGCGGGGGCGATGATCACGCCCTCCACCCGCTGCGCGGCCAGAACGCGCAGGTACTGCTCTTGCTTGCCTACATCCTCGTCCGTGTTGCAGAGAAAGAGGGAATAGCCGCTCTGCATCGCGGCATCTTCGGCGCCACGGGCGACTGTGGTCCAGAAAGCATTGGTAATATCGGTGACCAGGAGGCCGAGGGTATGGGTGCGTTTGGAGCGCAAGCCGCGGGCCAGGACGTTCGGCACGTAATCCAACTCGGCAATCGCCTCGTTCACCCGGCGACGCGTTTCCTCGCCCACATAGCCGGACTCGTTGATCACCCGCGAAACGGTGATCGGCGCGACACCGGCCCGCTTGGCCACCTCTCGAATCGTTGCCATAACCCTCCCCAAGGTTCCCGGTCTTACCCTACGAAAGTACCATACACGGACTGGCCTGTCAAGAGGTCCGTTTGGCCCGTTGACAGGCCAGTCCGCCGCAGGCTATAATCGAAAGTGGGGCCCTATTGTGCCCCGGCTCAGGGGATCCGGTGCAGTATAGCGGCGGCAGGTCGACCAACCGCCAGGCCCTAAAGGAGGCTATCGCATGTTGGTCAGAGCTTTCGGTCCGGAGGATATCCCCTTTGCTGCCAGGCTCTCCGGCACCGAGGGGTGGGGGATCTCTGCGGAGGACTATCGGGGTCTGCTCGAATTAGAGCCCGATGGATGCTTCGTGGCGGAGGAAGACAGCCGGCCGGTCGGGATGGTTACCTCCGTCTCGTACGGCAAACTCGGCTGGATCGGAAGCCTGATCGTCCATAGCGCGAACCGGCGGCGAGGCTGCGGGAAGGCCCTCTTGGAGTCCGCCGTCGGCTATCTGCTGGATCACGGGGTGCGCACCATCGGCCTTGATGCCACCCTGCAGGCGGTACCCTTTTACAAACGCGCCGGCTTTCGGCCGGTGTACGAACTGCTGCACATGAAGCGCAACGCGCGCTCTGCGCCCGAGGTTGATGCCGATTGCCTCAGCCCGCTGGAGAGCAAAGACCTCCACGCCATCTCCATGTTCGACTGGGCCTGCTTCGGTGGTTGCCGCCGGAAGGTGCTCAACGGCCTGCTGGAACGCTCACCTATCGCCTTCATCGCCCAGGACGGGCAGGGGGTCGCCGGCTACCTAATGGCCCGCCGGCACAAGCAGGAGTGGTTCATCGGCCCCTGGGCCTGCATCCGCTCGGCCGAGCCGCTCCTGGCCTGCGCTCTGGCGGCCATCGGCGAGGAGCCCGTCCGCACGGCAATTCCCAAGGCCAACGAACGCGCGCTGCACACGTTACGGAACCACGGTTTTACCGTCTACTATCATGAGATGCGCATGTATCATGGTGACCAGGAGGGCATGGGGCATCCCGAGCGCATCTATGCTATCGCCAGCCCCGAGAAGGGGTAAGGACTCTGACGCGGTGCCCTGGCGCCGCGACTTGCCCATCAATAAAGTGAGCAACGTTTATCGTGACTGATGAGATGGGGCCAGGCCTGAACCTGGCCCGAATACTGCTTGCCGTCGCCAACCCGGCCACGGCCCCCGGCCTCGTGCGCTTGGGTGTGGCATTGAACCCGTCCGCGCTCAATGGGAACCTGACAGCCCTGCACGTGGTGACCGCGCCCAAAGGCATGGCTCTCGAAGAAGCGCGCAGCTATATCCTGGGGATGCGCGAGAACTATGAGGGTCCTCTGGTGCAGGCGCGCGAGTGCGCCCAGGGGCTGGGGACCAACCTGCGCACCGAACTGCGGGTAGAGCGGGGGGTCGCATCGGGCATCCTGGCGGCTGCCGCCGGGCTGCAGCCCACGGACCTGGTGCTGCTCGGCTGGAACGGCGCTATCGCCTGGCGGCACATGTGCCGCAGCATCAACCAAAAGATCTTGGGGCGCGCGCAGGTGAACCTCGGCGTCCTGCGCGACCGCGGTCTGGGCAAACTGCGCCGCATCCTCGTACCTATCGGCTGGGGGCCGCACGCGCGCTTTGGCCTGCGGCTGGCCGAGTGCCTCGCCAAGAGCACAGGCGCCACGGTCACCGCCTTCCGCGTGCTGCCGGCAGGGGGCGAAGTCGATTGGGAGTGCGAGCGCGCCGCCTTTGACAGCCTCGTCACCTCCGAGGCTCCGGCCCTGCGCTACGATACAGAGCTGCGCCTGGTGCGCGAGGTCTCGGCAGTGCGGGCCATCCTGGCCGAAACGGAGCGCTCTTCCTACGACTTGCTCATCATCGGCGCATCCGACGAGTGGTGGCTGCGGAGCTGGCTCTACGGCGCCATCCCAGACAAGGTCGTGGAGCGCGCTCCCTGCTCGGTGCTCGTAGTGCGGCACTGGGCGGAACCACCGGGCCCGTGCTGATGCCCAGCCTGTTCAGAACGTTCCGTGTCTGGCACAGGGTCTCCCACCCTTCATGACGTTTGGTTGGCGCGATTCTCGCGCACTACGAACCCACCCGCCATGGCAACAAGCTGCGCTGAATGCAATGCGCCATCTCGTTCGTAGCACGCGAGAATCGCGCTAGCCTCGCCCCCTGCGTCAAGCGGCAAGGAGCCCGGAATATGCGCGATGGCAAGCCATTCGCCGCAACGCAGGAGCGCGCCGTTTGCTGAGCGCTGGGCCCAGAGGCCATCCGCGCCCGTTGCGGTGAAATCCCCGGGCTGCTCCTGATTGGCCTAAGCTCTCTCAGCGCCACGCAGCCAGCGCACCAGCGAGAGCGCTCCGATGCAGCCCAGTGTGCCTTCCAGCATATGCACCTGCCCCATCACCAGCCAGTTCCAGGGGGTCAGCAGGCCCAGCAGCGAACCAAACACAAAGCCGGCAATCGCCGCACCCCAATAGTGCGGCAGATCTGAGCCGCGCCGGGCGAACACTGCATGAAACAGCCCCGCATACAGGCTGGCAACGACCAGGCACAGCACCAAAGCCGGCAGTGACAAGTGCAACCTCCAATAGCTCGTGGGAACTCGTAGCCGTTGCGACAAGCCGTGAGTATCCGCTTCGACAATAGCGCCCTTTGCCAGTTCGTGTCCTTCGTGGCCAAGGGGCGTACCCTGCCACGAATGAACACGAATCAGAGCCCCTCCGCCCGCACGATGCGCCCGCCGCCCAGCACCACCTCGCCATCGTAAAAGACGGCCGCTTGGCCGGGCGCGATATCCCGCTGGGGCGCATCGAAATCGACGCGGCAGCGCTCGCCCGGCAGCGGGGTCACGGTGGCCGGCGTCTCTCGCCCGTGCAGGCGGATCTTGACCGTGGCGCGCAGAGGAACGGGCGGCGCTGCGCCGGCCACCCAGTTAACTTCCTCCGCCAGCAGGGCGCTGCGGCCCAGCTCCGCCGCCGTGCCGACGACCAGCGCATTGCGTTCCACATCGACCTCCAGCACATAGAGCGGCTCGGGGGCGGCGATGCCCAGCCCCTTGCGCTGGCCCACGGTGTAGCAGGGCAGGCCCTGATGCTCGCCCAGCACGCGGCCGGCGCGGTCCACAATCGGCCCCGGCCGGAACGCTTCCGGCACACGCCCCATCAGAAAGCGCCGGTAGTCGTTGTCGGCGATAAAGCAGATTTCCTGGCTCTCCGGCTTTTCGGCCACGGGCAGTCGCTTGCGCAGGGCAACCTCGCGCACCTCTTCCTTCAGCATCTTGCCAAGGGGCAAGAGGGTATGCTGCAACTCGAACTGGCCGAGGACATAGAGGGCATAGGACTGGTCCTTGCCGCGGTCCCGTCCGCGCAGCAAGCGGTAGGCCCCCTCTCCGCTCTCGATGCGCGCATAGTGGCCCGTCGCCAAATAGTCCGCGTCCAGGGCCAGGGCGCGCCGCAAGAGCACGCCAAACTTCAAATAGCGGTTACAGGCCAGGCATGGGTTGGGCGTCTGCCCACGCGTGTAGCCGGCAATGAAGGAGCCGACCACCCTCTCCACAAAAGGCAGCTCATAGTTGATAACGTAGAATGGGATGCCCAGGTAGCGAGCCACGGCGCGGGCATCGTCGACCGCCTGCAGCGAGCAACAGCGGTTCAACGGCGAGCGGCCGGTGGCCGCCTCCGCCCAGAGACGCATCATCAGGCCGACCACCTCGTACCCCTGCTCCACCAGCAGGGCACAGGCCACGGCACTATCCACGCCGCCGCTGAGGGCCACCGCCACCCGCGGGGCGCCCCCCTGCCGTGCTGGGGCGCTCGGCGCCCCCTGAGGCCCCCGCGCCTCTGCTACCGTCACTACCAGCGGACCTCCTTGATGGTGTCCCACTCGCCGATGCGAGCGTACACGATCCCCCGGCTGAACCCCTGGCCGCGATACCTTTCTTTGCCGTGGCTGAAATCGAACTCGGGCGTCTCGGGGTTGCCCAGGTTATGCTCGCGCGCGTAGCGAGGAAAGGCCGCGTCAGGGTTGTAGGGGATGCCGCCCGAATTCCAGGCGGCGTTGCGCAGGGCGTGCTCCACCTCGCCCGCCGCCTCCTGGTATACGCGGTCCAGGAATGCCTCCCATTCGAAATTGCGCGGGTCCGTCCGGTTCTTGGGGTCAATATCGGCATGCCGCAGGATATTGGCACGCGGGACATTGTAGGTCTTGGCCAGGTTGCGCACGTGCTCCACGGCGGCGTCGATCTGCTCCTTGGGCCAGGGCGGGGAGGCCGGCGCGGCCGGATACTCCAGCTCGATGCCGATGGTGACCAGGTTGGCGTTCAACACGCCCGCGCCGTTCGCCGGCTTTTGGTCGTTATAGCCGGGGATGATCGAGCCGCCGGCGTGATGCGCAGCCTTGTCGTAGGGCACACAGCGCCAGATGACCCCGGTGCTGTCGATGAGGTCGTGCGCGCTCGACTTGTAGGGGTTGTTCGGACTCTGCCACCAGGCAAAGGCTGCAGCCCGCGGCCCCTCCGTGTCGTGGATGATGATGTAGCGAATCTCCTGGCCGTCGCGTTCGGACCAAAAGTCGGTGCCGTACCAGTCGCGATACTCGGTCATTGTTAGGCCTCCTTCGTCGGGCGTCAAACGTGATGCGTGCTGCGCAACCTCGCCACAAGAGGCGATCCTACACAGTACGTGGTACGCACTATTTGACGCTCCACGCCCCTACCAGGGCTTGTGCCGCAACCCGTCCCATTTCCCGGCC
>DAOUGZ010000275.1:0-5169 GCA_034428955.1 Anaerolineae bacterium | reverse complement strand
TTGCATCCCTGCGGCCTGCCAGGCATCTCAGAGGAGGTAACCCATGTCGCAGAACGCCAGGGCCGCTGCGCCGGCCAGGCTGAGCCTCAGCTACAAGGTCATCTGGGGTGTGGCTGCGCTGGGCAACGCGCTGATCTCGGGCATCTATGGAGCGCTGTTGCCCATCTTTTACCAGGACTATTTGGGGCTGCGTGCCGGGTGGATTGCCACCGCCTCATTGGTTTATGCTATCTGGAACGCCATCAACGACCCGCTTTTCGGCTATATCACCGACAACACGCGCTCCAGGCTCGGCCGGCGCATCCCCTATATGCGCTATACGGCGCCCTTCCTGGCCCTGACCTTTATCCTGGTGTGGTTCGCACCGCCCAGGGCGGGCCAGCAGGCGCTCTTCTGGTGGATGCTGGTTTCGATGCTTTTGTATGACACGGCGTACACCATGATCGGCCTGGTCTACTCGGCGCTTTTGCCCGAGGTCAGCGAGTCCGATGCGGAGCGCAACAGCTTGCAGATCTCCGCCTCCCTTTTTGGCCTGTTGGGCATGATCCTGGGCTTTCTCATCCCCGATTTCTTCCGGCCCAAGGCGGGCATGTCGCCTTCGTTCCTGCCGCTGCAGCTCTCGATGATCGCTGTCGGCCTCATCGGCATGGCCCTGATCATCATTACCACTCTCAAAGTGAAAGAGCGGCCCGAGTTTACCCAGGTGGATAAGCCCCTGCCGCTGGGGCAGGCGCTCAAGTACACCTTTACCAGCCGCTCGTTCCTGGTTCTCGTGGCCCAGAATTTCATGTCCATCCTCATGCAGGCGCTGATTCTGGGCGGTCTCTTTTACCTGGCCGACTATGTCTTGCAGGTGAGCACCATCATCGTGCTGGTGTGCGTCTTTATCCCGCTGATCGTCGGCGTGCCGTTGACCAGCCCGCTGCGTAAGCGCCTGGGGGTGGTGGGGGCGCAACAGCTCCTGTTGCTCGTCGCCGGAGTGTCCCTCTGCCTGATCGTCGTTGTGCCAACGGCGCTGATTCCGCTCTGCCTGGTGTTGGCCGGCTTTGGCCTGGCCGGCCCGCAGACGCTGACCAACGTGCTCTTTGCTCAGGTGGCTGATGAAGACGAACTGCGCTCCGGCGTGCGCCGCGAGGGCGCCTTCTTTGGCGTGAACGCCCTGCTCACCAAGCCCGCCCAGTCCATCGCCCTGGCCCTGATGCCGTTCATCCTGGAGGCTACACACTTTGTCACGCGAGAGCAGAACCAGGGCCTGATCTTCCTCGACCAGCCCGCCAGCGCCATCCTGGGCATCAAGCTCTGCATCGGCCTGGTTCCCGGCATTGCTATGCTGCTTGGTGCGCTGTTGCTCTTCTGGTATCCGCTGCGTGGCGACTATTTGCGCAAGGTGCAGGAGCAAGTGCTCGAGTTCCATGCTGAGAAGCGAGCCAAGCTGGCATCGTAGAGGTGCCGTGTATGTTTCGGATCCGTCGCATCCATGACGACGTGTTACCGGCCAACAAGAGAGCCGTCGCTCAGGTCCAGGAGATCCTGCGCAGCCAGTTCGCCGCTATCCCGGAAGAGGACATCGCCAGCCTGTCGCAAAAGCTGCGTGATCCCCTGCGCTATCGCTTTCGCTCTTACCTCATCGTCGCCGATGACCTGCAGGGCAACGTCAAGGGTTTTGCCCTGCTGATGCATGCCGCCGACCTGCGCCTGTGCTACCTGGACTATATCGGTTCGGCCAAGCCGGTGATGGGCAGGGGTATCGGCGGCGCTCTCTACGAGCGCGTTCGTGAGGAGGTCGAGGCGCTGGGCTGTGAGGGCCTCTTCTTCGAGAGCCTCCCCGATGATCCCAGCCTCTGCCGTGACCCGCACACGCTGCGCCAGAATGCGGCTCGCCTGCGCTTCTACGAGCGCTACGGTGCCCGCCCTATCACCGGCACGGCCTACGAAACGCCGGTGACGCCCGCTGGGGATTGCCCGCCCTACCTGCTGTATGACGACCTCGGCCGGCGCCGGCCGCTGAGCCGTGAGGAGGCACGGTGCACCGTGCGCGCCATCCTGGAGCGCAAGTACGCCCACCTCTGCCCGCCTGAGTATATCGAGATGGTCGTGAATTCGTTCCAGGACGACCCCGTGCATCTGCGCGAGCCGCGGTACGTGCGCGGCGAGCCGCCGCTGCCGGTGAGGCCCACGCGCTCCATGGACCGGCGCATTGCGCTGGTGCTCAACGAGCAGCAGGCCATTCACCATGTGCGCGAGCGGGGCTATGTGGAGGCGCCGGTGCGCATCGATGCCATCCTCAAGCGGCTGGACCAGTCCGCCCTCTTTGAGCGCGTGCCGGCCCGTCGCTATGCGGACAAGCACATCCTGGCCGTGCACGACCGTGACTTTGCCGGCTACCTGCGGCGCGTCTGTGAGGGGCTGGAGGCGGACCACTCGGTCTACCCCTACGTCTTTCCCATTCGCAACGCCGCCCGGCCGCCCAAGGACCTGGCCGTGCGCGCCGGCTACTATTGCATCGACACCTTTACGCCGCTGAACCGCAACGCCTACGCGGCGGCGCGGCGTGCGGTGGATTGTGCCCTGACAGCGGCAGACGAGATCCTGCGTGGCCGCCGCCTGGCCCATGCGCTGGTGCGCCCGCCCGGCCATCACGCCGAACGGCGCGCCTTTGGCGGCTTTTGCTACTTCAACTCGGCGGCCATCGCCGCCCACTACCTCAGCGCCAACGGGCGCGTCGCCGTGCTGGATGTAGACTATCACCACGGCAACGGCACGCAAGACATCTTTTACGAGCGCAGCGACGTCCTGACCGTTTCCATCCATGGGCACCCGAGCTTTGCCTACCCCTACTTTTCCGGTTTTGCCGATGAGCAGGGCGCGGGCGAGGGCGAGGGGTTCAACATCAACCTGCCGCTGCCCGAGGAGGTGGACGGCGAGCGCTACCGCCAGGCACTGAACCGCGCCCTGAAGCACGTGCAGCGCTTCCGCCCCGACTTTCTCGTCGTGGCCCTGGGTCTGGACCCGGCCAAGCGCGACCCGACCGGCTCTTGGACGCTGCGGGCGGTGGACTTTGAGGCCAACGGGCGGTTGATCGGCGCGCTGCAGTTGCCGACGCTGGTGGTGCAGGAGGGCGGTTACTACACCCGCTCGCTGGGAACGAACGCCTTTCGCTTCTTCCTGGGGTTGGTTGGGGGCCAGGGGGCGTAGCGTTCGGAGGAGATGATGCGATGGACGTGACCCTCTACACTACGCATACCTGACCGTACTGCCACCAGGCGAAAGAGTTTCTTTCGCGTCGCGGCGTGGCCTTTAAGGAGTACAATGTGGCGGCCGATCACACGGCCGCCGGCGAGATGGTGCGCATCTCCGGGCAGCGGGGCGTGCCGGTGATCGTCATTGACGGCCAGGTGGTGGTTGGCTTCGACCGCTCGCGCCTGGAGCAATTGCTGGCCCCGGCTGTCGACCCGCCGGAGTTGGGGCTGGCCATCACCTCCGCCCGCGATTATGCTCGCCGGCACGGCCTGCAGCTCCCCTCTGGGGCTTATGTGGGCCGCGTGCGGGTGGGGGGCCCGGCAGCGCAGGCCGGCGTGCAGGTGGGGGATGTGATCGTGTCTCTGGCCGGGCGCCCGGTGGATAGCGACCGCGATGTGCAGGCGCGCCTGCGCTCGCTGGTCGGGCAGCGGGTGCAGCTTACGCTGTGGCGCGAGGGCCGGATGCGCATGGTTGATGTAGAGCTATGAGTGGTGGATTGGAGGGCTATACATGAGCGGCACGATCACGTCCGTCCTCGACTATTATGCGGCACCCGGCTTGATGACCGACCCCGGGGAGTATGGGCCGCTCTTCGCCGGGCTGCCTCGCGATGTCGGCGGGCTCTGCTGGGTGGTGCAGGGGCTGATGGTGCACATCTTTTGGGCCGAGCGCTATGGCCTCAAGCTGGACGGCGAGCGGCAGAAGGAGGTCCAGATCCGCCCGGTGGACGCCAAGCTGGCGCGCATCGTAGAGTTGGACGCCGGCCCGCTGACCGTGGAGCGCCCGCTGGAGCGGCGGCTCGTCGGCAACTGCCGCGACTTTTCCGTGATGCTCTGCGCCATGCTGCGCCATCAGGGCGTGCCGGCGCGCGCCCGCTGCGGCTTTGGCACCTATTTTCTGCCCAACCACTACGAGGATCACTGGGTCTGCGAGTATTGGAGCGCGAGCGAGAAGCGCTGGCGGATGGTGGACCCCCAGCTCGATAGCCTGCAGCGCGAGGTCCTGGGCATCGATTTCGATACCTGCGATATGCCGGCCGGCCGCTTTGTGACCGGTGGCGAGGCCTGGCGCCGGTGCCGCCGCGGCGAGGCCGATCCGGAGAGCTTCGGCATCCTTGACATGAAGGGCTTGTGGTTTGTCTGCGGCGACCTGCTGCGCGACTTTATGGCCCTGAACAAGGTCGAGATCCTGCCCTGGGACCCCTGGGGCCTGATGTTCGGCCCAGGGGATGCCCTGACGGCGGAGGACGCCGAGCTGCTCGACGAGATTGCCGCCCTGACGGTTGCGGGCGACGAGGCCTTCCCGCGCCTGCGCGCGCTGGCCGAGACCGAGCCCCGGCTGCAGCCGCCGCCGGGCTGGCCCTCGGCCTGACAGGACGAGATTGCGTTGAGCCTGTACCCTTTCTCTAGCCGGCCGGGCTCCCGCGCCCGGCTAGAGTAGGAACCGGGCTAAGGCGATGTCCATCGTCATCACGGGTCTCTGCTGAACGGGATGATGCACTGTTCGCCACCGGCATCGGCGTGATGGCTCCTGCCGCTGGTCCCCAACTTGCTTACCCTGTCTCAGTGAGCAGTAGTTGGTTGTCCACTGTCCACTGGCGAGAGGGGGACAATGCACTGGCAGGAGCACGTGGAGCGGATCGTCGGGCGGGTCCGGCGCGAGCCTTTCATCGAAGGAGCCTTCTTGGGCGGGTCGCTCGTCACCGGCAAGTGGGACGAGTTCTCCGATGTGGACCTCGGCATCGTCACCGCCAACAACACAAACGCGCTGCAGCAGGCGTTCGCCCTGCGCGACGAGATTGCTTCGCTGGTCGGCGAGCCGGCGCATCGTCTCGAGCGTCGGTGGGAGCATAGTGTGATGATTGCCCTCGTCTACGGGCGTACCCAGTTCCCGCCCATCGGCTTTGAGTTGGACGTCTTTTTCGGCCAG
>DAOUGZ010000274.1:0-47850 GCA_034428955.1 Anaerolineae bacterium | reverse complement strand
TGCCCTTATCGATGATCTTGGGGCTTATCCGAAAAGTAGCCGAGGCGGCTCCCACCCTTGCCCGAAGCGTAGCGGAGGGGCCCGCCGGTTTTGGCCCAAGAGGTGCCACCCTCAGGCCGCTCGCCGGGCGTGGGAGCCCGGCCCGCTGGCTTTTCGGATAGGCATCAAGTGACATAAGCATGTACTCTTTGCCCGGCCGGCGTATCCGTGTTATCATCTACCGGCGTACTGTACAGATACCCCAGGCGGCTAGTAGAGGTGATCGAGTTGGCCGGAGTACGAGGGCCGGAGAGCGGAGTAGCGCCCACTGCAGTGCCCCTCCAGTCTTTGGAGGGGACGATTGAGCGCTTTACCTATCAGAACGCGGAGAACGGCTACACCGTGGCCCGCGTGCAACCCAAGGGCAAGGCGTACGAGGTGACGGCGGTGGGCACGCTGGCCGGGGCGGCGGTCGGTGAGCTGGTGCGCCTGCACGGCTTTTGGCGCAACCATCCCGAGTATGGGCGCCAGTTCGAGGTGCGCTCGTTCAGCGTGCAGCTCCCGGCCACCGTTGAGGGCATCCGCAAGTACCTGGGCAGCGGGCTGATCAAGGGCATCGGCCCGGTGAACGCCGGGCGCATCGTGGATGCCTTTGGGCTGGAGACGTTGGAGGTCATCGAGGGGCGGCCCGACCGCCTGCAGGATGTGCCCGGCATCGGCCCCAAGCGTGCCGAGCGCATCCGCCAAGGCTGGGAAGAGCAGAAGCAGATCAAAGAGATCATGATCTTTCTGCAGGGCCAGGGCATCGGCGCCGGGCTGGCGGTGCGCATCTACAAGCGTTATGGAGACGAGTCGCTGGCGGTGGTGCAGAACGATCCCTACCGCCTGGCGCGCGACGTTTCAGGTATCGGCTTCAAGACGGCCGACCGTATCGCCCAGGCCCTCGGCGGGGCGCTCGATTCGCCGCAGCGCATCGAGGCCGGCCTGACCTATTGCCTGAGTACCTTTTGCGATGAGGGGCACTGCTTCGCCCTGCGCAACGACCTGGTCGCCCGTGCCGCCGAACTCTTGCAGGTGCCGCTTGCGGCCTGCGAGGAGCACCTGGGCCGGCTCGTCGAACGCGAGGCGCTGGTCGCGGAGGATGAGGCCGTCTACCTGCATCCCTTCTTCCAGGCCGAGCTGGGGGTGGCGCGCAAGCTGCGCCTGCTGCAAGCGGCGCCGCGCGACCGGCTGGCCCAGTTCCAGGGGGTGGATTGGGAGCGGGCCTTTGGGTGGCTGGCCGGCAAGAGCGCCATCGAGCTGGTGGCGCCGCAGCAGGCGGCGATTCGCATGGCGCTGACGGAGCGGGTGGCCGTGCTCACCGGCGGGCCGGGCACGGGCAAGAGCACCATCATCGGCAGCCTGATCGCGCTCCTGGCGGCCAAAGGCGGCAGCGTGCTCCTGGCGGCGCCCACGGGCCGCGCGGCCAAGCGGCTGAGTGAGGCGACCGGCCTGCCGGCCAAGACCATCCACCGCCTGCTGGAGTACAACCCTGCCGCCGGCAAGGCCTTTATGCACGACCGCGACAACCCCCTCGATGCCGACCTGGTCATCATCGACGAGTGCTCGATGGTGGACATCCTGCTGATGAACCACCTGCTCAAGGCCATCGAGGCCGGCAGCCACCTGCTGCTGGTGGGCGATATGGACCAGCTCCCCTCCGTGGGGCCGGGCAACGTCCTGCGCGATCTGATCGAAAGCGGGGTCATCCCCGTCACGCGGCTGACGACCATCTTTCGCCAGGCCGCGGGCAGCGCGATTATCGCCAACGCCCACCGTATTAACCGCGGCGAGCTGCCTCGGGTCTCCCGCGAGATCCGCGACTTTTACCTCTTCAAGCAGCCTGACCCGACCCAGGCGGCGGATTTGATCCTCGACTTGGTCTCCCGGCGCATCCCGAACTACTTTGGCCTGAACACGCAGGGCGATATCCAGGTCCTCAGCCCCATGCACCGGGGCGTGGCGGGCGTCGGCGAGCTGAACCGTCGCCTGCAGGAGCAGCTCAACCCGCCCGGCCCGGCCAAGCCGGAGGTGCAACACGGCGCGCGCACCTTCCGCCTCGGCGACCGCGTGATGCAAATCCGCAACAACTATGACAAAAAGGTCTTTAACGGCGACCTGGGCCGTGTGGTGGGCGTGGACCTGGAAGAGCGGGAGGTGACGGTCGATTTCGACGGCGAGCGCGTCAACTATGAGTATCTCCAGCTCGACGAGTTGACCCACGCCTATGCCGTCAGCGTGCACAAGGCGCAGGGCTCCGAGTTCCCGGCCGTCGTTATCCCCCTCTTGGGGCAGCACTACCTCCTGCTGCAGCGCAACCTGCTCTACACGGCCGTCACCCGCGCCAAGCGGTTGGTGGTGTTGGTGGGGAGCTGGAAGGCGGTGAGTATGGCGGTGCGCAACGACCGCATCGCCCAGCGCAACACGCGGCTGGCGCAGCGCTTGCGGGAGGTGGAGGTGGCGCTGAGGCCGGATGGGGGGTATGGGGCGTAGGGGCTTGGAAACTCGGAAGATGTGCCCTTCCATGTGCCCGAGCGTGCCAAAGCCGACCTATGTCAGCCCTTTGCCCGTCTGCAGATCTTTCAATCTGCTGCAATTCTACGGGATGATTACCGTTCGCACGTCTCCGCCGAACTGCTCCAGGGCGTCGAGGGCCTGATTGATCGGCTCCGCCTCGAGCGGCACACGAGTGGTGACGACGCTCCCCAGGTCCAGGCGGCCCAGGCGGACGAATTCGATCAGGCGATGCAACTCGTGCAAGAGGTGGTCGTTGCAGCCCATGACCACCGCCTCTTTGCCCAGAAGGTCGTGGTAGGAGTCGATCTCGAGGGGCCGGCCGGTGATGCCGACCAGGACGGCCCGGCCATGGATGCCCAGCACCTGCACCGCCTGGCGCATGGTCTGCGGCAGGCCGATGACCTCCAGCGCCACATCGACCCCGCGCCCGCCGGTCTGTCGGTGGATCGCTTGCACGGGGTCGCTCTGTGCCGCGTTTACCGGGATGGCCCCATACCGGGCGGCCAGGCGCAGCTTGCGCGGGCTGACGTCGACGGCATAGATCCGGTGGGCGCCGAACAGCCGCGCCAACTGGATGGCTGACATGCCCAGGCCGCCGGCGCCAAAGACGGCTACCGTCTCGCCCGCCTGCAGCCCAGAGCGGTAGAGGGCGTGCAGCGAGGTCGCCGAGGAGCACATCAGGATGGCGCCTTGCTCGTAGGGGATTTCCTCTGGGAGCGGCACGCAGTTGCGGGCGGGGACGGCGATGTACTCGGCATAGCCGCCGTCGCGGTGCTTGCCTAGCATGGCGCCGGAGAGGCAGAACTGTTCGCGGCCGGCGCTGCAATGGGCGCAGCGTCCGCAGGTGACGAGGTAGTGCAGGCAGACCCTATCCCCCGGCCGGACGCCGCCGGTCGCCCCCGGCCCTACCTCCTCAACGACCCCGGCGACCTCGTGCCCCAGAGTCAGCGGCAAGGGGCCGGCCGGCGATGTGCCCGCCCGGTAGTGGACGTCGGAGCGGCAGATGCCGGCTGCTCGCACCCGAACGAGGACGTCGCCCTCAGCCGGGGCCGGCCTGGGCACATCCTGCATCTCCAGAGGGCTTCCCACCCCCACCAATCGCACCGCTTTCATCGTTTCTTCTCCCATTTCCAGGTTCATAGAGTGTACGCTGCCGGCGACACAGGCACAGCATACCAGAGAAGAGCGCGAACACCAAGTGTATGCGTTTTCGCGCTCGGCCTGACCGGCGTTGTTGTTTTGAGAATAGTGAGCATAGTTGTATAATAGCGTATAGCAATCAGTTTATGGATACATATGCTCTTGTCGCAAGCTGCTTGCGTCCGCTGGCCGGCGGTATCCGCCCAGTGGAGGAAATCGGGAACCCGTAGCTCCCTACCGACGTCTGCAATAAAGAGCATTGAAAGCAAGGGAGTAGTGCAATGACGGGTAGCGATGCGTTCCCCGGTGTGCGCCCCGAAACGCGTATCAAGGAGCACCTGATGGCCCTGGTTGTGGTCATGTTGGTGCTGGTTGGTGTGGTCTGTATCGGCTGGCTGGGCACGCAGGCACTCCTTCTGTCGGCTGCGCGCCGCTATGAGGGCCGTGTGTACCCCAATGTGCACTGCGCGGGCGTGGCCCTGGCCGGTATGGATGAGGCAGAGGCTGCAGATGCGCTGCGTGCGCCGTTGGCGGCTCTGCAAGCGCCCAGGCTTGTCTTCACCGACGGGCAGAGGCAGTGGGCGGTATCCTGGGCCGAGGCGGGGGTCCGCTACGACGCCGAGGCCACGGCCAGGGCGGCGCTGGCCGTGGGGCGCGATGAGCCGGACCTGCCGGCCGGGTTGGCTTTCTGGCTCGGGCGCTACGATATCCAGCCGGCGGTGACCATCGATACGGAGGCGGCGCGCCTGGCCCTGCGTACGGTGGGCATGCATGCGGCTGTGCCGCCGGTCGAGGCTGGCTTGGCGCTCGACGGGGAGCGCCTGGTGGCCGTCCCGGGCGAGTACGGCTCCGTGCTGGACGAGGACACGACCCTGGCGCGGCTCATCGAGGGGGTCACGACCCAGCGGGCGAGTGGGCCCATCGAGATCGCCCTGCAGCCGATTGCCCCACGCGTAAGCGATGTCTCGTCACTCTTGCCCGAGGCTGAGCGCCTGGTGTCCGCCCGCCTGGAGCTGGCCGCCTACGACATGCTGCGCAACGAGAACCTATCCTGGACCCCCGACCGCAGAACGATTGCCGGCTGGCTGTCTGTTGCGTCCGCATCGGGCGGGGGCCCCGAGCTGGCCATCGATCACGAGGCCATCCGCGCGACCCTGGCCGGCCTGGCGGCAGAGATCGGTGAGGGGCGGGGCTTTCGCCTCGATGAGGCTGTAGAGCAGGTCGCTGCGGCTCTGCAGGCGGGGGGCGGAATGGTGACTCTCTACCTGACGCACCCGGAGGGTGTGTATGTGGTTCAGCCCATGGATTCCCTTATCAGTATCGCCGTCAGCCACGGGCTCCCCCCAGCTGTACTGGCTGAGGCCAATCCCGCTGTGATCCCAGACAGGTTGCAGGTAGGCCAGGAGTTGGTCATCCCCTCGCCCGATGTGCTGTGGCCGCACGTGCCTGTGGCGAACAAGCGCATCGTCATCAACCTGGGCCGGCAGCGCATGCAGGTCTTTGAGAATGGCGCTCTGCTGTGGGATTGGCCCGTCTCTACCGGCATTCCCGATTCCCCGACTGTGACCGGCACGTTCCAGATCCTGGAAAAGGTGGAGAGCGCCTACGCCAACCAGTGGAGCCTGTTGATGCCGCATTTCCTCTCCGTCTACCAGGCCGGCCCCGACCTCTACAACGGCATCCATGCTCTGCCGATCAATGCCGGCGGCGTGCGCCTGTGGGAGGGGTTGCTGGGCCGGCCGGCATCCTACGGCTGCATTATCCTGGGCGTTCAGGAGGCAGCGATGCTCTACGACTGGGCCGAGCTGGGCGTGCCGGTGGTCATCGAGCCTTGAAAAATCGGCTCTGCAGGGTCTGGCGAGGGCGAGGCCGGCCGCGGCAGGTAGATGATGAAGGTGCTGCCTCGCCCCGGCTCGCTCTTGACCCGGATGGCGCCCTGGTGCTGCCTGACGATGCCGAATACGGCGGCCAGCCCCAGCCCCGTGCCCTTGCCTGCTTCTTTTGTCGTGAAGAACGGCTCGAAGAGATGCTCCTGGATTGCGGCGCCCATGCCCGTGCCCGTATCGGTGACGGAGAGTGTGGCATACTCCCCCGGCGGCAGATTTGGGGGGTGGCTGTTGCCTTCCCGGATGGTGGTGTTGCCGGCCTGGACGGTCAGGGCGCCGCCGTTGGGCATGGCATCGATGGCATTGAGCACCAGGTTGATGACGACCTGCTCGATCTGGCCCGCATCCGCCCAGACGAGCACCGGCTCTGGCGCGCGAACGACGCGGAGCACGATGCTCTCGCTGATGCGCCGCGGCAACAGGCCTTCCACTTCCTGCAACAGTGTATTGAGATCCAGCGTGCGCGGAGACATGGCCTGACAGCGCGCAAAGGCCAAGAGCTGCCGGGTGAGCCGTGCCCCCCGCTCGGCGTTGCGGAGGATGCGGTTGATGTCTTGCCGGGCCGGGTCTTCGGGCGCGAGCGAATCGCGCGCCAGGTCCGCATAGCCGGTGATCGCCGTCAGCAGGTTGTTAAAGTCGTGGGCCACCCCGCCGGCCAGTTGGCCGATGACCTCCATACGCTGCGCCTGGTGGAATTGGGCTTCCAGTTGCTTCAGGGCCGTCATGTCGCGCAGAACCAGGATCCGGCCTGCCGCGTCCGCCCCCTGCTCGGGGATTGCTGTGATCGAGAGCGCACAGTGACGGGCCGAGCCCCCGCCGCTGACCCTGATCTCTACCTCCGTCCCCGCCGCCTCGTCTAGGTATGTGGAGAACTCGCTGCAGCGAGCAAATACCTCTCGCGCCGGCCGGCCGATGGCCTCTGCCGGCCGGACCCCTGTCGCCTCGGCCATGGCCGGGTTCAGATCGACGATGCGGCTGTGGCTATCCAGAACGAGCACGCCATCGCGCATATGGTCAAAGACTGCCCGCCGGGCGATGGGCGCCAGGTCCAGCAGCCGGAAGCGAAAGATGTCCAGGCCGACGAGGGTGACCCAGAGCGCAAAGGCGATGGGCGTGGGGTTGAGGTAGGGCATGGGCGCAATGCCGACTCCGTAGCCGAGGTTGAGCAACACGGGCACGGTTATCGCGGCCACCAGCAGGAACCCCTGCCAGCGATAGGGGCCGCTGCTCTGCAGCGTCGTGCCGGCCAGTAAGCCCACCCCCAACACGAGAAGAGCATAAGAGATGGCGGTAAAGGCCCAAAAGGCGGGGCCGTGGCCCAGCGCCAGCAGTCGGACGGAGCCGATCGTCTCCAGCGACATGTGCGGCCAGATCAGCCCATGCAGATCGTTGCTCGCGGCCAGCAGCGTGGTGACCACGGGCGTCGCGGCCAGCAAGGCGGCCCTGCGCCGGGTGAGCGTGGCCCCGAATCCGGCATATTGCAGGGAGAAGCAGAAAAAGAACACCGGCAAGGAGGACAGGCCGACATACTCCAGCTTGGCCCAAAAGACTTTGCTCTGTAGGTCGGGGGCGAGAATCTCGAGGACATAGCCCGCTGCGTACCAGCCGATGGCGGCCGCCATCAGGGCCAGGGAAGAGCGTGCTGCAGCCGCTCTTCGTCGGCGCCAGATGTACACGGCGAGTACCGTTGAGGCCACTGCGGCGAACGTCAGCGGCCATATGTACGGTGTGTAGGAGATGTCCATTGCACGTCTCAGCGAGCCATTTGTACTGCCCCACACGCGAGGGATGAGGACATTATACCACAAGAACTCAGAGGGGGCTGAATGCTGCAACTTGCTCCCGTTTGCATCATGGGCGGTTTTCTGTATAACCATAGGGGTAGAAGAGAGCGGGTTCTGCATGAGGAGGTATGACATGGACACACTGCAGACGATTCTCGAGCGGCGAAGCGTGCGCGAATACGAGGACAGCTCTATCCCCGCGGGGCATCTCCGCCAGATCCTGGAGGCCGGGCGCCAGGCTCCCTCAGCGGCGAACCGTCAGCCCTGGCATTTCGTGGTCGTGGGGGATCCCGCGCAGAAGCGGCGCGTAGCCGAGGCCTGCAACGGCCAGATGTGGATGGCGAAGGCGTCGCACATCCTGGTGGCGGTGGGCCTGCCCCAGGTCAGCGCCAAATGGTACCGGGTAGATGTGGCGATCGCGCTGGAAAATATGGTGGTCGCCGCGCGTAGCCTGGGGTATGGCACCTGCTGGATCGGCGCCTTCGACCCCGAGCGGGTCAAGGCCGTCTGCGGCCTGCCGGCGGAGGTAGAGGTCATCGCCTGCACACCGCTCGGCCTCCCCAAGGCCTGGCCCGCCCCCCGCGTGCGCAAGGAATGGGGCGAAGTCTTTTCCGGCGATCGCTACGGGCAGCCCCTGGAGTAGCCCCATGGCTCTGGCTCGTGGACCACGAGCCAGAGCGCCTCGTTCTGCGCGCCTCTCCCCGTACCGGCACCCCAAATCTGGCCCGATGGCACGCCGTGTGCTCCCATCCGTACCATGACAGCCAGTGGGTATGCTAATGGACCGACGGCGTAGATACGAGCGAGCAGCGCTGGCTGCCATAGGGCTCTGGTTGGTAGCCTGCCTGGCGACCGTCGGCTACAACGGGCCAAGCCACGAAGAGGCTTGGAGCATCAGCAATGGCCTTTGGGTACTCCGCAGCCGCGGCATGATCGGGTGGTCTGCCGCTTCCCCGCTCTGGCCTCCGCTGGCCGCGCTAGCCTACATCATAGGCGGCTTGGTCGGGGCACGCATCCTGGCCTTGAGCATGATGGGAATCGCCGTCGCGGCGGCCGCGCGCGCCACCCAGAACCTGTTCGGTGCGCAGGCCGGCTTTTGGGCGACGGTGGCGCTGGCGGCTAACGGCTTGCTGCTGGCCCTCTCGCGCCAGGCGGTCCCCGAGGCGCCGGCTGCGGCTGGGGTGGCCGTCAGCCTGATGGCTGTGACCGAACTCGCCCAGCGCAACCATCGCGCCTGGCTGCTCGTGGCCGTGCTGGCCTTTGTCTTTGCTTGCCTGAATGCCTGGCCGGCGGCGTTCATGGCCTTTCCCCTCCTGGCCGTCCTCTTTTCCCTGCGCCCACAACGAGCCGCTCTGGATTCCGGCATCGCCGGGGTCATGTTGCTGGCTGCAGCGTGTGTCGCCCTCCCATCGCTCTATGGGCAGGCCGCGCGGGTGGCCGGCGCCACCTGGTCGGCATTGCCGGCGCCACAGCCGTCCGGCCCGCTGGAAGCCTGGTTCGGCCGTGTGTATGCCCTCAGTGGGCCGCTGCCCTTGGCCGTCGCCGGTGGATTTGTGGCGCGCCGGCGCGGGCGATTGGTGGCAGTACTGCTGGGGGGCCTGCTGCTTTGGCCGGCCTATCACGCGCTGACCGGCAACAGCATCGCGGAGCAGGCACGCACTGTCTTGGGGCTGCTCTTCGCCTCGCCCTTGATGGGCCTGGCACTCGCGACCCTCTGGGGGCACATTCTGGGTCGCCCCGTTGCCTTGGCTGCTACGATGGGCCTGGCGCTGCTGGCCCTGGTGCAGGTCGGGCAGCTCGAGCGCGGCTGGGCGGACGTGCGCGAGGTAGGCGTTTACCTCACGCGGGCTGTACGGCCCGGCGACAGGCTCTTGAGCAACGATCCCTGGCCGTTTGCCCTCTCTCTCTATGCCGAGGGGCACATCCAATCGCTGTGGGATATCTCTACGACCGAGGACCTCGCTCGCGGGGGGACCGCCAGCGCCCTCTGCGACTTTGACTGGTTCGTGAGCGTTGAGGGCGTTGGATCGGGGTCCGAGGAGATTGCCGCCGCAGTCAGGGATTGCGGGACGTACGTGCCCGCCTATGCTACCAGTACCACGGCCATCCGCCTCGGGCCTGATCTCCGTTATCTTGCCTACCCGGTGCGCATCACGGTCTGGCGGAACGCGGCTGGGAGGTGATAGATGAGGAACCGGCTCTTCCGGCTGATGGCCATCCTGCTCGTGCTCGCGACCGTCTGGTATCTGCCCTGGGCGCTCGTCCACCTCAACAGGGATGCGCTCTGGCTCTCGCTTCCTTTCGCCGGCGCCAATCTGCTCACCGTGGCTCTCACGTTGCTGACGATCGCCAACCAGTGGCAATACCGGGTGCCCGAGGAGCGCCCGGTGGTGCTGGGTGAGGAGCCTCCGATCCTCGTGATCATCCCTACCTGTGGCGAGCCGCCGCCGATGGTCTATGTGACTGCCTGCTCGGTCCTGCGCCAGGACTATCCTCAGCACTGCATTCGCATCATCATCAGCGACGACCAACACAACGAGGAGATGCGCGCACTGGCGGCCCGGTTGGCCGCGCGATATCCGCAGGCCACTGTGTTGTACCACGAGCCGCCGCCGCGTGGCAACCCCAGCCGCCGCGGCGAGGCCAAAGCCGGGAACTTGAACTCGGCCCTGGCCTATGCTGTAGCGGAGATGCCCGAGGTCGAGTATGTCGAGACGCGCGATGCCGACGACAAGGTCGGAGATCGGCGCTTTCTGCGCAAGGCGATGGGCCAGTTGCTGGCCGACGAGGGGCTTGCCTATGTGCAGACCGTAAAGGAGGCATTGGTCGGCCCCGGAGATCCTTTCTGCAACCGGGAGCCGCTCTTCTATCGGCGCATGATGCTGAGCAAGAATGCCGCTAATGCCGTCTTTCCCTGCGGCTCGGGGCTGGTGTGGCGGCGCGCGGCGCTGGAGGATATCGGCGGCTTCCCTGATTGGAACCTGGTGGAGGATCTCCAGTCGGGCGTGGAGGCCCTGCGACGCGGCTGGCGCGGTCTCTATCTGCCTGTTGTGGGGGCAGTTGCTCAGGTGCCGCCTGAAGATATGGCCAATATGGTGAAACAGCGGGGCACGTGGGCGCTGGACACGATGCGGCTTGCCTTCTGGGGCCCTAAGCGGGGCCTGAGCCTGCGGCAACACCTACAGTTCGGCCACATGGCGCTCTTTTACCTCTTTAGCTTTGCGATGCTCGTCTTTGCGCTCACGCCGGTCGTCAGCCTGGCTGTGGGCGTGCAGCCGCTGGTTGCGAGCAAAGCCGGCTATGCTCTGCATCTGTGGCCGTATGTGCTGGCGACGGAGCTGTTTCTGGTTGGCCTTGGGGAGGGGTTGCCGTATGAGGATGTGTGGCGTGCCCGGCAAACGTGGCTGGGTATGGCCCCGGTCTATGCCAGGGCCACCCTTATGGCTCTGCTGCATGGCCCCAGGCGCAAGCCGACTTATCGCGTGACGCGTAAGGAGAATCGGCGCGCCTGGTATTGGCAAAAGGCGTTGCCGCAGATGGCTCTGTTCCTGCTTCTGGCCGGCGCGAGCGTCTACCACCTGGCGACGCACCCCTTGTGGATGGCTGACCTGGGCAGCCTGTATTGGGCGGGCTTTTACATGCTCCTGCTCAGCCGTGCCATGCGGAACTCGTGGTATGGGGTGGAGCTGTCGCTGACTCATTGGCTGAGGGCAGGCATGGGCTTGCATCACTCGCCCTATACGAGTTCGCCTACTGATGCTGCCGAGTGATGGGCTTGGCCGCGTTCGTGCTATGCTGCTGTGTAGAGACGAGCGGAGGTTGAGTGGATGCGGACTGACAGACCCCCGACTCGGCGGCGACCCTGTGCACTGGCCATGGCGCTGCTGATCGTGGCGCTGGTTGGTGGGGCCGGCCTGGCATCCTGCCATGTCTGGCTGGGCACTGAAGACCTGGAGGGCCAACAGCCCGTAGCGACGCTGAATGCGAGCGGGCACGTGGGCCTGGGCGCCTATGTGGACGGCAGCCCGCACGATGGCCTGGCGGCGGTGCGGCATCTTGAGCGCCTCATCGGCCACAAGCTGCAATACGTGCTCTGGTTCCAGTCATGGGGCGACGACGAGCGCGATTTTCCCCACCGGTGGATCGAGCAAGCGGCCAAGGCCAACCTGGTACCTGTGATTACCTGGGAGCCGTGGAAGCGCAACTTTGCGCAGCCAACCGCTCCGCAGGAGGAATACTCCCTGGCCGCTATTGCCGCCGGTGAGCACGATTCCTACATCCGCTCCTGGGCCAGGGGAGCCCGCGCTACGCGCCGCCCCCTCATCCTCCGCTTCGCCCACGAGCAGAGCACCAAGCCGGGCACCAAGGAGTGGTATCCCTGGCAAGGAGACCCGGAAGCGTACAGGGCCGCGTTCCGGCGCATCGTCGATCTGTTCAGAGCCGAGCGAGCGGATAACGTGCTCTTTCTGTGGAGTGCGATGTGGCTCAACGAGGAATGGACGCTCCTCTACTATCCCGGTGATGACGTGGTCGATATGGTCGGCACAACCGTTCTCAACCACGGCACTGTGCCTACTTTCGACTGGTCAGCCTGGCAGACTTTTGGGCAGCTCTTTGCCGAACAGTACCAAGCCGCAGAGCGGTACGGCAAACCGATCATGCTGACAGAACTGGCGACGGCGGAACAGGGCGGCAGCAAGGCCGCCTGGCTGCGAGATTGCTTCAGTTCCCTCAAGACCCACTATCCCCTGGTGCAGGGCGTCCTCCTGCTGGAGATGAAGCGAGACCGCGAGTGGAACGCGATCAACTGGTCGGTGGCTTCCAGCCCGGAGAGTCTGGAAGCTTTTCGCGATGTCATTGCGGACTCTTACTTCAAGTAGAGGTGTAGTATGAACCGGGAGAGGCTGGCGAGTTGGCTGGATGCCTTTGCCCTTGGGCTCGTCCTCGTGGTGGCGCTGGCCCTGCGTAGTGACCTGGACTACCGGACGGCCTTTGTCGACGAGGCGGTCAACCTCTACAACGGCTGGCTCATGCTCAGCGGCAGGGAGGCCCCCGGCATCACCTTTCACATGGGCTGGCCGGTGCTGAGCTATGGGCCGCTGGGCCTCGCCGGGATGCTGGGCGGGGTCGAGGGCGCTAGGGGGCTGAACGCAGTACTCGGCACGCTGACCGTGCTTCCGGTCGCGTTGGCGGCACGCAAGGTGTACGGTCGCCTTGCCGGCCATATTGCCGGTGCTGCCTATGCCGTGTACGGCCCGGCTATCGCCGTCGGCACGCTGGCCACCTACGATGCGCTGAGCCTTCTTTTGGCCGGCACAGGCCTCTACTTGTGGCTGGTCGCTCTGCTGGATCGCAGGAGCCGCCTCTATCCTGCCGGCAGCGCGCTGATGGCGTTGGCCGTGCTGACCAAGTATGCCGCGGCCGCGCTGGTCGTTGTCGCCGCGGCCGTCTTGGCCATTGCCGCCGTGGCGCAGCAGGCAGAGCCCTCGCGCCGCCCGACCATCCTGCACCAGGGAACACTGACCCACCTGCTCCTTATCGGTGCGCCGCTGCTCACCGTGCCTCTATACGCGCTCATCTATCGCCAGGCGCTGCTGCAGGTTTGGCAGGGCCAGGTGCTGAGCAAGCAGGTGCCCGAGCTGGGTATTGAACAAAAGGTCCTGGGCGACTTGGCCTACTATCTGGGGCCGATGCTTCCGGTGGCGATGCTCGCCTTCCTCGAACGGGGGCGGCGAGGGCTCAGCCTGGGGCTGCTGGCCATCGGGGCCAGCCTGGGCCTCTACCAGTTGCTCAACCGCGATGTCACCACCCTCTACAAGCACACCTGCTACATGGCTCTGGCTTTGGCTCCAATGGCGGGGGGCGGGGTTGTCGCTCTGCCCAGGCGTCTGCTGTTCTGGCGGGGGGCCGGCGCCTGGCGCATGCCCGTGGCCGGCGTGTTGGGGTTGGCCCTTGCCGGCCTGCTGGCAATGCGGGGCCAGGGCATGCTCGACGGCCTGCGCACCTTCTGGCCGGATACCACCCAACTCATCGTCTACCTCCGGCGCATGGTGCAGGAGGATAGCACCCTCTTGATGGAGCAAGGGCAGATCGGCCGCTTCTACCTGATTGAGAACGGCGTGCCCGGGCACACCCCGCAGGAGATCCATGAGACCTGGTACTATCAGGACGAACTGGGTGCGGGGCGCGAGGCGTACAAGCGCGGCGTTATCGAGAAGCGGTTCGATTGGATCATCTTTGATTATACCCAGACCGGAGACCTGGACCGCGAACTGCTTCCGCTCATGGAGGGCCGGTACGCACAGGTGGCAGCCTTCCCCGCACGGATCCATGGCAGCAAGGGGCAGATCGACGTGTTCAAGGCGATCCGCTAGTCGTTTGGCGGTGTGAGGCGGCCGGCTCGCTGCCGCCGAGCACAAGCGGCAGGTAAGCGGCGTGCCAAACGCGGTTCGGCTCCCCGGGTGTAGGCCGGCAGTAGGCGTGCCAGTTCAGGTCATCCGGCGTGAGGCCCCACGAGCAGTCTGGCCCCGTCGTGCTATAGACGTAGCGATCGACGATGCCTACGCCGGGAGCGAACAACTGCACCCGGCCCGCCGAATTGGGCAGTTCGAGGCCGGTGTCCTTGCGGTAGAGGACGAGGTAGCCCAACGGCGGCAGGGTCGTGCTGGGGGCTATTGTATGGGTCGAGACGTGCGAGCCCTGCACCAGGATCTTCCAGCCCCCCAGGTTGCAGGGGATGTTCGAGGTGTTGTGTAGCTCGATCCACTCGTCGAGATGGGTGGGGGTGCCGCCGCCGTCCCAGTCGATGCGGCAAGGGGCGGGCAGGAACTCGTTGAGGCGAACGCTTGCCGGCGCTGCCCAAGCGCGCAGCGCCGTGGAGCCGGGGTGTGCTTCTGGGGTAGGCCGGGATGGTCCGCACACAGCCGGCTCGACGGAGAGCGCGGCCTTGACAGGGGCTGATGCCGCGCGGCAGAGCCCGATGGGCATGCGCCCCGCGCCGATCGATTCGCAGGTCGAACCGCCGGCGGCGCCCGTGAGGGCCAGAGTCACGGCAAACAAGAGCAATAACCTCATCCGGCTCGGCATGCTCCCCCCTACCGGCGCGCAGGTCGGCCGCTGCGCAGGCTCTGCAGGGCCTCTGCGCGGTGTCTCTACGTAGACCGCTGTCTGGGGAACCAGAAAAGCCTGCGCAGGCTAAAGCCTACTTGGGGTAGCGGCTCCGGCTGTGCCTCCGAGCCGCGACGCCCCCACTCGGCTCTGGCTGCGGACAGCCGCTCGACCGCCTGCTTACGCTCCTTGGGAGGGGCGCTCAACAGAGCGCGCAGACTGTCCAGGGCCTGCTGCATATCGTCGAGGCAGCGCTGCACGTTGCCGTCATTGGCGGCGGCAGCGTCCAGGTCCAGATCCAGGTTCGAGTTGAGGGTAGCCAGGAGCTGCTCAAAGTGCCCGCCGCCCACCTTGGTCATGTCGCGCCATCCGCTGCCGCTGCTGGCCGCCTGCAGGGCAGCCAGGGCGAGCAGGGAGGGCAATTGCTCCACATTGGCGACCAGGCCGTCATGTTCGGCCGCATCCAGATAGTGAGGGGTGGCGCCCACGGCCAGGGCCAGGTCCGAAGCGCGGTCTACGGCATCGGGCGGGGTCGTTGTGTCCGGGCAGAGGCAGTAGGTGCTCCCCTTGAACAGGTCGGCAGATGGCTCTGTCGCTCTGCCTCGCGCGCCAGTAGGGCTCCCGCCAACGAACGAGGCGTGGCTGGGCATGGCCTCCCTGGCCCAGGCGAGGACGGGCACCTTGAGTGTCGCCGTGTCCGTAACCAGGCAGCCCTCAGTGAGGTCCGGGCCGATGACTTGGAGGGTTTCTTGCATGGCCCCCAGGGGCAGAGCCAGGATGACGATGCCCGCGCCGCGGCAGGCGGAAGGTAGGTTCCATTCAGTGCGATCGACGGCGCCGAGTTTGCGCGCAGCGCCCGCTGCTTCAGGGTCCCGATCGTGGCCCACGATGCGTATCTCGCGCGAAGCTTTCTTGAGCGCCAGACCCAACGAGGTGCCTGTAACACCCAAGCCGACGATGGTCACCTGAAACTCGGACATCGACCTTTCCTCCCCAAGGAACCCATAGGGTACAAAGCTAACACTGCTCGTCGGCCGCCTGCAGAGCCTTGAGTAGCGCCAGGTCTGCGGATGGCCAGGCGAGGGATGTGGTATTGGCGTGATGGTAGCGGATCAACCGGGCCGTATTGGGCGAGCCTCCCGCAGCCGTGACAAGAGCGGCGCCTACCTCGGCATGATCCCTCAGCGCCACGAGCCCCACGGCCAGGCGAGCAGTACGCTGCTCTCTCGACAGGGCGCCCAGCCAGCCCGGCGCCAACCGGTCGGCGAGGACGAATAGGACCCGGTCCCACAGATGGATGCCGGACCTGCTCTTGCCCACATCGTGCAGCAGGCCGGCGATCAGCAATTCCTCCGGATAGCCGCCGGCCGCCAACAGCCGGTAGGTGCGCAGGCCATGGGCGCGATCCGCGCGGGGCATATGGCGGTAGAGTTCGAGCAGCTCGGGCGCCAGTGCAAGCGGTGCATCTGCGCCCGGAGCTGCAGTCAGCGCCTGCCAGAACTGCCGGGCCCGGTAACCTGGCCGCATGGCACTAGCTCAGGCCGACGAGCTTGACCAGCAGGTTAAAGACCGGCGTGACCAGCATGGTCAGCGGGCTAAAGCTCGAGCGCGTCAGCCCACCGAGCATGACGAGCACCAGCAGGATCATCGGGCCGTGCGGCTCCAGCCGGGCCAACCAGTTGCCCAGGTCGTAGGCCCAGTTGGCGCGGATGCTGCCGATAATACCCATCAGGACGTGAAAGCCATCCAACATGGGCAACGGAAGCAGGTTGAAGGCCGTCAGGCCCAGGTTGATGACGACTACCTGCAGCAGGATCACATACAGCATATAGACCGCACCAGTAAAGGGCACGGCCGGCAGTAGCCGTAGCGCCAGGCTCAGCACGGCGGCGATGGCGAAATTGGATAGCGGCCCGGCCAGCGCCACCAGCGCCATGCCCGCGCGTCCGCGCGGTCGCAGGCTCCAGGGCGAGACAGGCGCGGGTTTGCCCCAACCGATGCCGAACCCCGAGAGCGCCGAAATGACCATCATCAGCGTGCCCATTGGGTCCAGATGTGCGAGTGGGTTCAGCGTGAGGCGGCCCATGCGTTGCCCCGTCCGGTCGCCCAGGCGGTAGGCCATGAGGCAGTGACTGAATTCGTGAACGGTGACACCCAGGACCAGAGCCCCCAGGCTCACCAGGAGTCTAGCTAGCGGATTAAGCCCCATAAATGCAGTTCTCAGGTGACCTCCCTCTTCAAGATGGCAACATTATACCACAAAGGACGGCTTTTGGATACCGGCCCTGTATGCGGGAATGGAGCAGCCTGATGCGACCTATCTACGGTTGGCGGGAGTCTCAGCGCCCTGACCAACCGGCTTGGCACGTGTGGTCTAGAATAGTGAATTGTATGTACATTGTCAGTCAGGCGAGAGCCTGATATAATGGACCTGGCTCGCGGCCAGTACGGGAGGCCTAGGTATGGAAGCTCGCATACTTGTGGTGGACGACGACATCGATGTTGCCGAGACTGTGGCGCGGACCTTACAGCGGGCTGGCTACGAGGCGATTGTCTCCAACCGTGGGGCTGAGGCTCTGCAACTGGCCAATGAGCAGCGCCCCGACTTGATTGTCCTGGATATCCGCATGCCTGGGCTGAACGGCATCGAGGTCTGTCGGCTGCTGCGCAGCATGCCCAATCTGGAAAGGGTGCCCGTCCTCTTTCTCTCAGCCAAGAGTGAGGTGGCGGACCGGCTGGAGGGCTTTGAAGCCGGGGCCGACGACTATATCAGCAAGCCGTTCGATCTGCGGGAGATGGAACTGCGCGTGAAGGCTCTGCTGCGGCGCTCGCAGCCTACGACAGAGGCTACTCCCGGCCAGATCCGGGTGGGATCGCTGACCCTGGACTGTAACACCTTTGAACTGCATTCGCCCACCAAATCGGCGCTTTTGACACCTGTTGAGTATGACCTGGCGCTCTTCCTGATGCGCCATCCCGGGCAGGTCTTCCCGGCCACGCTCCTCCTGCAGGAGGTCTGGGGATATCCGCCTGGCATGGGCACTACCGACCTGGTGCGCGTGCACATCAAGAACATACGCGACAAGATCGAGCCGGATCCCAAGCGGCCCAAGTTCCTGAGGAATGTGCCCCGCCGGGGTTATGCCGTCTATGCGGAATAGCCCTGTGGGGGCAACGACTGCCTGTGGCGGTTACGGACGCACATGGAGCGAGCGGACTCTTTGGGCTGTGTGGGGTCCGGCCGGGTGAGCCTGAGCCGGACCGTTACGGATGGAGTGGCGGCCCGCCTGGCGGTGGGGCCGGGGCCCGCGACACGCGAGCTTGGGGGGAACTCTATGGCCAAGGAGTCTATTCTGGTCGCCGACGATGAGCCCGATGTGCTGGATGTCGCCCTGCGCACGTTGGCTCGTGAGGGCTACCATGTAGTTGGCGTGTCCAATGGGGCAGAGGCAGTCGAAAAGGCGCAGCAGGAACGCTTTGACCTGCTCGTTGCCGATGTAAAAATGCCTGGCATGACCGGCCTGCAGGCCTTCCGGCTGATCAAACAATTCTCGCCGGATACTATCGGGCTGATCGTTACCGGCTATGGCACGTTGGAGATGGCCATTGAGGCGGTGGGCCTAGGGGTCAACGCCTTCATCCTCAAGCCGTTTGGCCCCGACGAACTCGGCGCTGCTGTGAACAGGGCGCTGGAGGGCCGCCGGCTGGCCGAGGAGAATGCGCGGCTGCGCGCACTCTTGCCCTTGCATGAGCTGACGACGGCCTTGGTACGCACAACCGACCTGCGTTCGCTGGCCACGCAGATCGTGGACCTGGCCGTGCGCGAGACGGGCGCGACGAGCGGTTCACTTTTCCTGTTGGGCGAGGACGATTCGCTCTATCTGGCGGCCGCGCACGGGGAGGCGAGCCTGGCTCAGAGTTCCTTCCCGGTGGTCGGTAGTGAGGGGCTCGTCGGCTGGGTGGCTGCCTGCGGCGAGGCGATGCGCATCGAGGGCGGATTGGCGCCGGACGGTTCGCGTGCTTATGCGGCTGAGGAGGGGCTAGCTTCGGTCGTATGCTTGCCGCTGAATGCCAAGGGGGAGACGGTTGGCGTCATAGCCCTGCAGAAGGATGGCGGCAGCCCGGGTTTCACCGAGGCCGACAACGAGATGCTGTCCATCCTGGCCGGTGGGGCCGCCGTGGCCGTCGAGAATGCCCGTCTCTTCAGCGATCTGCAGGCTGCCTACGAGAGCCTGGCCGAACTCGATCACCGCAAGAGCGAGTTCATCGCTGTGGCGGCGCATGAGCTGCGCGCCCCATTGGCTTCGGTCATCACCTATGCGACGCTGATTGAGGATGGTCTCGATTCGTCGGCGCGCGAACACCTGCGGGTCATCCTGGATGCGTCTACACGCTTGCAGTTGCTTCTGGATGACATGCTGAACCTGCGAAACCTGGACAGGGAGGTCACTGTTCCCCGCCCGCAGGCGGTAGCGGTTGCCGGCGCGGTGGAGCATGCAATCGCCGACCTCGCTCATCTGGCACAGACTAAAGAGCAAGTCCTGCAGGCTCATCTGCCGCCCGACTTGCCGCCCGTTTTTGCCGATCCTGAGCAGTTGCAGGTGATCCTGCTGAACTTGCTCTCGAATGCCGTCAAGTTTACGCCCAGCCGCGGCCGGATCACCGTAGAGGCCAGAGCCGAGGGCAGCGAAATGGTCATCTCGGTGCGCGATACGGGGATTGGCATCCCCGCTGCTGAGCAGACGCGAGTCTTTGAGAGGTTCTACCAGGTGGCGGATTCACTGCGGCGCGAGCATGCGGGGCTGGGCCTGGGGCTGCCGATCACCAAGGGAATGGTCGAACTGCACGGGGGACGCATCTGGATCGAGAGCGAGGAGGGCCGGGGCAGTACCTTTTCGTTTACCTTGCCCGTGTGGTGCGCATCAGAGTAGGCCATGCCTGCAAGCCAACCGGGGGCGACGCATCGAGCCTTCAATGGCACTGACGCACGGCACCGGGAAAGCAAAAACCCCTCCATACGGAGGGGTTTCTGCTTTTGTGCCCTAGCAATCCCTCGGAGGCGATGCTAGGGCACATGTAGTACTGCTACTTGACACGGGCATCACCTCCTTGATCTTAGGATGGCACTTTCAGGCCCTTACGGGCAGTCGCCCGTACGGCATAGGCATTATGGCATCAAAGCTGCCTTGTGTCAAACGGCGATGCCGCTTGCCGGCTTATCAACAGCACTAATGCGGTGGCAGCCTCCCGCAGGTTCTGCGACCTGTTCTGTTGGCGGAATCGCTGCTTCCGAGGCAGGTCCCTCATAGCTGCAGGCTCCCCAAATCTGCGCGAGGCTGCCACCGCGTAGTTCCCACAATTGACAGGCAGCGACAAGGGTGTTAGCCTGTGGGCGCAAAGCGCTCCCCATGCGCTGCACCGCCGGCCCAGTACGGCGCTATGCCTGCGGCTCGTGCTTGCTGAGCGTGATGGACTGGCCGTTGCGCACGGCCTTGAAGACGGAGGGGTCGCCGGTGAGTCTGCCGATGGGGTTCACAGGGCTAGCTGCGCGGATTTCGTCCCCGTGGCTGGCCGGCGTTGGGCCAAAGAAGATGCAAAAGGCATGGCCCGGCGCCCAGTAGGCCACTTCGCCCGCAGCCATCACCTCGCGGGCGTCGGCAGCTTCGTCAAGCCGCACGGGTATGGCAAAGTAGACCTCGTCGCCCCAGGTGCTCGCCCGGGCCTCGATGGGAAGGGCATCCCAGACGGCAGAGGCCGTGGGAGAGTCGTTGAGTTCAGCCGTCGCTTTGACGGCGCCTGCCTCGATGAGGATGCTGCGCATAGCTCTTCTCCTTTGCTGGTTTGTCCAGGCTCTGCGTATTCTAGCACCGGCTGCGCCATGACGTCAAAGTGCATGGCGCCGGCGCAGGATGAACCTTGCAGGCCTGCCGGTGGTACTATTGATGGAATAGCTCTATCGATGGGAGGTCGGTTAATGGTCAAGCGGTTGCTTCTGGCTGCGGCCGTTCTACTAGCATTGTTGTTGTCATCGGCCGGCTGCGCAGCCGGCCCTTTGCGCAGCCAGGAGGCAAGCCCGGATTGGAGCCGTGGCGTGCAGGTGGGCGAGGGCTCACTGAACGAGACGGTGGCCATGTATGTAGAGCCTGACGGGCAGCGGGTGCACCTGGCCTGGTCGCGAATAGCGCCTGAGGGTGACAGCATCGCCTACGTGCAGATCGATGCCGCAGGGAAGGTGCTCAAGGAGAGCATGTTGCCTTTCGCCGTGCGTTCCCCACGGCAGGTGGTTTTGCTGCCCGTCGACGATAGCGGCTTGGCCATCTGCTACTTGAGTGGCATCAGTGAGGGCCGGCGAGTCTACGCGGCGTGGCTTGATGCCGAGGGTGAGCCGCTCGCGGAGCCCATCGCCGTGTCGGGGGACGACCTGGAGGCGGATGACTATACGGCTGTCGTGTCGCCCATGGGCCTGGAGGTCTTTTGGAGCAACAACCGGCATGGAGTGAGCGGCCTCTACCATGTTCGCCTGGATGCCGGCGGCCGCATCGTGCAGCCCAGCAAGCTCGTCTCGCCGCTGGGGATCAGTCCGCAGGCGCAGGTGGATGGCGAGGGGCGCGTGCACCTGGCCTGGATTCAGGAGCCGAGCTACTTTGACGAGCACGTGTTCTATGCCCCCTTTAGCACTGAGGCGCGCGAACTCGTGGACCCGGTGGAGCTGGACCGTTTCACGCTGAGCCCCAAAGCTACCCGCTTTGGGCCGGTGCTTGGGCTAAGCAAGGACCATGTGCATGTGGTATGGGCCTGGGAGTTCCTGGGGGGCAGCTCTGGCGCTGGAGAGGGAGAGTGTTGGTATGCCAGCTTTGCGCCGGGGCGCGCCCAAGAGGCCACGCCCCGCTTGCTGGCCGTGCCGCCGGTTATGCGGCCTGCCTACGAGCCGGCCGAGGGCACCCCGGTCTACACGCAGCTTGCCGCCATGGGCGACGCGGCCCGTGGGCTCGTGTACATGCCCGCTACCGTGCTCGGCCAGCCGGACGAAGCGCCCCTAGCGGTTGCCTTTGAGGCGGCAACTCGGTCGGGCAGCCGCATTCTGATCGGTATGGTCTATATGGATGCGCAGGGAGCCAAGGGTTACCAGATCGCGGCGCAGAGCAGCAAGAACGTCATCCGGCCGGCGGTGGCTATCGACCGGCGGGGAGAGCTACACCTGGCCTGGCTCGAACTCGCCGGCTTTCGCCGCTATCGCATCTTTTACGCCGGGACCAGCGAGGCCACGCAGGCTGCGCTGGGCCATTTCGGCCGCGATGACCTGGTGAACGGCATCTATGCCATCCTTTGGGCGCTCATGCAGGGCGTGAGCATGTTCCCGCTGGGCTTGGTGTGGCTTGCCGTGCCTTTTATCTGGGTGATGGCCTACTATCTGATCAAGGTCGAGGGAGACCTGCAACGCCGGGGGCCGCGCATCGCCCTGGGCATTGCCGTTGTGCTCTATCTCGCGTGCAAGTACCTGCTGATGCCCACGGGCTTTCTGGGCGCCGCGCCGTTCATCGGCCGCATGCCCCCGGTGGTTGCGGATGCGTACATCCTGGGCCTGCCGCTTGCTATCTTGGGCCTGGCCCTTGGCGCCCTCTGGCTCTATACCAGGCGCGCGGAGAGCCGTACGTTGCTGCTGGGCTATGTGGTCTTTGGCCTGACGGATGCCTTTGCCACCTTCCTGCTCTATGCCCCGGGCATGTTCGGCGAGTGAGGCGTTGTGTCGAGGACGGGCGTTTGACGCGACCTGATGCCTGTGGTAGAGTCTTGACAGAATGGGCTTCCGGCCACACATGTCATGAGGATGTACACCATGCCAAGAGTGGGACGCAACGATCCCTGCCCTTGCGGCAGTGGGCGCAAGTACAAGCAATGCTGCTTGCCGAAACAGCAGGCATCTCAGATCCGCGGCCTGAGCCTGCGCCGCGACGATGAGCTTTTGTGGACAAGGTTGATCGCGTTTGGCCAGCGGCCGGCATTTTTTGTGGACCTGCCGTCGGCGTTTGGCCGTTTCTGGAACGGCGATTTCGATCTGGAGGCGGCCAGGGCCCTGGGTCGCGAGGAGATGGAGCCGTTCCTCGATTGGTACATTCACGACTATCGGACGAGCAAGGACCGGCAACGCATTGTTGACCTCTTTGCCGCTGAGGAGGGGCCACGCATGACCCCCGAGCAGCGGGCGTTGCTGGCAGAGCGGCAGGCCGCTTTCTTGTCCTTGTATGGGGTAGAGGCCGTGGAACCGGAGGGCCGGCTGGAGGTTGGTGACCTCTTGGCAGGTGGGTTCTACACCCTGGAGGATGCCGGGCTTGCCCGCCTGGCTATGCCGGGCGACCTTCTCCTGGGGCGACGCTACGGCGACGGCACTTCGGGGCGCATGTCGAGGGCGACCGTTCTCTTGCCGGCAGTGATGGGCCAGGATATGGTGGCGGCGGCCAAGCGCGCCTTTGGCGCCTACCGAGACGAGCACTATCAGGCTACCTGGCCGGTTTTCCTGCGCGAGATGGGTTACGTGCTCTATCACTTCCTGCTGACCCCTGCCGCTGAAGAGGCCTACAGCCGTGGGCCCAGGCGAGAAGGCTACTTTGACCCACGGGCAGCGGTCGAAGGCATGCGCGGCATCATGCGGCGCCGCGCTGAAGAGGCCGCCAAGAGACAGGCTGAGGAAGAGGCCAAGCAAAAGCCAGAGCCGCAGGCACCGTCCACCCCTGTGGCTGAGCGTACGGCGGGTGGCATCCTGATCCCGGGCCAGGCCAAGCCGGCCGAAGGCTCTGAGCGTGGCGGCATTCTGTTGCCGGGTGGCGAAGAGACGGGCGGTATCGTGCTGCCGGGCGGCCGGCGCAGGTAGCTGGGCTGCAAGCTTTGGACTTTGCGGCGAGAGATACCTAGCAATCCGGTATCTCTCGCCTTTCATTTTGACGGCCTCCGCAGCGTGTGCTACAATCGGCGCCGGCCCTGTCGTGGTGTGCTAGTCGGTATACCGGGCTCCGGCGTCTCGCCGTCGATGGCTGCTGAGGCCCGCACCACGCCCCCATCGCTCCCGGCGGGAGCAGCGGATGTGTACATGGGCTGCGTGTTAAGGTAACGAAGGAAAGATGGACGAGCTTCCTAGTCAACGGGCCGGGAACAAGTTGAACGGCCAGACCTCAGTTCACACTGAAACCGAGAACATGCCCGTCGCTCTGGCGGCGCCTCCCGGCGTACGCGGCTAGCCAGCCCCGCACCCCGGCGTCGCCTCTTTGGCGACGCGCTGAAAGGGGGTGCCGTGTGCACGGCAAGACTCTCGATCAGACCCTCTCTGATATCCGGGCTTTCCTGGAGGCCAATGACCCTTCGGGAGCCATCAAACTGCTGGAGCGCCTGCGCCCGCAAGACCAGGCCCAGGTCTTTGGTGAGCTATCTCCGGAAACCCAAAGCCAACTATTCTCGCGCCTGAACATCCAGGACTCTGCCGACATCCTCGAGGAACTCTCTGATGACGAGGCGGCCGATCTGGCCGAGCGCATCGCGCCCGAGAGCCTGGCCCGCATCCTTGATGAGATGGAGCCCGATGAGGCGGCCGACGTCCTGGGTGACTTGCCTCCCCTCCAGGCCGCTGCGGCCTTGGACGGCATGCAGGACGCTGACGAAGTCCGGCCACTGATGCTGCACCGCGATGAGACAGCCGGCGGCCTCATGACCTCCGACTTTCTCATCCTCCGTCAGGGCATGACGGCTGGGGATGCCATCGCGGCGTTGCGCCAGTGGGCGCCGGAGACGGACACCGCCTACTATCTCTTTGTCGCCAGCCACGATGAACGCCTGGTAGGCGTCGTGTCGCTGCGCGAGCTGGTCGTCAGCGACCCCGCTCGCCGTCTGGCGGACATCATGGACCCTGAGGTCATCTCGGTGCACACCGGTACCGACCAGGAAGAGTGCGCCAGGCTGATGTCGCGCTATGACCTGCTGGCGCTCCCTGTTATCGATGCTAGCGGTAAGGTGGCCGGCGTGATCACCGTCGACGACTTGGTGGACGTGCTGCAGGAAGAGGCCACCGAGGACATGCAGCGCTTTGGTGGTTCCGAGCCGCTGGGACGCCCGTATCTCTCGGTAGGCATCCTGGCCAGCGTGAACAAGCGCATCTGGTGGCTCCTGCTGCTTTTTGTAACGGGGACCCTTACAGGCACCGTCCTGCGCCACTTTGAGCGACAACTGGATGCGGTCGTCGCGCTTGTCTTCTTTGTGCCCCTGCTCATCGGCACCGGCGGAAATGCGGGCACGCAGACGACCAGTGCCATCATCCGCGCCCTGGCCCTGGGCGAGGTCTCGATGCGCGATGCGCTGACCGTGCTCTGGCGCGAGATGCGCGCCGGGCTGCTGATTGGCGTGCTGATGGCTGTGGCTGCCTACATCCGGGCCATCACTTGGGGCACGACGCCTGAGATTGGCCTAGCTGTCGCGCTTAGCATCTTGGCCATCGTTGTGTGGGCCAATAGTGTCGGCGCCCTGCTGCCGCTCGTCGTCACCAAGCTGCATGTGGACCCCACTGTGGTCTCGGGGCCGCTGATGAGCACATTGGTGGATGCCACGGGGCTGTTCCTGTACTTGACCATTGCCGGGCTGGTGCTGGGCCTCTAGCGGCCTGCTGGGGAGGGCAGCTCGCTTCGCCATCGCTCGAGGGCGCGAAGCGTATGGCTCCGTTGCCGGGGCTTTTCGCCGCACCACTGGGGCGGCCGGGGAAGGAAAAAGAGGGAGCGAAGACTGATGGGCATGGAAGTGTGTGTGATGGCGGTCTTGGCGCACCCCGATGACGAGTTGGCCATAGCGGGCACCCTGGCCGGCTGCGCTGCAGAGGGTGTGCGAGTGGTCCTGGTCTGTGCGACCTCCGGCGAACTGGGCGCGATTGCCGACCCCTCCCTGGCCAGCCGCGAGACGCTGGGTCCGGTGCGCCGGCAGGAACTGCGCTGCTCATGCCGCAGCCTGGGCATCCGGGACCTGGAATTCTTGCCCTACCGTGATTCCGGCTGGCGTCCGGACCACGGCGAGCCACCATCCGGCTCGCTGGCCAGGGCGCAGCCGGCAGAGGTCATCGCGATCCTGGCTTGTCTGCTGCGCCGCTATCGCCCGCAGGTGGTTCTCACCTTTGGTCCCGATGGCCTGTATGGTCACCGCGATCACGTCGCTATTGGCGCCTATGCCACAGCCGCCTTTGGCGCGGCTGGTGACCCGGCATATCGCTGCGGCCAGGCGTCGCTCGAGCCTTGGTGCGCGCAGCGGCTCTTCTTCATCAGCCTGCCGCCCGAGCTGCGCCGGCTTGCCGGCCATGCAGATGTCGCACCTATCGGTCAGATCACTCATCAGGTCAACGTCGAGGCGCACGTGCAGGCTAAGCTGAACGCGGCGCGCTGCCATCAGACGCAGCGGCAGATGTGGGAGCGCCTCGAGGCGCTGCAGGCCGACGAAGCCTCGCGCCCCCTGTTCGCCATAGAATGCCTGACCCTGGCTCAGGAGCGTACGCTGGACGGGGAGGTTGCGGCCGGTGATGGGCCGATCTCCCACCTTCTGTGTGTGGGGTGACGACCGCACCAGAGCGTGATGGCGCGGGCAGGCCCTGACACCAACCCGGCGCCCGCTCGTATTGGCGCCGCTTCTTGCTGGGGATGTGTATGTAGGTGGCTACCGCCTTGGCGGCGGTGCGGCCATCGCTAGCTGGGCTTGTCAGCCTGGCCAGATGGCCAGTGCCGTTTTCCTCCGTCTGTCCATTCATTAACACGCCATATGCCCGATGTGGAACGGTGGAGCCTGCTGTACACTATGGATAATCGTTTTAGATTCATGGTGGAAATCCGCAACCTTTCTGGCCGATGTGCGTATAGGCTACAGACGGCGCGAAGGACGTGGCGCGCTGCGCAGCGTAGGCTGCTGGAGCAGGCATGGACGAGGAACGCATACTGGTACAACGGGCTCTGGCCGGCGATCAGGGGGCTTTCTGCGAGTTGGTGAAAGCCTATCAATCGCCGGTATACAACCTGGCTTACCGCATGCTGGGGACATCCATGGAGGCTGAGGAGGCCGCCCAGGAGACCTTTCTGCGGGTGTATCGGCGTCTCCACACCTACGATGCGCAACAAAAGCTATCCTCATGGATTCTGGCCATAGCTTCTCACTATTGTGTGGACCTGCTGCGGCGACGGCGCATCACCTGGATACCGCTGGAGCATGCACCGGCGCTCAGCGAGCCGACAGACAAGTCGCCCGAGCTTGGCGTCTTGCAGAGTGAGAGGGAGCGTGAGATCCAGGAGATGCTGGGCTGCTTGCCCGAGGGGTATCGCCTGGTGCTGATCTTGCGCTACTGGCATGAACTGTCCTATGAGGAGATGGCTCGCATGCTGGGCACTACCGAGAGCGCAGTGAAGAGCAAGCTGCACCGCGCTCGCGAAGCGCTCGCCACGCACATGAACAAGCGCCACTCCGTAGTGACCAGCACCAAGCTGGAAAGGAGTGTAGCGGGGCATGCAGTGTCTTGATCTACACAAGTGGATGTCGCTGAGGCTTGATGGGCGCCTGCCTGCCGAACAGGAGCGGCTATTTCAAGAACACCTCGAGGCTTGCTCCGATTGCAGCCTGGAGTGGAAGCAATGGCAGGATATTGATGGCCTCTTTGCCGGGGCGGCAATGCTGCAGCCGCCGGAGGATCTCGCCGCGCGCGTCATGGCACGCATCCCGCGTCGGCGTCAACATACGGGGTTGCGCCGCGTCCTGCCGGTCATGTTGTTTGGATACGTAGCGTTGGTATTGGTGCTGGGTCTGCCGCTCCTGGTCGGAGGCTACTTGTTGGGCGCGACGGCGGCCGAGTCGGTGGATGCCCTGCCGGCTGTGGTCAAGGGCGCGCTCGAGGTGTTGGAGATTGCCTGGACCGTGGGCGATGCGGTCCGGCTGTTCCTGTGGGCGGTGCTCAGCTCGCGGACGGTTATGGCGGCCATGGCCTATACGGGCCTGGCCGGGGCGACGGTGGCCTTGTGGTTCCGGCTCGTTGTCTTGCGCAGGGTGGCCTGGGGTGCGCGGTCTCGTTCCACCGTGTAGCACGGCTTCGGCTGGGGGGACGCCGAGAGGTGCCAAGGGGCTGTTCGGGAGGTGAGGACTGTGCTGCGATGGCGTGTGTTGGCCGTTACGCTCTTGATCTTGTTTGCGTTCGGGCAGCCTGTGCTGGCCGAGGGGGGTGAGGGCGGCCGCGTTGTCTTTGGCGATGCCTATACCCTCGAGGCCGGCCAACGGCTCTATGGCGACCTGGTCGTCTTTGGCGGGGCTGCGACGGTCGAAGAAGGGGCCGTCGTGTACGGCGATGCAGTGACCTTTGGCGGGTCCATACGCATTGCCGGGCGCGTGGAGGGCGACCTGATCACTCTCGGTGGAGCCGTTGACCTGCAGGAGACGGCAGCCATCAGCGGCAAGGTAACCTCGACCGGCGGCGCAATTCGCGATCGACGTGCTCAATCTGCCGGGCGGAGTGAGGAGAGCGCCCCCACGGTAGAGCCGCCGGTGGTGGAGGTCTGGCGCGAGAGATCGGGGTCGCCCTTTGGCCTGGCTTGGCGCCGGGCTGCTAATGCGCTCGCCGACCTCTTTGTCTGGGTGCTGCAGACGTTGGCCGTCATCGTGACTGTCGTGGGGGTAGGCGTTCTGCTGGTTGCCCTGGCCCCCAGCCTCGTCGAAACGACCGCGGAGGCCCTGACCGAGCATCCGGCGGCGTGCGTGGGTGTCGGCTTGTTGTCAGCGGTGTTGGCTGCGGTGGCCGTGCCGCTCTTGGCGCTCATCTGCATCGGCATCCCCCTTGCTCTGCTCCTGGTGGTTGGTTTTGGGCTTGCCCTTCTCTATGGCTGGATCGTCGTCGGCCTGGCCGTGGGCGAACGGATGCTTGTGGCGCTGAACCGGAGCGCCGTCCGGCCGTTGCCGGCGGTGGCGTTGGGCACCCTGCTGCTGACGCTCCTCGCTCGCCTTCCTGGACTGGGTATGCTGGTGGCTATACTCATCGGTGCCTGGGGCTTGGGGGCGGCCTTGCTGACGCGCTTTGGCACATCGCGCTACGCGGGCAGGGCCATCATCTAGCAACGGGCCCCTCGCTATTCCTCAAAGGCGATATCAGGCAGCCCGGCAGCGTCCAGGGTGGAGCGGGCCAGGAAGGGCGGGTCCTCCGGGCGGGCGCTGAGCAGGCGGGGCAGAATCTGGCGCAGGTCCGGCAGCAGGTCCAGGGCCAGCGCCTCCTGTGGCGTGACCCAGACCGGCACACCCTCGGGGCTGGGCAGCACGGCCGTCGAGGCTGCCTCGCCGATCAGGACAAAGACCACGACGCCCCGCTCTCCCTCTGTGGCATGGATGACTCCGGCCAGGCGCAAGCCGGTGGCCTCGATGCCTGCTTCCTCCTTGATCTCCCGCCGCGCGGCCTGCAGGACGCCCTCACCGGCCTCGATGTGGCCCCCGACTCCGTTATAGAGGTTGGGCCACAGCACGCAGTTTGGCGATCGTTTCAGCAGCAGCCAGCGCTCGCCGTGGCGGAGGAAGCAGAGTACGCGGGGAACGGCCTGGTAACGATGCCTTGTGGGCATGGTGCATCTCCTTAGCCCAGGTCTGTACCTGGCTTAGCCAGGCTTATACCTGGCGTACAGGGCGAGGGATGTTCACCGCCAAGTGTTCATGTGCGGTGGTGAGGGCCGCGCTCACGAACACTTTGCGGGCTTGGTGAAATCGCTCGACTGACTATGGAAACGGTTCAGGGTAGGGCTGGGTCAGATCTTGGTGAGCAGCTTGGCCAGCGCCGAACGCCGCAGTTCTATCGCGTGCTGTGGGCAGAATTCGTGGCAGCAGTAGCAGCGGATGCAGCGGTTCAGGTCCATGTGCGCCCGCCGATCGGTGATCGTGATTGCCTCTACCGGGCAGTTGTCCCGGCAGACGCCGCAGCCGGTGCAGCGGTCGCTCGCATAGGGACTGGCGACGAAGCGGCGTTCGAGCCAGCGACGGATGCCTGGCGGCGTTAGTATGACGCTGGGGCTGCCGGTCTGCGGGGCGTAGAAATCGGGCACACGCGCTTCGTTCAGGGGCACGCCGAGGATCTCCAGATCCGCGCTGCGGCCGCTGGTAAGGCCACGCTGCTGGGCCATGCGAATCGTAGGCACCGTTTGCGGGTCCATCTTGATGATGTCCAGAGCGGCTAGGTCGAGGGCCGTCGTATCCTCCCCGGCCAGCAGAAGCCCCATTTGGCGCGGCGTCCCGGCTGAGGGTCCCTCGCCTTCCATCGCCACGATGGCATCAACGATGGTGAGCCTGGGCTGGGCCCACAGTGCCAGATCGAGCAGCATGTCGGCGAACCGCTGCGTGTCTTGCAGCTTGGTGTGATAGCCGAGCTTGACGCGGCCTGGGACCAGACCAAAGAGGTTCTTTACTGCCCCCGTAAAGCGCAAGAGGCCATGGGTCTTGAGCTTGGGCAGGTTGATGATAGCATCGGCCGTCGTCGCCGGGCGCATGACGTCCAGCATCTTGACCAGATGCCCTTCGAGGTATGGCACCTCGAGGGCGGAACAGTCCAGGTTCAGCTCGGCGCCGGTGGCTTCGGCGACCCCAGTAAGTTCGGAGATGCGGTAGAGGCTGCGCAAGCCCGCTGCCGTGTACCCTGTACCCCCACCGGGGCTGTCGGCGATGATCGGCTGGGCACCGGCCTCTCGCACCAGCCCGGCCACCGCCTGTACGACAGCCGGGTGCGTGTTGATGGCTGTCTCGGGGGGCTTGTGCAGCAGCAGATTGGGCTTGAGCAGGACACGCTCCCCGGGCCGGACGAAACGGTCGATTCCCCCCAGGGCCTCTATGGCCTGCCGGACTGCGCTTTGCACCGCTGCCTGTTCATAGGTCAGGCAGCGGCCGATATACACCTGTGGCATGTGCCGTGAACACCTCGTGGCAGCTCAGGATTTGGCGTCCGGGAGGCGATGAGCACGAATGGTGCCACGAAGCCCCCTGCCTGCCGGCAGGCGCGAGAGGGATACGGGGGCGTTATCCCACAAGAATCCCACACTATCCCACATCTACTTTTTCAGGATGTAAAAGGTCGCCCGCTTGTCCCCGATCTTGATCAGGACGTCCTGGTCCACCAGGTCGGCCAGGTCGCGGCGGATGGTCTCGGGGCTTACGTCCGGGCAGAGGTCCTGCAGGTCACGATTGGTGATGCGACCGTGCTCAGCGGTGTGGGCCACTGCCTTCTCCTGACGTGGATTGAGGGCCAGGGCCGACCACTGGAACCCGTCGGGGCGGCGCTCGATGAGACGGTCGCCATGGCCGCGCAGCGTGACGCGAAAGCCGTTGGCCGTCTCCTCAAAGGCCGGGGTGGGGAGGCCCTCAGCCTGCATCAGGCGCATCATGCGGTCGATGCCGTAGCCCAGACGCTCGACAAAGCCCATATCGGAGAGGCATTGGACGAGAACCTCGTTGCGTGCAAAGCGTTCGTGGGCCAGATTCTCCAGCGTAACGTGGCCGGCCAACCGCCCCGGGCTGTAGACCTCCAGGCGGTCGGCGAAGAGAAGGATGCGTATCTCTTCGCCCCGCACCGAGTAGTCGCGGTGAGCCACGGCATTGACAATGCTCTCGCGCACAACCGCCGGCGGGTACTCGGGCCGTTCGTCGCGGGCGAGGGCGTCGATGCGGGCGCCGTGACGCATGTTGGCGATGACGAACGCCTCCGCCTGCCGGATCTGTTGGGGCAGGGTGCCGCGGGCGACTTGCTTCAGGAACACGTCGCCCATGGATGTGCCGGGGTAGCGCACCAGGAGGACCTCCGCTGCCGGCAGGAATCGCTGGGGCTCGCGGCCAAAGAGGAGGATGCCTGCATAGGTCGGCGTGGACGTGTCGTCCAGGCCGCCGCGGCGGCGGAGCAGTTCCTGGGTGGGGATTGCCGGGCGCGCAGGCAAGGATGCGGCATAGGCGCGCACGGCGGCCCAATCGATATCGTCCAGGGTGGCGTTGGGAACGGGGAGGGATTCCTGGCTTGGGCCGGTACGCTGCAGCAAGAGTTCGCGCAGATGGCGTGGACCCAGCGCCACACTCGTAGAGCCGTCGTAGCACCAGTAGATGCCGTCGTGGGCATAGACGTGCGGCAGCCCGGGCGGAACCTCCAGGGTGAGATAGGTGCGGCCGTCTACCGTGGCGAACTCGGGCAGGGGGATGATGAGCGGCGGGTCACACGACAGGGTCACCCCTATCGCCCAGTCCACGAGGGTGTCGTCGGGCCGATCATCGGGACCCAGCGGGATGAAGATCGTACCCCCCGACGCATTGGCCAAAGCGACCAGGGTCTGAGCCAAGGCCTGGTCGCTGGGCCTGGCAGCCAAAATGGCGACGCGCTCGTTCGGCCCGGTCGCCAGCAGAGCACGGGCCTGGTCTGCGTTCATCGTTGCGGCGACCTCCTGCGGTTCTTGGGAACTCGTAGGAACTCGAGGGAGCCAGGGAACTCTTGGGAACTCGCGAACTGCCGGAATGCTCCACGCTCCCGACGAGTGCCCGCGAGTCCCCATGAGTTCCTGCGAGCCATACTACTCGATAGCCATGGACGCTATACGCTGGCCGCCGGCTGATCGACGCTGCGGCGCGTGGTGGTCCGGCTCCGGCGCGGGGCGGACTGGCGCGTCTTGGGCTCCGGAGGCAGGAGCGCGACATCGAGAACCTCAGCCATGCGCTCGACAGGCACAAGGGTCAGCTTTTTCAGCACCTGCTTGGGCACATCGACCAGGTCCTTCTCATTCTTCTTGGGCAGGATCAGCGTCTTGATACCTGCCCGCTGCGCCGCGACGACCTTTTCGCGCAAGCCGCCGATGGGGAGGACGCGCCCGCGCAGGGTGATCTCGCCCGTCATGGCGACATCACGGCGTACCGGCCGACGAGTGAGCAGCGATATCAGCGCCGTGGCGATGGTAATGCCTGCCGACGGGCCGTCCTTGGGCACCGCACCCTCGGGCACGTGCAAGTGGATATCGATCTTGTCGAAATCGACGCTGCCGAGCTTGAGGTCTCTGGCGTGCGCCCGGGCATAGCTGAGGGCCGTCTGTGCCGACTCTTGCATGACCTCGCCGAGCTGGCCAGTCAGCGAGAGCGAGCCCTTGCCCTCCATCGAAGTAACCTCGATCGAGAGCGTATCGCCGCCTGCCTCGGTCCAGGCCAGGCCGGTAGCGACGCCGACTTCATCCTCCTCCTCAGCCAGGCCATAGGTGAACTCGGGCGGGCCGAGATGCGTGAGGAGCGCCTTGGCGCTCACGCGTATGGGGGTATGCTTGCCTTCGGCGATCTTGCGCGCCACCTTGCGGCATATATTGGCGATGGCTCGCTCCAGGTTGCGCACGCCGGCCTCCGACGTGTACTCGCGGATGATCTGGCGCAGCACATCGTCGGGGATGCGCAGTTTCTCCAGGCCGTGTTGCTCCATCTGCCGTGGCACCAGGAAGCGCCGGGCGATCTCGAGCTTTTCCTCCTCAATGTAGCCCAGGAACTCGATGATCTCCAGCCGATCCCGTAGGGCCGGCGGGACCGGGTCGAGCATGTTCGCAGTGGTGATGAACATGACCTGAGAGAGGTCGTAGGGCACCTCCAGGTAGTGGTCCGAGAAGGCATAGTTCTGCTCCGGGTCCAAGACCTCGAGCAGCGCCGACGACGGGTCACCGCGAAAGTCCATGCCGATCTTGTCGATCTCATCGAGCATAAAGAGCGGGTTGGTCGAACCGGCGCGGCGCATCGTCTGGATGATGCGACCGGGCAGGGCGCCCACATAGGTGCGCCGGTGGCCACGGATTTCGGCCTCGTCGCGGATGCCGCCCAGGCTGACGCGCACAAAGCTACGCCCCAGCGCCTGAGCAATGGACCGGCCCAGAGAGGTCTTGCCGGTGCCCGGCGGGCCAACGAAGCATAGGATAGGGCTGCGCATCTTGTCGCCGGCCAGCTTGCGCACGGCCATGTGCTCCAGAATGCGCTCCTTCGCCTTGGGCAGGCCAAAGTGATTGTCTTCCAGGATGCGGGCGGCGCGGCCGATGTCCAGGTTGTCATCGGTAGCATTCGACCAGGGCAGGCTGACCAGCCAATCCACATAAGTGCGGATGATGCCCACCTCAGGGGCCCCGTTGGGCATGGTGGCCAAGCGGTCCAGCTCCTTGTTCGCGCGCTCGCGAGCCTCGTCGGACATGCCCACCGCAGCGACCTTTTCGCGCAGCTCGGCGATGTCCTGGAGCATCGGGTCGGCCTCGCCGAGTTCAGTCTGGATGATGCGCATCTGCTCGCGCAAAAAGTACTCGCGCTGGCTGCGGTCGACCTCTTGCTGGACCTGCGAGTGAATGCGGCTCTCCAGCTCGAGGACGTCCAGTTCCTTGGCCAGGAGGATGCTCACCTTCTGCAGGCGGGCGACCACGTCATCGGCTTCCAGCAGTTCCTGTCGCTGTGGGACGTCCAGCGAGAGGACGGAGCCGATCAGGTCGGCCAGCCAGCCGGGCTCCTCGATGTTCATGGCGGCGACAAAGGCGTCATCGTTCAGGCTGCGGCTGAGCCGCACGACCTTTTCAAAGAGGGCCAGAACAGCGCGCATCAGCGCCTCGGTGGAAAGGCTATGATCCTCAATCTCGGGGATCGTTTCCACCCGTGCCACGGGGAAGGGTGTTCTGCTGCTCAGGCCGAGCATGCGCACGCGACGCCGGCCCTGAACCCAGACGCTCGTCGTGCCATCGGGCATGCGCAGCATTCGCCCAATGACCACCTCGGTGCCGACAGGGTACAGATCGTCGACATCCGGGTCCTGCATCTCTTCATCTTGCTGCGCAAAAACAACCACCCGCTGATCGCGAGCCATGGATGCCTCGAGGGCGCGGATGGAGCGCTGCCGCCCCACAAAGAGGGGAACGACCATGTGGGGGAAGACGACCGTGTCCCGAGCCGGCAGGAGGGGAAGCTCGAGTATCTCCTCCGGCCCCTGCTGTTCCTCAAGGACTTGATCATCAAAGAAAGGCTCAAAGTTGTCCATGCCCGACGCCTCCGGGCGCAGGTGTGCTCTAGCTGCCATCCGGCGAATGAACCTCCGGTATCACAAAACGCTCACGCAATACGCTAATAGCAATCGACGACTCTGCTCAAGCTGAGTCGTCGTACCATCTGACCCTACTATACCACACTTCGCCGTAAACACAAGCGCCCGCGCGCGCTGACGAAGGCGGAAGTAAGGCTTGATATGGGGGGCCGGGTGTGGATACACCGGCCTATGCTCCGCACGGAGCCCACATCATTTGTCCTGGCCCTCAGCCCCTGCACACTGGCGGATGGCAGAGGACGTGGTATACTTGGCTGCTGAGCCTGTGATGTGAGAGCAAGGAATGAGTGGGCAGAGGACGTGAGCGATGACAAAGCGAGCCAGATACCTGCGTACCTCCGAGGTAGCCCGGGCTGTGGGTGTGCATCCCAACACGGTGCGCCTTTATGAGGAATGGGGCTTTATGCGCCCTGCGCGCCGCGGCGCGAACGGCTACCGCCAGTTCACGGAGGCCCATGTAGACCAGATGCGCCTGGCGCGCACGGCGCTGTGCTGGCCGTACCCCGGCGGCAAGGAACGGGTGCTGGAGCTGGTGAAACGGGTTGCGGCGGGCGAGTTCGGTCGGGCTTTGGAGCTAGCTTACGACTATTTGGCTCGAGTGCGGGGCGAGATTGCGCAGGCCGAGGGAGCGGCCGAGCTGCTGGAGCGCTGGGCACAGGGTGCGCCGGCCGACGCCAGTAGAAGACCTGTCCCGATCCGCCAGGCGGCGCAATCGCTGCAGGTTACCCCCGACGCCCTGCGCAACTGGGAGCGGAACGGCCTGATCCGCGTGCCGCGCGACCCGGCCAACGGTTATCGATTGTACAGCGCCGTTGAACTCGGCCGCCTGCGCGTGATCCGCGTGCTGCGCCAGGCCGGCTACTCGATGATGGCCATCCTACGTATCCTGCGCTCGCTGGACCGCGGCGAGGCCGGCGATGTGCGCCAGGTCCTGGATACCCCTGGACCCGAGGAGGACGCCAGCTACATCACCGACCGCTGGCTCTCTACCCTGCGCGCTCAGGAGCAGCGGGCCAGAGACATCATCGCACAACTGGAAGCCATGATCCGCAAGCGGGCCGGTTGAGGGGAATCGGCCCGCTTTACCTTCTGCCATTCTGCCGGCTCCACCGCAAACCCTCCATTTGCCCACCAAGGTTGTATACTGGTAGTGTGCGGCTCGGAACCGGCCGGGCCGGAGATGCTGGGAAAGCCGCTCGTAGAACGGAGGAAGGCAGAGCATGCAGGATCAGATTGTCGTTCGAGGTGCCCGTCTTCACAATCTCAAGAACGTGAGCTTGAGCATCCCCAAGAACAAGCTGGTGGTGTTCACGGGACTCTCGGGCTCGGGCAAGTCTACGCTGGCCTTTGACATCTTGCACAAGGAGAGCCAGCGGCTTCACATGGAGTCGCTGGGGCTGGTGGCTCACGGTCTGGCCAAGCCCCCCGTAGAGCTAATCCGTGGCCTCTCTCCTTCCATCAGTGTGGACCAGCACCTGGCCAACCACAGCCCACGCTCCACCGTAGGTACGGTGACCGAGGTCTACACATATCTGCGCGTGCTTTACGCGCGTATCGGCCACCGGCCCTGCCCGGTGTGCGACGCCGACGTCTCACCGGCCTATGACCCGGCTAACGGCGAGCTGTGGGATGACGACGCCGATCAGGGGGGCGAGCACAGCACCCCCTGCCCTCGCTGTGGCGCCTTGCTGCCTGAGATCGGTATGGCCCACTTTTCCTTCAACAAGCCGACAGGCGCCTGCCCTACCTGCACCGGTCTGGGTGTCGTGCACACGGCCAACCTGGCCTGCCTGCTCGACGAAGAGCGCAGCATCCTGGATGGGGGCGTGCTCCGCTGGGACCGCTATGAGATCGCCCGCTACAGGCAGACGCTGCAGAGGGCGGCGCAGCACTATGGGTTCACCTTCGACCCGGCCCAGCCTATTGGGGCGCTCGGGCCGCTGCAGCGCGATCTGCTTCTCTACGGGGTGGGCAGCCCGCAGATTCGCCGGCGCTTCCCCAGTGTGGAGCCGCCCGAGACGGTGGGCAAGGGCCGCTTCGAGGGTGTTGTCACCGCTACTCTGCGTCGCTACGACGAGCACATCCACAACGCCGGCTATCGCGAGAAGATGGAAAAGCTTTTGGTGAAGCAGGTCTGCCCCGACTGCGGAGGCGACCGCCTGCGGCCCGAGAGTCGTCAGGTCACCGTGCTGGGCGAGACGATCGTGGACTTGGCGCACTGGCCGTTGGTCGAGCTGGCCGCCTGGCTCGACCGGCTGCCAACGGCGCTGCCGGCGGAAGAGCGGGCCGTCGGCGAGTCCGTCTTTGCCGATCTGCAGGAGCGGGTGCGGCGCCTCGTGCACGTCGGCGTCGGCTATCTGAACCTGGCGCGCTCTTCGCCCACCGTCTCGGCCGGCGAGGCGCAGCGTCTGCGGTTGGCGGCACTCCTGGGCTCGAGCCTGACGGGCGTTCTCTACGTCCTCGATGAGCCGACCATTGGCCTGCACTCACGCGATACGGCCATGCTCATCAGTGTGCTATGCCAGCTCCGCGACCTGGGGAACACGGTGTTGGTCATCGAGCACGATCTGCAGATCGTGCGCGCGGCCGACTATGTCGTGGATATGGGGCCGGGGGCGGGCGAGGGCGGCGGCGAAGTGGTCGTTGCCGCTACTCCGCAGCTCGTGGCCAGTTGTGCCGAATCGGCGACGGGCCGCTATCTCTCCGGCCGGGAGGGCATCCCCTTGCCCGCACGGCGGCCGGGGAACGGCCGGCACCTGGTCATCCACGGCGCGCGGGCGAACAACCTCAAGGATATCACCGTCGCCCTGCCGCTGGGGATGCTGGTGGCCGTGACGGGCGTCTCGGGCTCGGGCAAGTCGAGTCTCCTCTGTGACATCCTCGACCGGGCCGCCCGCCGGCACTATTACGGCGCCGGTGAAGCGCCTGGCGCCCACGACACCATCGAGGGTTGGGAGCATCTCGACCGGTTCATCAGCATAGACCAGACGGCCATCGGGCGCTCGCCGCGTTCCAACGCTGCGACCTACACCGACGCCTACACCGCCATTCGCGATGCCTTTGCGGCCACGCTGGCTGCGCGCGAACGCGGACTGACGGCGCGTCATTTCTCCTTCAATGTGCCGGGTGGGCGCTGCGAACGCTGCGAGGGGGCGGGCGTGGTGACGGTCGGAATGCACTTTTTGCCCGACGTCCAAGTTCGCTGCCCCGCCTGCCGCGGGCGGCGCTTTCGACGCGAGGTGCTGGCCGTGCCCTATCGCGGCCACTCTATCGCCGATGTGCTCGAGATGACGATCGAGGAGGCATTCAAGCTCTTCCAGGAGGTGCCGGCGGCGGCTGCACGCCTCGGCCTGATGATCGATGTGGGCATGGGCTACTTGCGACTGGGGCAGCCCGCGACGACCCTTTCGGGCGGCGAGGCACAGCGCGTCAAGCTGGCCAAGGAGCTCGGCCGGCGCGCCACCGGCCGCACTCTATACCTGCTGGACGAGCCGACGACGGGGCTGCACCCGGCCGATGTGGCGCGGCTGCTGGACATTCTGCAGCGCTTGGTCGATGCCGGCAACACGGTGCTGGTCATCGAGCACAACCTGGACGTGGTCAAATCCGCGGACTGGGTGGTGGACCTCGGCCCCGAGGGCGGCGAGGCCGGCGGGCAACTGCTCGCCGAGGGCACGCCCGAGCAGGTGGCGGCGGTGGCTGCGTCGCACACGGGGAGGTTGCTGCGGCCGCTGCTGAACGGGGATGGCCGTCGTTAGCAGGTATTTTGGGCGAGGCAGAGGGCGCAGGCCCCCTCGCCCTGCCCCCCCCATAGGCGGTAACTGAGGGCGTGCAGGGTTGTCCGTGTAGAAAACCCCTCCCCCTGCCCCCTCCCCCGCGCTGGAGCGGATTAGCTCCAACACAGCGCGGGGGAGGGGGACCGTTTCCGCCCGCGCATGCGCCCTTGGGGCCAATACCCTTCAAATAGCAGAGCTTTTGGAGACGCAGAGAGGCGCAAAGCAGCAGAGGGACGCAGAGGCGAACGCGAAGGGGTAGTAGTAGGAATCGCCCCTCCAGCGTAGCCCCTGCGGCTCTCTGCCCCTCTCTGCGTCTCCTGATGCCCCGTAACTCGAAACGTATTGCCCTTGCACAGCCAAGACATCCTTTACCAAAGCTCGCCTTGGAGCTTTCGCAAGGGGCGGATGGACCCAGGCCGACAGGATACCCCGGTCGTCCCCCGAAACCCTCCAGTTGGACACCAAGGTTGTATAATGGGTATGCGAACGTGCGAAGCCAGGCGCCGGCCGGCGGGCCCTCCTGCGGCCGGCATCGCGTCAAGGAGAGATGATGGGCGCACAGATTGTGGTGAAGGATCTCTGCAAAGTCTACCGCGTGCCGGAGCGCGAGGCCGGGCTGCGGGCCGCCGCCCAGGCGACGGCCCGGTTGCTCAATACCATTCCACTGGCAGACCTGACCGTCGAGGACCCATCCATCGAGGCCGTCATCGATCAGGTGTATCGGGAGGGGGCGATGCTATGAGCCTGCGCAGTTGCTGGGAACTCACACGCCGGGCGATGACCAGTTACGCTCAAGCGCGGGCCTTCTTCTGGGCACTGGCCCTGGGCTGGATGATGGGTCCATTGGTCTACCTCTTTGTCTGGATGACGGCGGCGAGGCAGGGCGCGACCGGCGGCTATAGCCAGGACGATTTCATCGTCTATTACCTCTGCCTGATCATCGTCAACCAGCTTACCTATCCGAACGCGAACTGGACGGTGGGGGATGTCATCCGGGGCGGCTACTTTTCGACCTGGCTACTGCACCCCCTGCCCGTGATCTATGAGGCCATCTCCGCGGACCTGGGCGGCAAGCTGGTCTGCACCCCCTTTGCCGTGCTGGTGGCGGGCGCCCTGGGGCTGCTGCTGCGCCCAGCTTTTGCCATCACCTGGCTGGCGCTCCTGTCCTTCATCGTGGCCTTGGCCCTGGCCGGTGCCCTGCGCTTTACCCTGGCCTATGCGCTGGCGCTGACGGCCTTTTGGAGTGAGCGCGCCGATGCACTGCTGAGGCTGAACGATACGCTGCTCTTCCTGCTGGCGGGGCAGGTGGCGCCGACGGCACTCTTGCCGGGGATGCTGCAGCGGGCGGCCAATGTGCTGCCGTACCGCTACATGCTGGGCTTTCCCATCGAGCTGTTCCTGGGTAGGCTGAGCCGCGCCGAGGTCATGACGGGTTTCGCCTGGCAGGTGGGCTGGCTGGGCTTTGCAGTGCTGCTACAAGCCTTGGTCTACCGGCGCGGCGTGCGCCGCTATTCGGCGATTGGAGGGTGACATGGGCCACGACACGCCTCCTCGGATGAAGCTGTAATCAGTGTTGCGGTCTGCTCGGCCGGTAGCCAAAGAGGCTCACTTCTACCCCATTCGGCACATACTGTCAAGGGCGCGATTTCCTCATGAACCCTCCAGGACGTACACCGAGGTTGTACAATGGGAGTGTAGTCTCGAGCGACTGCGCGGCCGATCCCTGGTTGTGGGGTTGGCCGCCAAACCGTTGTGGTGAGGAGAGAGGATGAACACAGTGATCCAAGTCAAGGACCTCAGCAAGGTCTATCGCGTGCCGGAGCGCGAGGCCGGGCTCGGGGCGGCTTTCCGCAGCCTGGTGCGCCGGCGCTACAAGGATGTGCCGGCTGCCGACGCAGTGAGCTTTACGCTGGAGCCCGGGGAGGTCGTCGGCTTTATCGGCCCGAACGGCGCGGGCAAAACAACTATCCTCAAGATGCTCTCGGGCCTGCTCTTCCCCACGCGGGGCGAGGCGCGGGTGGAGGGTTTCGTGCCCTGGGAGCGCAAGCCCGAGTTCTTGCGCCGGATCGCCATGGTCATGGGCAACCGGAACCAATTGGTGTGGGACAATACCCTGCTCGACTCGTTCCTCGTGTTGGCCGAGATCTACCGGGTGCCGCGGGCCGAGTTTCGGCGCAACCTGGACGAGTTGGTCGAGCTCTTGGAGATTGGCGACCTCCTGCAAAAGATGCCGCGCCATCTCTCCCTGGGCCAGCGGATGAGGTGCGAGCTGGCGGCGGCCCTTTTGCACCGGCCGCGCATCCTCTTCCTGGATGAGCCGACCCTGGGGCTGGACGTGACGATGCAGTTCCGCCTGCGCCGCTTTATCGGCGAGTACAACCGGCGGCATGGGGCCACGATCATTCTCACCAGCCACTATATGGCCGACGTGGTGTCGCTCTGCCCACGGGTCATCCTCATCCATCAGGGGCGCCTGCTTTACGATGGTGACCTCACCCGCCTGGCGGAGCAGTTGGCGCCCTTCCGCCTGATTCGCCTGACGGTGGCCAACGGCGACGGCGAGGCCGTGGCGCAGATGCTCGCCTTCTTCGAACCGGAGGCATCGGTCATCGAGCAGAACGAGCGGCGCTACACGCTGCGCGTGCGCCGGGCCGACGCCGCTCAGGTGACGGCCCGGTTGCTCAATACCATTCCACTGGCAGACCTGACCGTCGAGGACCCACCCATCGAGGCCGTCATTGACCAGGTGTACCGGGAGGGGGTGACGCTATGAGCCTGCGCAGCGGATGGGCGTTGACCCGCCGGGCGATGACCAGTTGCGCCCACACGCGGAGCTATTCCTATACCCTGGCCTTCGGCTGGATGATGGGTCCATTGGTTTACCTCTTTGTGTGGATGACGGCAGCAGGCCAGGGCGCGGCCGGTGGCTTTCGCCCGGACGATTTCGTCGTCTATTACCTCTGCCTGATCGTCGTCAACCAGATCACCTATCCGACCGTGCACTGGACGATCGGCAGCGCCCTCTACACCGGGCTCTTTTCGACCTGGCTGCTGCATCCCCTGCCCGTGATCTATGAAGCTATCTCCGCGAGCCTGGGCAACAAGCTGGTCTGCACCCCCTTTGCCGTGCTGGTGGCGGGCACCTTGGGGCTCTTGTTGCGCCCGGCCTTTACGATCACCTGGCCGGCGCTCCTGGCCTTTATCGCGGCCTTGGCCCTGGCCTGTGCCCTGCGCTTTACCCTGGCCTATGCGCTGGCCATGACGGCCTTTTGGAGTGAGCGCACCGAAGCGCTACTGAGCCTGAACGATACGCTGCTCTTCCTGCTGGCGGGGCAGGTGGCGCCGACGGCGCTCTTGCCGGGGGTTCTGCAGCGGGTGGCCAATGTGCTGCCGTACCACTACATGCTGGGCTTTCCCATCGAGTTGTTTCTGGGCAGGCTGAGCCGTGCCCAAGCCGTGACGGGTTTCGCCTGGCAGCTCGGCTGGCTGAGTGTGGCACTGCTGCTGCAAGCCTGGGTCTACCGGCGGGGCGTACGCCGCTATTCGGCGATTGGAGGGTGACGCGATGAGCCATTACCTGCGCTTGACCCAGCTCTTTATCCGCACCGCCATCCAGCGGGAGATGGCTTTCCGGGCCAACCTGGCCATCAACCTCCTCAATACGACCCTGAACCTGATCGCCGGCCTGGCCGGGGTGGGCATCCTCTTTAGTCAGGTGGAGGCGCTGCAGGGCTGGTCCTTCGCCCAGGCCCTGGCCTTGCTCGGGGTCTACCTCATGGTGGGCGCCCTGCGCGACTTGTGCATTGGCCCGAGCCTGGACACGCTGGGCGGCTTGTATGGGGAGATCTTTCTGGGGGGCTTTGACTTTACGCTGCTCAAGCCCGTGCACACCCAGCTCCTGGTCAGCGTGCGCACCTGGCGACCCTGGGCCGTGGGCGACCTGGCGCTGAGCCTGGTGGTGCTGGGGGTGGCTCTATCTCGCTTGGGGGCGCAGATGAGTGCTGCGCGTATGGCGGCCTTTCTGGTGGCGCTGGCGGTGGCGATGGTCATCGTCTACGCTATCCTGCTTTTCCTGGCGAGCGCCACTTTCTGGTATCAGGGGACGCCTCTCTTGTGGATCTTTAACAGCTTGTTCCAGATGGGGCGCTACCCCGTGGGGATCTACCCGGGCTGGCTGCGGCTGCTGCTGACCTGGGTGGTGCCGGTGGGGTTTATCACCACGATCCCGGCCGAGGCGCTGACCGGCCAGCTGCGGGTGGGCTCGCTCTTGGGCGGCGCCGCGCTAGCCGCCGTTCTGGTGTTCGGGGCATCCCTGTTCTTCAGGGCGAGCCTGCGGCGCTATAGCGGGGCATCGAGTTAGCCCTGCAGCTGCGCCCCCTCACCCTAACCCTCCATAGGCGGCAACTCTAGCAGGACATGGCGAGCTGTTGGCGTAGAAGACCCCTCCCCCTGCCCCCTCCCCCGCGCTGTGTTGGACCTAAACCGCTCCAGCGCGGGAGAGGGGGAGTGCCTCCGCCCGCACACGCCCCCTTGGGGCCAGTCTGCACGCGCGTTGGCGCCAGGGGCATGGCCCCTCTCCGGCGCTGTCCCATCGCGACGTTCGTCCAGCGCCGGGGAGGGGTTGGGGTGGGGTCCACACTCAAGCGAGCGAGCCGCTCCTCCAGCTCCCGCCAAGTTACCGCCTATGCCCTAACCCTCTCCCCCAGTCGCGCCCCGACGCGATTGGGGGAGAGGGGAGGGGTGCTGTCCTGTCTGCCCCAGGGTTGATGTGCCGGAGGGTTTGGTGGCGTGGCCGGCCACCCGGCTCTATCCAGGTAGGGTTTGGAGGACCCTCTCCGGCCGGGCGTGAAGCGTGTGGCCCGGACCACGCTTCACGCCCCGGCTAAGGCTCGCGGTAGGTGGCCCAGGCATCGGGCGACTCGTAGCATTCGACAAAGGCCAGCTTGACCTCCGGCTGGGCCTCTCTCAGTGCCTGATAGATGGTGCGGGCAATGTTCTCGGCGCTGGGGTTGATGCGGTCAAAGGGCGGCGTCTCGTTCAGGTTGTGATGGTCAAAGCGGTCCAGGATGCTGTCGAGGACGCGCTTGAACTCGGTAAAGTCCAGAGCGAGGCCGATGTCGTTGAGGGTATCGCTTTCGGCGCAGGCCACCACCTCGTAGCGGTGGCCGTGCAGGTTCTCGCAGCGGCCCTGGTAGCCGCGCAGGGCATGGGCGGCGTCGAAATGGCGGCGGACGCTGATCTGGTACATGGGAAGAGTCCTCCTCTACGCGGTAGTGATGCGTATTCCGGACTGCGTAATGCGTAAGGTCGCCTGAAGCAGCAGTCGCTGCGGTGAGAGAGGTTACGCATTACACAGTATGCGGTACGCATTATGTATCACTCGGCACTTCAATAGCTGCCTCAGGAGCCTCACTGCCCCGTGCTTGTCCAGCGGCTCGTTGTTGTTGCCGCACTTGGGGGACTGGATGCACGATGGGCAGCCGGACGGGCAGGGACAGCCTTCGATAGCCTCGAGCGTGGCTTGCCAGAGTTCGGTCAGCAGGGCAAAGCCCTTCTCGCTGATGCCGGTGCCCCCGGGCACGGCGTCGTAGATAAAGACCTGGGGTCGGCCCGTGTCCGGATGGGCAGGGGTCGAGACGCCGCCGATGTCGTTGCGGTCGCACAGGGCAAAGAGGGGCAGCACGCCGATGGCAGCGTGCTCGACAGCGTGCAGGGCGCCGGCCAGGTCCATCCCCGAGCGCCCGGTCCGTTGCCCCAGGGCTTGTGGGATGTCGAACCACAAAGACTGGGTCTCAAAGCTCTGCGGCGGCAGGTCGACATTAACTTCGGTCAGCACGGCATCGCCGAACTGCTGGCGCCGCCAGTAGCCGGTGACCTGCTGGTCGATGCGTACCTGGCCCCAGTAGGCGGCGCAGCCCCCGAACTCGCGCCCGCGCCAGGAGCGGATGATGTGCACCTCTTTATGCATGCGCGGGAGGGTATAGTAGGGGACCGGCACCCTCCGGCAATATGCCCGGCGGCGCTCGATATCCAAACGGGTTACTAGGTAGGGCTCGCCCTGGTGCAGGTACACGGCTCCCGGATGGATGCGCGAGAAGGCGGTGGCTTCCTCCACCTCTTCCAGCACCTGGTCGTTTCTCGCTTCATCGAGCAGGGCATAGTTGTGGCTGGAGAGGGCGCGGATGCTGGCTCGGGCAGCCGGGTAGCCGTCGCCCTGCACGAACCAGCGCTCCCGGTGGTACTTGAGGGCGCCCGTATTCTCCAGATGCACCATCGCCTCCGGGAACCCAGGCCCGAAAAGTTCCTCATCATCGGAGGTCAGGGGCTGCTCGTAGGCGGCGCAGGGCAGTTGCTTCTCCAGGACGTAGACGTTCGAGGGGTCGAGCAGGGCGTGCTCGTGCGGGCGGCCGAGCAGGGCCTCCGGGTGGCGCATGAAGTACTGGTCGAGCGGGTTGTCCAGCCCGATGAGGACGGTCAGCGCCTCGCGCCTACCGCGCCCGGCACGGCCGGCCTGCTGCCAGAGGCTGGCTACGCTGCCGGGGTAGCCGACGAGGACGGTTGCGTCGAGGCCGCCTACGTCGATGCCCAGCTCGAGGGCGTTGGTGGCTACCACGCCCTTGATGCGCCCGGAGAAGAGGGCCGCTTCGATGGCTCGCCGCTCTTCGGGGCGGTAGCCGGCACGGTAAGCGGCGATCTGCCGGCTGAGCCCGGCGCTGCGGCGCGCCAGCTCTCGGCGAGCCGAGCGCAGGATGAGTTCTGTGGTAACCCGTGCGCGGGCGAAAGCGAGGGTGCGAACGCCGCTCCTTACCAGCAGGGCAAAGAGTTCGCTGGCCTCGCTGTTGGCACTGCGACGGGCCGCGCGCGCCGGATCGATAAAGGGCGGGTTCCAGAAGAGAAAGGTCCGCGCCGATTGCGGCGCGCCGTCGCCCTCGACGACTACCGGCAGGCGGCCCGTCAGGCGCTCGACGTGCTCGGCCGGATTGGCGATGGTGGCCGAACAACTGATGAACTGGGGTCGCGAGCCGTAGGCACGGCAGAGCCGCTGCATGCGTCGTAGGATAGCGGCGACGTGCGAGCCGAATACCCCCCGGTAGGTGTGCGCCTCATCCAACACGACATAACGCAAGTTGGCCAGGAACCGCGACCAGAGGTTGTGGTGGGGCAGGATGGCGCAGTGCAGCATATCCGGGTTGGTCAGGACGATGCGCCCGCTGCGGCGCAGGGCTGCCCGGTCGCGCTGGGAGGTATCGCCGTCGTAGGTGCCCACGGCAATCGACGGCAGACCACTGCTGAGCAGGGTCTGCAGGCTGCGCAACTGGTCCTGGGCCAGGGCCTTGGTGGGGTAGAGAAAGAGCGCCCGCGCTGTGGGCTCTTGGAGGATGGCTTCCAGGACAGGCAGGACGTAGCAGAGGGTCTTGCCGCTCGCCGTGCCGGTGGGGATGACGATGTCGTGCCTGTCGCGTGTGGCGGCCAGCGCCTGCACCTGGTGCGCGTAGAGGCGCTCGACGCCGCGCCGTCGCAGGACCGCAGGCAAGGGTGCGGCGAGGGCCGGCCTGGGGTCCGCATAGCGCGGTGGGCGAGCCGGCAGGCGCGTCACGTGCACCAGGCGGTCACGGTACGGAGATGACTGCAGTTCGTGGACAAAGCGGCCGGTATCCATCGGATCAGGGCGAGAGCCGGGTCAGGTCACGCGGGAAGAGAGTCGTCTCGCGGATGTTGCTCAGGCCCAAGAGCTGCATCAGGAAGCGTTCGAGGCCGATGGCGAAACCGCCGTGCGGTGGCATGCCGTGGCGGAATGCCTCCAAATAGCCTGCGAACGCTTCGGGGTCAAAGCCGCGAGCCTCCAGCGCCTGGATATAGTCGTCGTAGCGGTGCAACCGCTGGCCGCCGGTGACCATCTCGGTGCCGCGGAAGAGCAGGTCAAAGCTGTTCGAATGGACGGGGTCGGCGGGGTCTGGGTGGGTGTAAAAGGGCCGCTTGGCTGTGGGATAGCCGGTGACAAAGAGCCAAGCGGAGCCGTACTCTTGTTGCGCCCAGCTGCCGAGCCAGCGCTCGTCCTCCGGCGCCAGGTCCGGCTCGCCGCGCACATCGCGCCCTGTGGCCTCGAAAACCATCTCCAGCGCCTGCGGAAAGTGCACGGAGGGGATGACCTCGGGCACCGGCGGCAGTTCGACGCCCAGCAGCTCCAGCTCGGCCTGGTGATGGGCGCCCAGGTGGGTGATGACCGAGCGGATGACGCCGGCCAGGGTGGTCATGACGTCGTGGTGGTCGCGGATAAAGCCCATCTCGGCGTCCAGGCTGACGTACTCGTTGAGGTGGCGCGCCGTGTTGTGCGGCTCGGCGCGGAATACCGGCCCGACCTCGAATACGCGCTCGAACACGCCGACCATGATCTGTTTGTAGAACTGTGGGCTCTGGGCCAGGTAGGCCGTGCGCCCCAAATAGTCGACGGGGAAGACGTTGGCGCCCCCCTCGGTGGCTGTGCCGACGAGCTTGGGCGACTGGATCTCGGTAAAGCCTTCGCTGTGCAGGTAGCCGCGGAAGGCGTGCGTGATACCCGACCCCAGCCGGAAGATGGCACGCTTTTGCGGGTGGCGCAGGCCCACGGCGGCATGCTCCAGGAAAACGTCGAGGCTGGGCTTGAGCACGCGCTTGTTCAACTCGAACGGCGGCGGCTCCTCTACAGGCGTAACGACCTCAACCTGCACCTCATGCAGCTCAAAGCCACCGGGCGCCTGCGGCTCGGCGGTGACCACGCCCTCCACCTTGAGCACCGTCTCATCGGCGAGCGGGGCGAGCTTGGCCAGTTCCTCAGGGGCGTCGACAACGGCCTGGGCGATGCCCCAGCCGTCGCGGAGGGCCAAAAAGTTGATGCCGCCCATGCGCCGCAGGCGATGCAGCCAGCCTTGCAGGACGACCCGTTCGCCGGCATGAGCGGCGAGTTCGGTGCTCAGTATGCGCTCCATGATGCTCTGCTCCTTGCCTCGATGTAATGTACGGGGGTCGGTATACCACAAGGTGAGGGCGCGGTCAAGCAGCGAGGGGTAGACCCCAGAATCGCCGGTGTATTCCAGGCGTGAGTCATGCGTATGGGCGAGACCACCCGAGGCTGTGCGTGGGAAGCCAGAGGGATCTTACCCTCAGCGCCAACGCGCGTACGGCCGGACTCCAAGGGGGCCGCGTAGCATGGCAGATGGTGAGATACTCCGCGGCCCCACAGGGCTAAGGAAACGAAGCCCCTCGGGGACTGGTGCTGGTTCTGGGCAACAAAGTTAGCCCCATTGGGCCAAAGTCACTTGGCCTGCGCACAGTTGTCCGCTTACTGCAGCCTGAGTGACTAGAACTCGCTACTATGACACGATCGCTAGGTGCTGCCAAGATTGACGCATACTCTCGCCAGGATGATCCAACCCTTTGGCCCCTCCATTACTGGTTCGGTTCTATCTTGTGTTGGTAGGGGGTGATTTAACAATAAAGAGGGGGCGTGCTATCATCTAGTAAGTGTGTAATGCCTAGAAGTAGCA
>DAOUGZ010000273.1:0-28465 GCA_034428955.1 Anaerolineae bacterium | reverse complement strand
GCGCGGTCCCAATCCAGGCGGGGGCGCAGCTCGCGAAAGACCTCGCGCGGGTACTTGCCGCCGAGCATGGCCAGCACCTCCTGGTAGGCGCTGAGGGGCAGGTCGCGGTAGGGGTAGCTCTGGCGGACCAGGTCGTACAGCTCGCCCTCGTCCCAGCTCTCCACGCCCACGGCGGCGACAATCTGCTGGGCGAGCACGTCGAGGCAGTTCTGAGGGATTTGCGTTAGCTCGACCTGGCCGCGGAGCATGCCGCCGGCGACCGCGGCCGCCTCGATGAGGTCCTCGCGATGGGTGCTAAAGATGCGGCCGACGGAGGTCTGCCCCACCAGGTGGCCGGCGCGGCCGATCCGCTGCAGCCCGCGCGCGACCCCCTTGGGCGACTGGATCTGCACGACCAGGTCCACCGAGCCGATGTCGATGCCCAGCTCCAGTGAACTCGTGCCGACCAGGGCGGGTAGGCGGCCGGCCTTGAGGTCGCCCTCCATCGCCAGGCGGGCGGCGGCGGCCATCGAGCCGTGATGGGCGCGGATGGCGCCCTTGCCCAACTGCTCGCTGAGGTCGCCGGCGATGCGCTCGGCCAGGCGGCGGCCGTTGGTAAAGACGAGGGTCGTATCGTGCTTGTTGATCAGGTCCGCCGTCTGCTGCACGATGGCCGGCCAGATGGAGCCGCCGAGTTCGCGAAAGTCGTCGACGACGGTCACCACCTGCAGGTCCAGCGCCTTTTGGGTGCCGGCATCGACGATGGTCACGGGGCGGGGCACGAGGCGCCGCTCGCCGCCGGCGGAGGGCTGCCACTCCTGCCCGCCCAGGAAGCGCGCGACCTCCTCGAGAGGGCGCTGGGTGGCGGAGAGGCCGATGCGCTGCAAGGGGCCCTCGACCAGGCGGGTCAAGCGCTCCAGGGTGAGGGCCAGGTGCACGCCGCGCTTGTTGCCGGCCACGGTGTGGATTTCGTCGACGATCACCGTGCGCACGGTGCGAAAGATCTCGCGCGCGCGGCTGCCCGAGAGCATCAGATAGAGGGACTCGGGGGTGGTGATCAGGATGTGGGGCGGCTTTTTGGTCATCGCCTGGCGCAGGCGCGTGGGGGTGTCGCCGGTGCGCACGGCAACGCGCGGCTCGGGCCAGGCGCGGCCGAGCCTGTGGGCGGCCTCGCGCGCGCCCGCCAGCGGCCGGCGCAGGTTGCGTTCGATGTCGTTGTTCAGCGCCTTGAGCGGCGAGACGTAGAGCAAGCGCACACCCTGCGGCGCCCTGCCCCCTTCGAGTTCGGCAAAGAGCCGGTCGATGCCCCAGAGAAAGGCCGCGAGCGTCTTGCCCGAGCCGGTGGGCGAGAGAATGAGCGTGTGCTCGCCGGCCTGGATCGGCGGCCAGCCCTTTTCCTGGGCGGCGGTGGGCTCGCCGAAGGACTCTTCGAACCAGGTGCGTACGGGCTCGGTAAAGTGCGCGAGTGCGCTCATAGTGACCTCGGCAATGATGCGTGATGCGTGCCCCGCTGGGGGCCGGCGGGCGAAAATGGGTTCGTTTCGTATTTTTTACGGATGAGCAAGCCATTCCGTTGCAGGTCGCTCGCTAGACCATTTGTTCTGCATTGTACTGCGAATCCGTTGACGCGTCAAGAGAACGCTCACCACAAAGGCCGCAAAGAACACAAAGGAGGCACGAAGGGGGAGGTGAGGGAGGGAGTCCCGTGCGAGCGTAAGGCGGCCAGATCGCAATAGGGGGTGTGTTGAGCGAGCTCGGGACGTGTTCCAAGAGGTCAATAGCCGATGCGGCTCCCACGCCGCGCTGCCCTTCGCTATGGCGAACAGCTCGTCATCGCAAGCCCTTTACCGGGCGTGGGAGCCCGGCCTGCTATTGATAAGTGACGTGCACAGCGATATACTCTGGCCTCGAATTCTGCAGGTTGCCCAGATGATTCTGGAATATACCCCTGTGTTGAGCGAGCTCGGAAGGTGTTCCAAGAGGCGCCGGGTCCGGGGCGTGTGCGCAGGCGCGGTGCTGTCCTCAGCTCGCTGTTTTGGCTGTTTGTGTGGGTTGGCGGCTTGAGCCGCTCGCGGAGGACTCCCTCGTGGTGACGAGGGAGGGAGTCCCGTGCGAGCGTAAGGCGGCCAGATCGCAATAGGGGGTGTGTTGAGCGAGCTCGGGACGTGTTTCAAGAGGCACCGGGTCCGGGGGGTGTGCATGGGCGCGGTGCTGCCCTCAGCTCGCTGTTTTGGCTGCTTGTGTGGGCTGGCGGCTTGAGCCGCTCGCGGAGGACTCCCTACGTGGCGTCCTCTGCGCGCTTGGTTATCCGGCCGCGGGCTCTTTGCCTGTGGTGCAGGCGGAGGTTATAATCGAAGCCAGCGCGAGGGGTATGGAGCCGGGAAGGTGGTGGGGACAGTCGATGGAATTGCGCCATTTGCGGACGTTCGAGATGGTGGTGAGCTGCGGCTCGTTCAGTCGAGCGGCTGAGGCGCTGAATCTGACGCAGCCGGCGGTGACAGCGCAGATGCAGAGCCTGGAGGCAGAGCTTGGGCTGAGGCTGATCGAGCGGCTGCCGCGCAAGCTGTTGCTGACGCCGGCGGGCGAGGCGCTCTTGCCCTATGCGCGGGCGCTGATCAACCTGGAGGAAGAGGCCGGCCGCGCTTTGGCTGAGCTGAAGGGCCTGCAGGCCGGCTGCTTGCGGGTGGGCGCCAGCCCGACCATCGGCACCTACCTGTTGCCGCGCATGCTGGGCGAGTTCCGCCGGCGCTATCCGGGGCTGCGGGTCATTGCCGAGATTGCACCGACGCCCCGTGTGGCCGAACTCTTGGAGATCCACGCTCTCAATGTGGGCCTGGTGGAGGCGCCGGTGGATTCGGAGAACCTGGCCGCCGAGCCGTTCCTGACCGATGAGCTGGTGCTGGTGGTGCCTGCCGAGCACTCCTGGGCGGGGCGAGCGGCGGTGTGCCTGGACGAATTGGCGCGGGAGCCGCACGTGGCACGCGAGCCGACCTCGGGCACGCGGCAATTGGTGGAGCAGCGGCTGCGGGCGGTGGGGGTCGAGCTGACGCCGCACCTGGAGCTGGGGGCCATCGAGGCCATCAAGAACGCCGTGGCGGCGGGGCTGGGATTCTCCTTCATCTCGCGGTTGGCTATCGAGGCGGAGGAGCAACTGGGGACGTTGGTGGTCGTGCCGCTGCAGGGGCTGGACCTGCGCCGGCCCTTTTACCGCCTGCTGCACCGTCACCGGCAGGCGACGCCGGCGACGGAGGCGTTTGTCGAGTTTATGAAGGAGAAGTGAGGAAGCAAGGAACCGGGGAACCAGGGCTCTCTCACTCCCCTTGGTTCCTTGTTTCCCTGCTTCCTTGGCTCCTGCTCTGCCGCCCGTGGCAGTGCTTGAACTTGAGCCCGCTGCCGCAGGGGCAGGGGTCGTTGCGCTTGGCGTGGCGGAAGCGCTCTTCGAGGTCTCGCTCTTCCTGGGCCAGGTGGAGCATGATGTCTGCCGGGGGGCGGCCGGCGCGCAGGAGCGCGGCCATGCGGCGCATGGGACCGTCGATGTGGCCAAAGAAGGCGCGGTAGCCCTCGCAGAGATAGTTCAGGCCGGGCTCGCCTTCCGGGGTATGCAGCAGGCGGTTCTTGGGGCAGCCGCCGTGGCAGACAAAGAGCACCGGGCACTCGCGGCACCGGCGCGGCAGCGCGTCGCGCTTGTCCAGCCCGAAGCGGCGCTGGCGTTCGGAGCCGACCAGATCGACGAGGGGCGTCTCCAGCATGTTCCCCAGGAGGTGGCTGGGGAAGACAAAATGGTCGCAGGCATAGACGTCGCCGTTGTGCTCCATGACCACCGAGGAGCCGCAGGTCTCCTCAAAGAGGCACAGACCCGGGCGCCGGCCCGACCAGGCGGCCAGAGCCACGTCAAAGATCTGCACAAAGACCTGCCCCACGTCGCGGCGGACCCATTCGTCAAACATTTCTGAGAGGAAGCGGCCGTACTGAGGGCCATCTACCGAGCGCTCGGTGACCCGGCCGGCCTCGTCCAGTTCGACGATGGGGATGAACTGCAGGAACTGGGCGCCGGCCTCGTCGCGCAGGAAGCGGTAGACCTCCAGCGGGTGGGGCGCGTTGGCCGCATGGACGGTGGCCAGGATGTTGTACTCTACGTTGTGCTTCTGCAAGAGGAGCAGCCCGGCCATGACCCGCGCAAAGACGGGGCGGCCGGCCTTGTCTCGCCGGTAGGCGTCGTGGACCTCGGCCGGGCCGTCGAGGCTGAGTCCGATCAAAAAGTTGTGCTCGCGAAAGAAGCGGCACCACTCGTCCGTCAGTGTTGTGCCGTTGGTCTGCAGGGCGTTGGTGATGCGCATGCCCGGGCGGCGATACTTGGCCTGCAGCTCGACGGCCAGCCGGAAAAAGTCCAGCCCCATTAGCGTCGGCTCGCCGCCTTGCCAGCCAAAGACGACCTCAGGCACCTGCTGGGCCGCGATGTACTGGCGGGTGTACTCCTCCAGCAACTCGGGAGACATGCGAAAGCCCGAGGCGGGGTAGTATTGCTCTTTGGCCAGGTAGTAGCAGTAGGCGCAGCCCAGGTTGCAGACGGGGCCGCAGGGCTTGGCCAGCACGTTGAAGGCGCGCAGGGGGCTGGAGTCGGGCACGATATGCTCCTATGGGTAAACGGATCGACACGGGACGGCTTTATTATGGCCAATTGGGCAGAGAAGGCAAGTACGACACGGAGGGGAGACGAGGATGGGGGCGATGATGGCTGATATCAGGATTGTGCGCGTACAGCCCAAAGATGTGGAGGAGGTCGCGCGGCTCTTTGCGCGCGATGTGTACGGCGGGGATGAGCGTGAAGCACAGGAGCACCTGGCCGACCACGCGACGGGTGGCGGCGATACCTTCCTGGCCTACGCCGGCAACGAACTGGCCGGGTATGTGACTATCCGCTGGGTGTCCCACAATCCCCTGTTCCGCGAGAACAATATCCCGCTGATCCAGCATCTGGAGGTCTTCCCTGCCTTTCAGCGGCGCGGGATTGCGTGGAGGCTCATGGACGAGGCGGAGGCCTTGATCGCGACACGGGCGAAGGCGGCGGGCATCACTGTAGGGCTCTTTGACGCCTATGGCCCGGCGCAGCGGCTGTATGCCAGGCGGGGGTACATCCCGGATGGGCGCGGTGCCTGCCGGGGGCAGCAGCCGCTACGCTGCGGCGAGCAGGTGACCCTGGACCATGACCTCATCCTCTGGCTGACCAAGGACCTGACACATTGCGCGCCCTTCGCCCACTGACGATTCTGGGATGTACCCGCGGGGCCACAGGCATTGCGGACTGGGCGCAGTTGGTGTAGATTGGTCCGCGTATCGGACATGTGCGGCTTGTAGCAGAATTGCGAGGTGATCATGCGGATCCAAGAGGCGAAGGAGGCGGCGCGCGAGTGGGTGCGGGAGCAGGTGGAGGCCATCCCCGGCTTTCAGGGCGCTTTTACCCACGGTTCGATCAACTGGCTTGCGGATGACGCCGTCCTGCCGCCCACGTCGGACGTAGACGTCCTGCTCGTCGTCGCCGGGCCCGAGCCGCCCGTCAAGCCCGGCAAGCTTGCCTACCGGGGTGCGCTGCTCGAGGTCTCTTATCTTCCGCAGGAGCGGCTGGAGACTCCGAAGTACATCCTGGGCGACTATTCTCTGGCCGGCAGCTTTTCCCGCGCCACCATCCTGGCCGACCCCTTTGGCCGGCTGGGTGCACTGCAGGCGGCGGTGGCCACGGGCTATGCCCAACGCCCCTGGGTTTACGCCCGCTGTCAAGACGCCCAGGCAAAGGTGCTGCGCCACCTCGGACCCTTGCACAAGCCGGCGCCCCTGCACGACTGGGGGATGGCCTGGCTCTTTGCGGCGGGGGTGACGACCCATGTGCTGCTCGTGGCCGGTCTGTGCAACCCCACCGTGCGCCGGCGCTATGTGGCGGCGCGAGAGTTGCTGGCTGAGTATGGCCACGCCGGGTTCTACCCTCGCCTGCTGGAGCTGTTGGGCTGTGTAGAGATGAGCCGGGCGCAGGTAAAAGAGCACCTGGCTGCTATGGCAGACGTGTTCGATGCGGCGGCGGCCGCAATCAAGACGCCGTTCCCCTTCGCGGCCGATATCAGCGATAGTGCCCGTGCCGTGCCCATCGACGGTAGCCGCGAGATGATCGAGGCCGGGGACCACCGCGAAGCGCTTTTCTGGATCGCCGTCACCTACACCCGCTGCCTGAAGGTGCTCCATCACGATGCGGCCCCGGAGGTGCAGGAGCGTTTTGCTCCCGGCTACCGGAGGCTGCTCGCCGACCTGGGCGTTGCCTCGCCCTCTTGCCTGCAGCGGCGTGGGGAAGAGGTGCGGGTGTTCCTGCCCCGCCTGTGGCGGGTCGCGGAGGCCATTATAGCGGCCAATCCGGACGTGCTTGATCCCGAGCTCGCTCAACGGGACGATGGGTGCGGTATTCCCAGATCAGATTGCGAGTGTGTCGGATGAAGAACTTGGCGACCCCCAGAGGAACGATCACCATCCGCCAGGCGTCCGTGGACGACGCGGCGGCGCTGCGCGAGCTGCGCCTGGAGGCGCTGGCCAAACATCCGCAGGCCTTTGCCGCCGATTCCGCAACAACGGCGGCGGAGCCCGCATCGCTCTGGGCCGAGCGCATCGCCGCCTACGCCTCGGGCAACACGGCCGTTGTCTATGTCGCCGAGGCGGAAGGGGGGCTGGTGGGGATGGCCGGCCTGGCCCGCGGGCACTGGCCCAAGACGCAGCACGGCGCCACCTTCTGGGGGGTATACGTCCGGGAGGAGTGGCGGGGCTTGCACGTGGCCGAGGCGCTGCTGCAGGGATGCATCACCTGGGCCAGGGGGCAGGGGGTAGAGGTGGTCAAGCTGGGCGTGATCACGACCAACGCGCCGGCGATCCGCTGCTACGCCCGCTGCGGCTTTGCCGTCTATGGCGTGGACCCGCAGGTCATCCGCTGCGACGGCATTTCCTATGATGAACTGCTGATGGCCAGACCGATCTGATAGGGGGCGGGGCCTACGCACTCGCCTGCGCTACGGCATGCCGGGCCGGGAGGCGAGCCGGGCGATAAGCTTGAAGGAGAGGTCGTAAAAGATCACCGGCCCACAACTGGAGAAATCGGGGTGGGGCCAGTGTACGGCGTTCAGCCCGCGGACGAGGGCGCCCAGGGGCACGGAAGGCCAGCCGCCGTCGCCGTGGTTGGGCGGGTTCTCTTCGGTGATGCGCAGAGCCTCTACCGGCTCGTCGGGGGCGTCCAGTTCCCAATAGCCAAGGGCATCGGTGGCCAGCGTTGCCAGCCGCTGCCAGTGGTCGCCGGCCTGCCGGTACACGCGCACGATGGCGCCTGCAATGCCGTCGCCTGTGGGCTGCAGTACGTAGCCGAACACCTTGTGGGGTGGCCCTTTTGGGACCTTGGCCATCGCGGAAAGCCTCCGTCTATCGGTTCCTCTTGCTGGGGGGGCGAGCAAGTCCTGTGCCAGGCCGAAATGTGCCTGTTGTACCGATTAGACAGGAGAGCAGGCGCGGGTGTTTCACCTCCATGCCCAGATTATGCACCGGCAGAGAGTAAGGGATGGATTTACCGTCCCTCGCAAGTGCGAAGAACAGGCCTGGGTTAGAGGCTGATTCCGTGTAAGCGGCGCAGCAGCGCCTCGCGATCGGGGACGTCCAGTTGCAGATAGTCGCTGCGCAGGCTGGCGAGGTCGTAGGCGACTTCGCGCACGGCGACTTCGAGCCGGTCTTGGCTGACCTCAACGAGGCAGAAGGTGCCCCGGCCGTCGGGGGAGCAGCCGAGGGAGCCGGGGTTGAGGATGAGCCGGCCGCCCGCACGCAGGCAGGCCAGGCGGTGGGTGTGGCCGTAGAAGAGGCCATCGACTGCAGGGCCGCGCTGGGCCGTGGCGAGCCCGGCCGGCCAGGCGCGCAGGGGCTGACGCGTCAGCCCCTGGGGCGGTGCGTGCAGCAAGAGCAGCCGCCGCCCGGCCAGGCGCAGGGTCCGCTTCCGGGGCAGGCCGCCGATGCGCCCGAGGAGGTCGGTCCCCAGGCGGTCGATGGTCCAGTCCTGGTGGGCCGCCTCCTCGCGGCCAAAGAGCGAGGGTTGGCGCTCCAGCAGGGCGAGTTCGTTGTTGCCCGCGATGTTCAGAAACCGCGGGTCGGAAAGGACGGTCTCAGCGACCTCGGCGGGGTGCGGCCCGATCTGCACAAAGTCGCCCAGGTTGAGGACCCAGGATACGGGTTCGTTCTCCTTGATATGCTGCAGGAACGCATCCAGTGCATAGCGGTTGGCATGCAGATCAGAGATGACGGCAAATCTCTCCATCGCGATCAGCCTCCTCCGGTGCCGCTCGAGTCTTTGGGCACTGCATCTCCGGCGATCTGCCCGAGGACGGCGGCGGCCGCAGCGCGGATGCTCTGCTGCAGCGAGCGCCGGTCGCGGGAACCCTTGAGGCTCTCAATGAGAGCGCGCGTCAAGCGCTCGCTGAGGGCACGAACCGCCTGGCTCGTCGGGCGCTCGCCATAGGCGAACCAAGCGGCAACGGAAAAGCCGACGGCCATGGTCGTCCCGGCGGCGATGGCCGTGCCCAGGAGGTAGCCCGCCACCGGCACGAGATTCGCCAGTTGGTAGAAGAGGGTGCGCCCCAGCAAGCCCGAGCCCAGGGTCAGGACGATCTCCTTCGCCCGGCCCGGCCCCAGTTGGAAGCCAAAGACGCGCGCCAGCCGCAGCACCATGGCCACCTGGATGGCGCTGATCGGCACGAAGGAGGAGAAGGGTATCTGGATCGGCGCGGTCATCAGGTTAGCTGTGCCGGCGGCGGCGCAGGCGCTGAGGATCGTGTTCTGGGCCAGGCTCCAGCGCGAGGCGGGCGCCATCTCGGCCAGGGTGGTCAGGAGCTTGGGGTCGGTCCGGACGATAGCCAGGAGCAGGCGGTTCAGGTTCCGGCGCCGCAGAGCCGAGATGGGGATGATCTCTTCCGCGGGCAGTTGCAGGTTGCGCGCAGCCGCCTCGACGACGGCATGCCGGTCACGGCCGATGAGGTCCATCTTGTTCAGGGCGACGACAAAGGGCTTGCCCAGGCGCGCCAGTTGCGAGTAGATGCGCACCTCGTCCTGCGCGATGCCGCGCGAGGCATCGAAAACCATGACCAGGAAATCGGCCGCTGCCGCCGCCCCCATGGCCTCGGCGTGCCGTGCTGCGCCCGCCTCCGGGCCCTCCCCGCCGACGGCCATCTCGTTGGCGCCCGGCGTGTCCACGACCTGAAAGGCCTCCGCCTCGCCGAGTTGATTCCGACGGGTGGAGCCGGGCACGGCACTCACCCGCGCCCGACTGCCGGCCGGGGTGATCAGGGCGTTGTAGAGTGAGGACTTGCCCGAGTTCACCGGCCCCACGATACAGACGACCTGGCGCCGGGCAAAGAGCGGCTCGTATTCGCGGCTCACCAGCACCAGGAGCCTCTTTAGCTCGCCGAGGCCCAGGCGCTCCAGCACCTCGCCGGCCCGGTCGGATTCGCCGGCATTCAGCACATCCCCCAGTTGGCTCAGAGTACTTTCGTCCGCCTGGCTGCCTGAGGGCTCCTCGGGCAGGCTCATGCACGTTGTCCTCTCTAGTACAGCTAGCTATCCTGGCGGCGCTCGATCGCGGCCAACAGGATGCTGGTGGCGATGAGCAGGCGGCGATCGATGGGCGGCTCGGCCGCCGGTATGGTCATGGTGTATTTCTGTACAAAGGGGTCACAATGCTGCTCGATACACTGCTACGGTTACTACATAATAATACTACCGTTTGCCAAAGATGCAAGTGAGCGAGGTCAGCCCGGAACCAGGTAGAGGGCCGCCTGGGCCTCGCGCTCGACGTCGGCCCGAGCTAGGAGGGTGGGGTGGGCGTTGCCCTCGAACCAGTGCGGCACCTGATCGTCATAGTGCGGGCTGCCCGGGTGGGCGGATTGGCCCGGCACGAGCAGCGAGGTGCAGCGGCGCCGGTCGCCGAGGTCGGCGACGAACAAAAAGTTGGCGCCGATGATGGCCCCCTGGTGCTGCTCGTTGTGCTGGGTGTTGCCGGTGGCGCAGATGGTCGTATAGTCGCCGCCGACGGGGTAGGGGCCGCGGTTGTAGAGGCGGTCCAGCGGCTGGACCTGGCTGAGGGTGTGGCAAAAGTGGAGGGTATGCAGCTTGCCCCAGGCCCAACCGCTCGGCTCGGGACCCAGGGCGGCGGCCAGTTGGTCTGCCGTCTGGCGCAGGGCACGGCGCATGATCTCTTCGCGGGTTTCGCCCTGCCCTAGGTCGAACCAGTGCGAGTCGGGCTCGCTGAGCAAGTGTTGCAGCCACTCCCAGGCACGGAATCCGAGCAGGCTCCCATCGGCCAGGATGGGGTTGGCGCCCCGCCCCAGGTAACGTTCGGCCAGCTCGCCGATGCGCGGGGCGAGGATCAGGCGCAGCAGGTTCGGCCCATAGAGTTCGATCACAGCGGCGGCGGCGCTGTCCGCGCTCACTTCACCGTCCCAGCCCCGGAGCAATGCGACGACCTCGGCCAGGTCGGGCTCGTCGACGGGCAGGCGCCCGAGGTGCTGGGCCAGCACGCGCCCGCCGAGAGAGACCTGGTCCGACTGCATGCGACGGGTGTAGGCGTGATCGATCCGCTCGCGGGCTTCGATCATCTGGCAGATGCGCGCCGCCCGGTCGCCGGAGCAAAAGTCGCAGCTCACGTGGTAGGGATAGTCGCCGTCGACGACGCGATTGTTGGCGGTGACGATATAGCCCTTGTCCGGGTTGTGGAGGTGGGGCAGTTCGTCAAAGGGGACGTAACCCACCCATTCATACTCGCCCGTCCAGCCCGGCACGGGCACGCGGCCGTCGCCTCTGGCGCGGATGGGCAACCGGCCGGCATAGGTGTAGCCGATGTTGCCGGCGGTGTCGGCGTAGACCAGGTTCTGGCAGGGCGCGCCAAAGTGGCGCAGCGCCTCCCGAAACTCGCGGCAGTTCCGCGCGCGGTTCATGTGGTGGAAGGCGACGGCCAGCGTCTCCGGCTCGTAGGAGGACCAGCGCAGCGCCAGCGGTTGCTCGCCGGAGAGGTCCGGGGCGAGGGCGTTGATGATCGGGCCGTGGCAGGTGATGATGACGTCCTGGATCTCGGCCGGCCTGCCGCGCACGCGGATGGTCTCGCGGATGACGCGCGCGTCGTACCATTGCTCCTGATACTCGTACTGAATGCGTCCGTCGGGGGAGAGGCGCAAGTGCTCCACGTAGAGGTCTTGCACGTCGGCAAAGCCGCCGCTGATGCCCCAGGCCACATGCTCGTTCTGCCCGGCAATGATCCCGGGGACCCCAGGAAAGCTGCAGCCCGTGGCGTGCAGGTCGCCGCCGTCGAGGTGGTTTTCGTACCAGATGGCCGGTGCCCCCATCATCTGGTGCAGGTCGTTGGCCAGAATCGGGGCGCCCGAGGCCGTGCGCGATCCGGCGACCACCCAGGCGTTAGACCCCAAGCCGTCCTGAGCTGGCGGGCCGGCGAGTGGCCGCGCGGCGGCGAGCCACTCCTGCGCCTGGGCGCCGATGTCCGCATAGTCGACCCCCGGCGGCACGATGCACGGACCCATGGCACTCGAGTCCGGCTCGAGTTCGAGGGCGCGCTCGGGCCCCAGCCGGCTGATGAGGTGCGCGCGCAATAGCTCGCTCTCCCAGTTCACCGACAGGCTCCAGGCCAGCATCTTGGTCCAGGTCAAGCTGTCGGTTGGCGTCCACGGCTCGGGCCGGTAGCGCAGCAGGGTGAACTCGATGGGCAGGGGGCCACGGGCGATGAAGGCGTTGACGCCGTCGGCGTAGGATTGAAAGTAGGCACCAATCTCGCCGGCGAGCACAGCAGCCTCGGCCTCGGCCGCGCGGCGCATGCCCAGGATGCGCATCCAGCGGTCCGCGGGGAGCGCCGCCTCGCCGAGAACCTCGGCCAGCCGGCCGCTGACCAGGCGCCGCTGAAAGTCCATTTGCCAAAGGCGCTCTTGGGCGTGGACAAAACCCTGAGCAAAGGTCAGGTCGGTGGTGGTGCGGGCATAGATATGGGGCACGCCCCAGCGGTCGCGCAATACCTCCACCGGCGCCGAGAGGCCGGGCAGGCGAAGCACACCCGAGCGGTATGCCGCTGCGCGGCGGCGCGAGAGGGCGCGCAGTGCCGAGCAACCCAGGGTACCGAGGACAGGTGCGATACCAGGCATCGATAACCCCCTCCTATCAAACGGCAGGGGCGACCCAGATGCTGCGCAGGATCGCACCTGCCGAAGAGCGCACCGGCAGCCACGAGCGCGGCACCGGGCGCTTCGCTCGCGGATAGCATAATCTGTGCCGAGAGAGGGTGAGTCAACAACCGTCATTGCGAGCGCAGCAAGGCGATCCCCGCCTCGCGACCTGGGGGTATTTCGTTGCGCTGGATTGTTTTGGGATTGCAGCCCGTGGAGGTAGTAGTTAGAATGCAGGTAGGAAACCCCGGTGCCGCCTACTCCAGCCCCGGCAATACAGCGAAAGGAGTGCAAGATGGCTAGCTCTCGCCTGGCCACCTGGCAGCGTGCGCTGGTAATCCTGGCCTTTGTCCTCGTGGCACAGATGCTCCTCGCACCGGTGGCGAGCGCCAGTGGTGGCTCCTCCTTCCTTTACTGCGTCCGGTTCGGCGATACCTTGGCCGGCATCGCCCGGCGCTTTTGTACCTCGCCGACGGCCATCGCCCAGGCTAACTGCATCTGCAATCCGAACCTGATCTGTGTGGGGCAGTGCTTGGTGATCCCCTGCGCTACCGTCTGCCAGCCGGTGTGCCAGCCTGTCTGTCAGCCGGTGTGCCAGCCTGTCTGTCAGCCGGTGTGTCAGCCCGCCTGCCAGCCGGTGTGCCAGCCCGCCTGCCAGCCGGTGTGTCAGCCCGCCTGCCAGCCGGTGTGTCAGCCCGCCTGCCAGCCGTGTGCGGCGTGCTGCGTATACGTCGTGCGCAAGGGGGATACCCTGTTCCGCATCGCCCGGCGCTTTGGCACGACGGTCGAGGCGCTGCAGTGCCTCAACAACCTCTGTGACCCGAACAGGATCTTTGTGGGGCAGCGCCTGCTCGTCTGCGATCCCTAAAGAAAAGGGGGGGATGGCGCCCGCCATTCCCCCCTCTTCAAATACCCCCGATCAGCGGCGCCAGATGAACATCCAGCGCAGCTTGCTGCGCAGCTTTTCCCAGGCGGTGAGCGCCTGGCCGGCGTCGCGGGCGGAGAGGGGTTGGGCGGCGTAGCGCGCTTCGACATAGGTGCGGCCGATCAACTCGGCCTCCTCGGCGGCGCCCTTGGCCCACTCCCCTCGCGCCTCCACCGCCTGCCCCAGCCGAGCGGCGAACTCGATGGGGGTATCGCCGCGGGCCGGGCCCAGTCGCACCCGCTCGGCCCAGCGGACCATGCCGCCATAGGCTTGTACGGCTACCTTGCGGCTGGAAAAGCTCTTGCCGGCGCGCAGCAGCGACCAGGCCGTCCAGATGACGGCGCCCAGCCCCACGACGGCGACAGCCAGCACCAGCAGCAGGTTGTAGGGCTCGGCGCTGCCTGTGGCCTCGTACGGCTCGAGGGGCAACGCCGGTGGCGTGGGGGTCTCGCCGCCCAGGGGCCGCCTAAAGGTCGTGCGGTAGGGCGTGGGCTCGAACTCGACCCACCCATAGCCCGGGAAGTAGACCTCGACCCAGGCGTGCGCATCGCGTTGGCTCACCCGGTAGGCCGCGCGGTTATGGTCATAGATGCCGAGGGCATAGCCGCCGGCGTAGCGCGAGGGGACTCCCACCGCCCGCAGCATCACGACCATGGCGGTGGCGTAATAGTCGCAGTACCCGCGACGGGTGTGGAAGAGCAAATAGTCGGCCACGTCCAGGTCCGGGGGCGGGTCCGGGATCTCCAGATCATAGTCGTAGGTGCGCAGGTGCTCCTCGATGGCCAGCGCCTTGTCGTAGGGCGTCGGTGCCTGGGCGGCCAACTCCTGGGCCAGGTCCAGCACGCGCCGGGGCACCTCCGGCAGGGCCAGGTAGCGTGCGGCGATTTCGGGCGGATAGTCGGCCGGCGCCTCGCGGAGCTGGGTGATGGTGGGCGCGGGGATGTGGGATATGGCCGTGTAGGTCTGCTCGCCGACGATAAAGCCGACGTTATCCCCCTCGGCACGGCGCACCAGGGCCGAGGCCAGGTCGATCCGCACCGGCTCGTTGGCGGCCGGTGCCAGGTTGTTCCCGGCAACGCGCAGGGTGACGATCTGCGTCAACACGGTATGGGGGTAGGTGGGCACACTCAGGGGCTCGCCGGCCGGGCGCCTCGCCTGCTCCAGTTCGCCGTTCTCCCACCCCTGGCCGGTGTAGGAATCATAGGTCACCGTGCGCCAGTAGCGCTTGGGGGGCTCGTACGCATAATCGTAGGGCATCATGTACGGGTCCTCCCTCGGCGGGGGCGGGTCACTGGTCTTGATGTAAAAGACCAAGTCGTCGTTCAGGCGCGGCGCTGCGCCCAGGGTGTGCCCCTCACTGCTCTCCCGCCCCCGGCCCGCAGACTGCGCCGGCGGCACGGGGTTGCGGGCGGCAAAGAGTCGGTCCAGGCGCCGGCTCACCTGGGTCCATGGCTCGTAGGCAAAGCGCCAAAAGGCGTCCACCGTCTGCTGCCAGGTGATGTAGGGCACCACCAGGGCGGCCAGCAAGAGCAGCGCCGTCAGGCCGGCGCCCGTGAGGCGCACGCTGCTTCTGAGATCGGCCGAGTAATCGATCCCTTCCTTCTCCCAGCTCTGCTGCCGCCATTCGAAGCGGTGGACGACCAGGAGCAGCACCGCACTGCCCATAAAGCCGCGCAGGTAGTTGATGCCCCGGCCGTGAGTCAGGGCGACGTTGGCCAGGATGGCCGTGCCCAGCGGCGCAAAGGCGACCAGGGCGCTGCGGCCGCGGCCGAGCTGCCAGCCGGCGTAATAGGCCAGCCACCAAGTGATGATGGCCGCAAAGAGGAGGAGCACCAGGCTGTCGCGGCTGACCGTCCCCTGCAGGCCGGCCTGCGACCAGGCTGCAAGCCGCTCCCACAGGGCCAGCAGCCGCAGCCAGACGTCCCCCGCCAGCGAAACGAAGGGCAGATCCGCCGTCCAGCGGCCGTAGAGGCCCTGTTGCAGCCAGTGAACGGCCTTGACCAACTCGTGCCAGAGGGCCTGCCCGCTGGGCAACAGGCGCCCGGCGAAGAGAACGTTCCATTCGATGCCGGTCAGGAGGCCAAAGAGCCCCACAAGCCACGACGGGAGGGGCGTCTGCCCGGCGGCGAACCCCAGCCAAGCGGCCAGAAGGGCGACGCCGAGCAGCGATGAGGCGCCGATGAGCCAGCGCGACTCCACGAGCGACATGGGCAGGCAGGCCACCGCAGCCAGGAGGAGCACCAGCGTCAGCCAGCCCAGGCGAGGTCGCAACGTCTTGTACAGCCAGGGCAACATGGGTGTGTACCCTCGTCAGTTCGGCGGGACGGCAATCACGCGGCCGGTGCCCAGCACTTTGTAGGTGGGGCGCTGCCGGCGGCGTTCGACAATCGGGCGGAAGCGAAAGCTCTGGCCGATCACGCGTGTGGGCACGCCGCGGTCCGAGAGGAGGCCGACCATGCCCTCTACATTCCCCGCGCCGCCGAAGGAAGGCCGGTCGAGGAGCAGGACGCTCACCGGGATGGCACGCTGCTGCAGGTCGATGAGGGCCGGCAGCCACTCCGGGTCGGTGGAGGGGGTGATCAGCGTGGCCGTGATCCCCCGCCCGAGGATCGAGGCGGCCTCGCCCATCAGCCGGCCCAGGGGCCGGTCCCCGGCGGCCTGGGCGCTGGCCAGGGTCTGCAGGATGCGGTAGAGCTGGGTTTCGCCGCTCTCCGGGCGCAGCATGGTATACTCGCCACCATCAGCCAGGAGGCCCACGGCCCGGTTCTGGCGCAGCATGGCGTCGGCCAGCGACGCAGCCAGGGTCACGGCGTATTCCTCGGTCGAGTGCTCGCCTCGGCCGGCCTGGGCGGCCTTTTGCAGGTCGAGGATGATCCAGATATCGCCGGCCGGCTCGCGGTCATAGTCCTTGACGTAGAGGCTCTCGCGCCGTGCCGTCGTGCGCCAATGGATGCGGCGCAGTGTATCCCCAGGCACATAGGGGCGCACCGAGGCCACATTGGGCGTAGCCTCTTGCGAGCGCATGGCGGCGCGCACCCGGCCGGGGGCCTCGCCGCGCGGCGGCTCGAGCGGCGGCAGGGCGGCGATGACGGGGTAGACGACAAAGGTCGTCTCCTCGCCGATCTCGAGTTCGACGGAGAAGAAGCCAAAGGGGTCGCCGGTGCGCACCTGGATGGGGCCCAGCGCAAAGACGCCGCGCCGCCGGCACTCGCCCTCGGCGATCCAGTGGGTCGTGCTGCGGCCGTCGACGCCGGTCACGCGCGAGGTGGTGTAGCCCGGGAGGGTCGAATGGTCGCGCACCTCGGCCCACATCACCGGCAAGAACGAGCCGTTCTGCAGCGCAAACCGCTCCTCGAGGACGTCGCCCACCTGCGCCCAGCCGTAGCGGCGGTCCCTCTCCAGGTAGATATGCTCGGCCATCTGGCGCGCCCAATAGTAGCCGATGCCCAGCGCACCGATCAGTACCGCCAGCACATAGTTCAGCGCCGGCGCCGGGGCGACAATCTGCAGGGTCACGAGCACGGCGACGATCAACATGGGCAAGCCGATGTGCGGGGTGATCCGGCGACGGTGTTCCATACTCTGCTCCTCTTGTGCAATCCCATTATAGCAGGTATGGAGCAGCGGCGCCAGTTATAACCTTGGTCCTGACGGGTTGCCAAATCCTGTCGGGTCTGAACGTCCCCTCAATCGTTGCGGGCTAGCGCCGGCGCGGGGTGACACGCGGCGGGTGGGTGTGGAAGGGCCGGGTGCCGAAGCGGGTCATCACGGCGGCGCCCAGCCCCCAGATGCCGATCAGGGCGGCGATGAGCATGCCCAGGTAGGGCACGCTCACCAGGATGGCGAGGATGGTTAGGCCCACGACCACGGCGGGCACGGGCCGGTGAGAGGCCAGGCCGAGGGCAAGGAGCGCCCGCTCACCGATAACGTAGCCGGTGATGACAAAGCCAAAGAGCGTCGCCACCGTCAGGCCGACGAGGGCGGCCACGGCGACGGGTATGCCGACGCAGGTGCCCACGAGCAAGGGGATGAGGACCAACACAGCCAGCACCCAGGCGCCGACTCCCGTCCACACGCTGCGCCAGGGGTGTTGTGCGAGCGTTTCACCCGCCGTGCGCGTGGACCGGGGCGCCAGCAGGGCGACCAGCAAGCCCACGCCGACAGCGACAATGCCGCCCAGCAACACCTGAATGAGGGAGACAGTGAGGTCCCCGGCCAGCCCGACCCCCCAGGGCCAGCCGAACCAGAAGCCGGGGAACCCCAGCGGGCAGCGCCCGGGGTGGCTGTAGAACAGGGTGGCGGAAAAGCCGCTGTTCAGGTTGTCGGTGACTAGGCCGCGCACCACGGCCCCCGCCGGGCGTGTGACGGCGCTCGCGGCGAGGATGCCCCCGTTCACGATCGCCGTGCGCTCCAGTTCCACCCGGCCGCTGGGCGCCATGGCCCGTCCGTCGACCTGGCCGGCGACGGTGACCGAACCGCCCAGCGCCAATACGTTGCCGCGCACCCGCGAGCCCGGCTCCAGCTCGACGTCGCCGCCAAAGACGACCAGGTCGCCCTCCAGCTCCTGCCCGGCACCCAGCGTGCGATCCTGGCCGACGTAGACCTGGTCCTTGCGCCCACCTGGGGTCAGGGCCGGCTGCCCGATCACCAGAATCAGCACCAACAGCACCAGTATCACGCGCCAGCGCCCCATCTCTCACCCCCGCATATGAATGCCGCCGGGTAAACGGGGGTTGGGACTGGCCGGCCGGAACGTGTAGACCCCCTGAGCGGGGGCTAGCAATCTCTGTACCGCGGCGCCGCAACGAGCCGCTTTAGAGCCTATCCGGAAAGTAGCCGAGGTGGCTCCCACCCTTGCCCGGAGCGTAGCGGAGGGGCCCGCCGGTTTTGGCCCAAGAAGTGCCACCCTCAGGCTGCTCCCGGGCGTGGGAGCCCGGCCCGCTGGCTTTTCGGATAGGCACTTGTTGGGGACCGGCTTCTCGGGCAGCCTGTAGGTGACGCCCTCGGCGGAGCTGCAGTTTGTTGCTGTCGCTGAGACCTTGTGGCCGGGCGCGGGACGCTCAGACCCGACGGGTTTCTGAAACCCGTCGGGTCTAGACGTAAGCCATTCCTACTCGGCCTGCCCTTCGCCCGACTCACCCGGTTTGGGCAGCGGCGGCAGCGCCTCGAAGGGATCCTCCGGTTCCGGCTCGATGGTGTCCTCCGGCTCTACACTCGGCTGCGGGCCGGCCACCGGCGCGACCGCCGGCGCACTGTTCGTGTAGGGCCTGCTGCCAAAGGCCGTCAGCACCACCGCGCCCAGCCCCCAGGCGGCCGCCAGAAGCGAGACGAGGGAACCAAGGCAGGGCACCTCCGCCAGCAGGCCCAGGATGACGAGGCCGACGATAACCGCCAGGGCCGGCTGGCGCTCTGTGCGGTGGAAGGCGGCCAGCAGCCGCTCGCCGAGGATCAACCCCGCTGCCACCCAGCCAAAGAAGCCGGCAATCGCCAGGGCCAGGCCCACCAGCAGGGCCACCGGTATGCCGATGCAGGTGATGACCAGGATGGGCAGAACCAGTACCGCCGCCAGGCCGGTCAGCAGCCCATAGCCGATGCTCTGCAGAGGATAGCCTTCGATCGCGTCGCCGACCCGGCGCGAAGGCCCCGGGATGAGGAGTACGACCAGCAGGCCCAGAGCCACGGCCACAACGATATCAAAGAATGTCTGCAGGGCGGATCTGTACCAGGAACCCAGACCACTGTTCCAGGACCAGTAGTTCCTCAACAAGCTGTGTCTCTCCCAAGGCCGGAAGATGGGCAGGCTGAACCGGCGGCTGACGCCGGTCATGGTCTTGCCGCGAACGATGGCGCCGAGGGCCGTCTCGACATTGCCTGAGGTGGTCACATTGCCCGAGACGATGGCGCTCTCGCCCAGGTGGACGTCGCCGCCCAGGGCAACGATGTCGCCATCAACTCGCCCGTCGACGCGCACCGTGCCGCCAAAGGCTGCTACGTCGCCGCGGACTCTGCTTTCCGGCTCGAGGGTCACATTGCCGCCAAAGACGACGAGGTCACCCTCGAGGCGCTCCCCGCGCCGCAGCGTAAAGTCGCTGCCGAACACGACCTGGCCGCCGTCGCCCCCCTGGGCCAGGACGGGCTGCACCAAAGCGACGAGCAGGATCAGAGCAAGCGCGAACACCTGCCAGCGCAAAAACCTCTTCATGACTATCCCCCTTCTTACTCTTGCAGCAGGACCCCGGGGTTGACCGTTACCCTTCTCGGCCCGCGGCGCCGTTGCTGTAGCATTCTACCCTCTATACGCGGCCCGCGCTGCAGGGTTGCACCGGCAGCCGGTTGCTTGGCAGGGGCGTTCATCTTGGCGGTTCTGCCTTCGCAGGGGCTGGTCGCTGCGTCGCAGTCCGGCCAGCCCAAGACTCCTCACCCCAAAGATGGCCCATATGGGTACTAGATTCCGGGCCAGCACTCCCCCTATAATGGGTGCATAGTGACCGCTTATCGTCAGGAGAAGAGTTGGCATGAGCAAGATAGCAGCAGACGTTATCAAGGCGGGCCAGGGCGTGTCGATGGTGGACCTGCGCTTCACCGATCTGCTCGGCACCTGGCAGCATTTCAGCATCCCCGCGCGCGAACTCTCCGACGAGCTGTTCGAGGAAGGAATCGGCTTTGACGGGTCGTCGATCCGCGGTTTCAAGGAAATCCACGAGTCCGATATGATCCTCATGCCGGACCCGAACACCGCCTTTGTGGATTCGTTCTACGAGGTGCCGGCGCTGGTGATTACCTGCGACGTCTACGACCCGGTCACCCGGCTGCCTTACACGCGGGACCCGCGCCACGTGGCCAGAAAGGCCGAGGCCTACCTGAAAAAGACCGGCGTGGCCGACGTGAGCTATTGGGGGCCGGAGGCCGAGTTCTTTCTGTTCAGCGATGTGCGTTACGGCTCCAGCACCAACGCCGGCTTTTACTTTATCGACAGTGCCGAGGGCTGGTGGAACTCGGGCAAGGAGCTCGGCCCCAACCATGGCGGGCAGATTGGCCCCAAGCGCGGCTACTTCCCCTGCCCCCCGGCGGACTCGCTCCAGGATGTGCGCAGCAAGATCGTCCTGGCGCTGGAGGCGGCCGGTGTGGCGGTGGAGGTCCACCACCATGAGGTGGCCACGGCCGGGCAGTGCGAGATCGACCTGCGCTACGACACGCTGTTGCGCATGGCCGATAGCGTCATGATCTACAAATACATGGTCAAGAACGTGGCGCGCAAGCACGGGCTCACGGCCACCTTTATGCCCAAGCCCCTCTTTGAGGACAATGGCTCCGGCATGCACACCCACCAGAGCCTGTGGAAGGACGGGGCGAACGTCTTCTATGATGAGGCCGGCTACGCCCAACTCTCGGATGCCGCTCGTTACTATATCGGCGGCCTGCTCAAGCACGCCCCGGCCATCCTGGCCTTTGCCGCGCCGACGACCAACTCTTACCGGCGGCTGGTGCCGGGGTTCGAGGCACCGGTGAACCTGGCCTACTCGCAGCGGAACCGCTCCGCCTGCTGCCGCATTCCCGTCTACTCCAAGCGGCCCCAGGCCAAGCGTATCGAGTTCCGCCCGCCGGACCCGAGCTGCAACCCCTACCTGGCCTTTGCAGCTATGCTCATGGCCGGGCTCGATGGGATACGCAACCGGATCGACCCGGGTGACCCGGCCGAGAAGGACCTCTACGGGCTGCCGGCAGAGGAGGCCAAGGCCATCAAGCAGGTGCCCGGCTCGCTGGGCGAAGTGCTGGACGCCCTCGAGGCCGACCATGGCTTTCTGCTGCCGGGCGATGTCTTTACCCCGGACGTCATCGAGACCTGGATTGCCCTCAAGCGGTGCACCGAGGTCGATCCCATCCGCCTGCGCCCGCACCCGTTCGAGTTCTTCCTGTACTATGACGCCTGAGGCCGCACGTGGGGTCGCGGGGTGCCCGCGGGCTGAGGAGTTGCTTGGCCCATCTGCCTGCACTATAATCAGCTAGACAGTAATTGTCCTAACGGAGACCTATGTGCGAGAGGCTATGTCTGAAGAGACCCACGCGCGCCTGCTTGAGGCGCTGGCCGGCCTGAACCGGCTCGGCGCCGGCATCAACCGCATCGGGCCGGCGGACCGCGCCGGCATGGAGGCGATGCTGCGCCTGGTGGTGGAAAACGTGGTGCAGGTCGTGCCCGGCACCTCGGCCGTGCTCTATGCCTATGATCCCGAACGGCAGGAGGTCGAGCATGGGTCGCGCGTGTCGGCGGGGGCGCGGGCAGATGAACTGAGACTGGCCGAGCCCCGACCGGATGGCCTGGGGGCGCGGGCGATTCTCCGGCGCCGGCGAGTGCTCTCCCCTGAGGAGCCTGAGGTGCCGCTGCATCCGCAGGTGCAGGGCGTGGCGTGCCTGGTGGCCTGCTTCCCCCTGTTGGTGGCCGAGCGGGTCATGGGCATCCTCTACGTCTACCGGCACGACGGGCCGTGCTTTTCCGACCTCGAACTGGCCATGCTGGATAACCTGACCAACCAGGCGGCGATGGCCATGTACCATGTGCGCCGGTTGGAGACGGTCGAGCAGGACCTGGCGCGCCGCGAGGACGAGCTGGCGCGTCTGCGCCGTGCCGGCCTGCTCATCTCCTCGCATCTGCGCCTGGAAGAGATGCTGCAGGCCATCCTGCAGATGGCCCTGGAGGTCACCGGCGCCCACTATGGCATCTTTCGCCTGGTCGACAAGGCCAGCCGGACCCTGGTGACGCGCGCGGTAAGCGGCGAGGGGCTCAGCCGGCCCCTGGTAGAGGCGCTGCCCATCAATGCGACCTCCGTTACCGGCTGGGTGGCCCAGACTCGCCAGCCCCTGTGCATCGCTGACCTGCGAGAGCCGCCCTGGTGCCGCGTCTACTATCCCCTCGACTATGACCTGGAGATGCGCTCCGAGCTGGCCGTGCCGCTCATCGGTGCCGGCGGCCGTCTGGAGGGGGTGCTCAACCTGGAGAGCCCGCGGGTGGGCGGCTTTGGCGAGCAGGATAGCCACCTCCTGCAGGCCCTGGCCACGCAGGCGGTCATCGCCATCCAAGAGGCGCGCCTGCTCGACGCCCTGCAGGAGGTCGCCGGCCGGCTCCTGGCCGAGAGCGGCGACCACGTGATGGCGCGCCTGGCCGAGCTGGCCTGCGACCTGCTCGACGGGGTGGCCGCCGCCGTCTGGGTTCTGGAGGGCGACGATCTGTCTTTGCGCACCGCATCGGCCGGGCATCCCCCCGACGAACGCATCCCGCTGCGCGGCAGCCTCACCGGCCTGGCCATCACTCACCGAGCGCCGGTAACCGCCGAGGACGTGCGCACCGATCCCCGCTTCCACCGGCAGGACGTGGCGCGCGAGCTGGGCTGGGGTCGCGCGTTGATCGTGCCCGTCCTGGCCAGCGGCGAGCGCGAGCCGGTGGGGGCGTTCGGAGTCTACAGCGCGGCGACGGATTCGCCGCGTCCGCCCGAATCCGAATGGGACCAGAAGGTGCTCACCTGCCTCGCGCACTATGCGGCACTGGTGGTGCACAACGAAGCTCGGCAGCGCGTGCTCAAGGCCGCGCAGGAGCAGCGCGCCGTGGCGGAGACCTTTGCCGCCATTGGCGACATGGCTGCCAACCTGCTGCACCAACTCAACAATCGCGTGGGGACCATCCCGGTGCGCGTGCAGGGGATTCAGGACAAGTGCGCCCCCACATTGGCCGCCGACCCCTACCTGGCGGCTAACCTGGCGGCCATCGAGCGTAGCGCGGGCGAGGCCATGCGCTCGGTGCGCGACAACCTCTTCCACCTGCGGCCCATCGAGCCGGTGCCGGTCAGCGTGGCTCAGTGTGTGGCCGTCGCTCTCGCCGCCGCGGACCTGCCCGAGGGGGTGAACGTGCGGGCAGAGGGGCTGGAGCGGCTGCCGCCGGTGCTGGCCGCTGAGCGTAGCCTGGCCTTTGTCTTCAGCAACCTGCTAGAGAATGCGGCCGACGCCATGGGCGGCGAGGGCGAGGCTACGATCACCGGCAGGCTCTTGGATGAGCGGGTTGTGCTCAGCGTGGCGGATTCCGGCCCGGGCATCCCAGCAGAGCTGCACGAGCGCATCTTTGAGCTCGATTACTCCGGGCACCAGGCACGGCCGGGCAAGCTGGGCTTTGGCCTCTGGTGGGTCAAAACCCTCATGGCCCGGCTGGGCGGCTCGGTGAGCGTGGAGAGCGATGGGCAGCATGGCACGGTCTTCCGGCTGGACCTGCCGCGAGTAGGGGGGAGTGCGTGAGCGAACTGCAGCGTGCCCTGGTGGTGGACGACGACCCCTCCTGGCAGGGGATTCTGGGCGAGATTCTGGCCGACGCGGGCCTGGCCGTCGATGTGGCCGCCGGCTATGACCAAGCCGTCGCTTGCCTGCGCGCAGCGCGCCATCGCCTGGCCGTGGTGGACCTCTCGCTGGCCGGCAGCGACTATCAGAACCGCGATGGGCTGCGCGTCCTCGACGCCCTGCGCCGCCACGACCCCGGCTGCGTTGCGCTCCTGCTCACCGGGTTTGCTACCGTCGAGATCGCAGTCAGTGCCCTCACCGAGCACGGCGCCTTTACCTGCCTGCGCAAGGAGTCCTTTAGCCGCGCAGGGTTACAGGATGCTCTCCGCCGCGCTCTGGCTATCGCCCCGCCGCCGGAGCCCACAGGCGCGGAGGCAGCGGCCGGGCCCGTGAGCGATTTGGCCGCGCCGGCCGGGGCGGAGCAGGCCCTTCTGGTGGACGACGATGCGGGGTGGCGGGGCATCCTCGGCGAACTCTTGAGCGAGGCCGGCTACCGCGTACGGGCCTGCACGGGCTATGGTGAGGCGCGGGGCTGCCTGCGCCGCGAGCGCTACAGCCTGGCCGTGATCGACCTCTCGCTGGCTCCCACGCCAACCCGGGGTGAGAACCTGGACGGCTTCCGGCTGCTGGCCTGCACGCGCGGTGCGGGCATCCCGACCATCGTCGTCAGTGGCGTGGCCGAGCCCGAGCACTTGGAGCAGGCCTACGAGAAGGAAGGCATCTTTGCCGGGCTGGAGAAGCAAAGCTTTGACCGGCGCGCCTTCCTGCGCACCGTCGCCGAGGCGCGCGCCGCCCGGCGCGGCCCCGTTCAAGTCGAACGCCTCACCGAGCGCGAGCGCGAGGTTCTGCAGCTTGTGGGGCAGGGCAAAACGAACAAAGAGATCGCTCAGACCCTGGTGATATCCGGCAACACGGTCAAGCGGCACCTGAAGGCCGTTTTCGAAAAGCTGGCCGTGCACACCCGCGCCGCCGCAGCGGCCAAGGCCATCAGCGCCGGCCTGTCGCCCGGGCCGGAGAGCGAGGACCCGCCCGCGTGAGGGTGGTCCCGAAGGGTATCCCTACTTGCCGGCGATTCTGGGATATGCTCACCCGCCGAGGGCTTGTGGACGGCCTCGCCCAGGTGTTGTATAATCCGCTTACGATTGGGGTAAGGTAGCCCCCGGGGCAGCGGATTGCCGGCCGGGGGCTTTTTGTTGTCCATATTGAGGAGGTCTGACCCGTGGCTCAGACAGGCATGACCGCTCAGGACGTGCTGCGCGAAGCGCACGACCGCCAGGTCGAGTTCATCCACCTGCAGTTCACCGACATTGTCGGTATCGTCAAGGGGATCACCATCCCCATCAACCAGCTCGAGGTGGCGTTGGGCCAGGGCATCTGGTTCGACGGCTCCTCAATCCAGGGCTTTGCGCGCATCGCCGAGAGCGACATGTACCTTGTCCCCGACCCGCAGACCTTTTGCGTCATCCCCTGGGAATCGTCCGATGGGCCGGCCACGGCGCGCCTGATCTGCGACGTGTACACCCCCGCGGGCGAGCCGTTCGCGGGCGACCCGCGCGGCGTTCTAAAGCGGGCGCTGGCCGCCGCGCGGCGCCTGGGTTACATCTACAACTGTGGGCCTGAACTCGAGTTCTTTCTCTTCCGCAACGGCAATAACGGCGTGCCCGTCTGTGTGCCGCAGGACGAGGCCGGCTATTTCGACTATTCCACCGACGAGGCCATCTCGGTGCGCAAGGGGATGATCGCCGGCCTGCAGGCCTTTGGCATCACGGTGGAAGCGGGACATCACGAGTCGGCCCCCGGCCAGCACGAGATCGACTTTAAATACGCCGACGCCCTCACCGCGGCTGATAACGCCATCACCTTCAAGTATGTGCTCAAAGCGGTGGCCAAGCGCCACGACCTGCACGCCACCTTTATGCCCAAACCTATCTACGGCATCGCCGGCTCGGGCATGCACACCCATCAGAGCCTCTGCGATGCGGCCACCGGCGCCAACCTGTTCGCCGATGGGGATGACCAATTCGGCCTCTCGCCCCTGGCCCGGCACTATATCGCCGGGCAACTGGAGCACGCCCGCGGCATGTGCGCCGTGCTCGCGCCGCTGGTCAACTCGTACAAGCGGCTGGTGCCGGGCTACGAGGCGCCGGTGTACGTGAGCTGGGCGCGGGTCAACCGCTCGGCCCTGATCCGCGTGCCCCGCTTTAGCCGCCCGGAAGCCACGCGCATCGAGCTGCGCTGCCCGGACCCGAGTTGCAACCCCTACCTGGCCTTTGCTGCCATGCTGATGGCCGGGCTCGACGGTGTAGAGCGCGGGCTCGTGCCGCCGGCGCCTGCCGAGGAGGACCTCTATAGCCTGGGTGAGGAGGAGCGCCGCCAGAGGCACCTGCAGACTCTCCCCGGCACGCTGGAGGAGGCGCTGGCCGTCCTGGCCCAAGACACCGTCGTGCGCCAGGCGCTGGGCGAGCACGTCTGCGGCCAGTTCCTGGAGGCCAAGAAGCAGGAGTGGGACGAGTACCGCACGCAGGTGACGCAGTGGGAAGTGGAGCGGTATTTGAGGATGTACTGATATCTGACGCGTGATCCGTGAAAGGAGGGGTATGGCGGGCCACCCACAGGGTGGCCCGCCATACCCCTCCTTGTTGACACTCAAGGACGGAATGTGGGCAGATTGACAATAGTTCAATCATGCAGTATAATGATTTCTGCAAGGAATAACAACTGACTAACAACAATCGACAGGGCGCAATGACGCGCCGTTGGTAGACGCTATGGTGTTGATGAGGTGGGTCGTTACGGGCCGCACAGGCCCTGCGATGAACTGTGTTGTTTAGCGATCCTCTTCACCGTTCCCTTCGTTGGCTCTTGGGGATTACCCGGTATTTGCTGGTTTCGTCCTCGGTTTTCGCAGCCCTCAATACGAAAGGAGCACAGCACCATGACGTCGGAGAGAGTCAGCCGTCGCAGGTTCCTGCACATGTGCGGCATGGCCACCCTCGGTGTAGTGGCGGCCGCCTGTGCGCAACAGGCGCCCGAGCCCGCGGCGCCGACGGCGGAACCTGGATCAACCAGCGCACCCGTAGCTACGGCCGCGCCCACCCAGGCCGGTGCGGAGGCGACGACCGCCCCCGTCGCGACGGGTGGTGGACAAGAGGCCCCCATGCTGGCGGAGATGGTCAAGGCCGGCACCCTTCCCCCCCTGCAAGACCGTATCCCCCTCGAGCCCAAGATCACGAACGAGATGCCCGCCGAGCATCTGACCCTTGAGGTTGGTCGCTATGGCGGCACCCTGCGCACCGTCACCTCCGCGCCGGATTGGGACGCCGACGTGTTCGTCATGTGCAACGAGCCCTTGCTGAACACCCCCGGCATCCTCGGCAAGGAGATCACCGGCAACATCCTCAAGGACTATGAGGTGAGCGCGGACCAGAAAGAGTTCACCTTCTACATGCGCGAAGGGCTCAAATGGTCCGACGGCCAACCGGTGACGACGGAGGATGTGCGCTTTGCCGTCGAGGATGTGCTCTTTAACGAAGAGATCACGCCCACCTTCCCGGTCTGGCTAAGGGCAGCCAACAACCCCGACAACAACCCGATGGAGCTCGAGATCGTCGATGACTTTACCTTTAAGATAAAGTTCGACCAGCCCTATGGAGGCTTCCTCGTGGTGCTGGCCATCCTGGGTTGGCGCGGCTATACCGAGCTCCTCAAGCCCAAGCACTTTTTGCAGCAGTTCCACATCAAGTACACCGACGAGGAAAAGCTCAAGCCCCTCATGGAGCAGGAGAGCGTCGAGACCTGGGTGCGACTCTTCTCCCGTAAGGATATCACCAACTGGGAACTGTGCCGCAAAGAGGGCATCGGCTTCCCCAGCCTGTACCCCTGGTTGCTGAAGGAGGCCGGGGCACAGACCTATGTCTACGAGCGCAACCCCTACTACTTTAAGGTCGACCAGGCCGGCAACCAGCTGCCCTACATCGACAAGATTGTCAGCCTGCAGGTGCCGGATATCGAGATGGTGGCCATGAAGCACATCGCCGGCGAGGTCGACTTTGCGCGCGAGTCGGCAAACCTGGTCAAGATGCCGCTCTACAAGGAGAACGAGGAAAAGGGCGGTTTCAAGGCCATCCTGGCCCGCATGCACGTCACCGATACCGACACCTTCCTGAACATGACCTTCAACGACCCGGTGTGGCGCGAGGTCGTGCAGAACCTGAAATTCCGCCAGGCCCTCAACTATGCCATCGACCGCGCGGAGATCATCGACGCCGTCTACTATGGCTATGCCGAGCCCGCGACGATGATCAACAGCGAGTTCAACCTGGACAAGGCCAACGCCCTGCTCGACGAGATCGGCATGGACCAGCGCGACGGCGAGGGCTTTCGCCTGGGGCCCGACGGCAAGACCTTTGTCATCCCCTTCGAGGTGGGTGCCCAGTCTCCCGACAATGTGCCGGTCACGGAGCTCTTTGTCCAGTTCTGGCAGGCGGCCGGCATCAAGACGACGATGAAGGTCATCGACCAGACGCTGTGGGGCCAGCGGCGGGCGGCCAACGAGGTGCAGGCCACCATCATCTGGACGCACACGCCGCTCTGGTACATGGGAGACTGGGGCGCAGGCTTCTGGGGCACGTTGTGGTCTCTGTGGTACGACACGAACGGCGCCGAGGGCGAGGAACCGCCGGCGGATGTCAAGGAGTTCATATCCCGATACCGGGCGATCAGCTCCGTTTCGCCGGAGGAGGGGCGCCAGATATACGAAGAGTGCCGCCAGTTGATGTACGACCACATCTACTACTTTGTGCACATCGAGAAGGGCATGCAGCCGCTGCTGGTCAATGCCAAGCTGGGCAACGTCTCCGAGTCGGAAGAGGCCTTTGCCATCGGCTCCAACTTTGCCGCGGAGCAGTTCTTCTTCCGCGAGTAGTGCAGGGCGTATCCGATACGGTCATGCCTGCCGAGGCGCGACGTATGCGCGTAGACCTGACAGGTTTCCCGAAACCTGTCAGGTCTACGCATACGT
>DAOUGZ010000272.1:0-5161 GCA_034428955.1 Anaerolineae bacterium | reverse complement strand
GGCAGCGCGCCGGTCAGGAGGGCGTCGCGCAGGGCCAGCCTTAGCGCCGCGAGCGGTGCCGGCTCGGCCGTGGCGGCAGCGAGGTCTACCGCGAGCAGCGGCAGGCCAAGGTGGACGGCGAGCAGCCGCGCTGCGGCCGCCTGGCTCACCTCGTCCGGCCCCTGGAAGATGGCGACTGTCCGCTCGCCCGCCGCCCGCTCCAAGATCGGCCAGGCTTCGCCCGCCAAGAGCCGGTCGGCCGGAGCCTCGGGCGCGGCAAGCAGTTGCGGCTCACCCAGCTCGGGCCGGGGGCGGTAGCGGCCCAGGAGCCAGGCGACCACCGTCTCGTCGGCCTGTAGCGCTTGGGATAGAAGGCCGGTGCGCGGTTGGCCGGTATCGCCGGCCCGCAGCAAGAGTTGATGCCTGAGCAGCGGGGCGTCGTCGTCCAGGTAGGCCATGGCCAGCAGGCGCTCGGCGCCGGGCGGCGCAAGGAGTTCGAGCACGAGGCTGGCGGAGGGGTGCTTGCGGGTGAGGTCGTCTTGCAGGTAGCCGTAGAGACGCTCGTAACGGAGGTCCAGGGCGGGGGCGAGGCAGATGAGCAGGGCATCGAGCTCAAAGCTGTTCAGCCCAAAAGCAGCGACGAGGCGCTCCAGCCGGGTGGGGGCACGCGGCTTGCGCACGGCGGCCAGGGCCTCGAGGGCGCGGCGACGGGCCTCGTCTTCGGCCGGGTCTGCAACCAGATCGCCCCAACCGGTGGCCAGTGGGCGCGCCGCAAGGTCAGCGGCCTGTGCGTCGGACACATAGAGGCCACGAAACGTGTCGGCCGGGTCCTGCCCGGCGCGTTGCCACCGCCGCACCTGGCGCTGCAGGCAGACGTCGATGCGCGCGAGTTCGGCTTGCAGGTGTTCGAGGCTCGGGTCAGGCTGCAGCGACATGGCCGCTCCAACGCGTTAGGCAAGTTGAATAGAATAGGCAACCTGTTACCTAGCTGCATTTTAGCACTGAGAGTGTTGGGCGTCAAGAGCGGTTATGAGGGCAGTTTCCCGGTGGGAGGCCTCGACACCTCCAGCTTGCCTCCATTTACTTTGCCGCATTCTGCTCCACAATCCGGATGAGGTCGTCGATGTCAAAGGGCTTGCCCAGATAGGCCTGGGCATCGATCTCTTCGGCCCTCTTCTGCGCATCCTCGGCCGCCGTGAGCACAACAATGGGCGCGCGACGGTCGTAAAGGTTCCGGAACTCGCGGGCAAAGGTCCACCCGTCCATGCCCGGCATCTTCATGTCCAGCAGGATCAGAGCCGGCAGCTCCTGCGCCACCTTTTGCAGGGCTTCCTCCCCATCACGAGCCGTATCCACGCGATAGCCCTCGGCATCGAGGAGAAGTTCTACCATGTTGAGCAGGTCGGGGTCATCATCCACTACAAGCACGGCTCCGCGCTTCTCAGCCACCGCCGCCTCCGTCGACAAGGGTCAGCCAGTGCCCAGCAAGGGGCATGCCTCGTCAAGCTCCCCATGCTGCCGGCGCACCTCCCATAGCGGCCCCTTTACGTGGCATGTTTCTTGCTGCGAGCTCAACAATTCTGATCCTACGGAGATGCTGATGGCGCGCGAGCCCTCGTTGGTCGCGACGGTGGGAGTAGTGCTGCAACAGGTCGCTGAGGTCCTGGATCGCGAAGCCTGGCACATCACGCAGCACTGGATCGAACGTCTGCAGGCAACCATCTACCGCGGGCGAGAGGATCTGCGGCTTGAGGACATACGCAATCACGTGCCCGTGCTGGTGCAGGGCGTGGCTGAGGCCCTGCGATGGGGGCAGCCGAGGCAGATCGATGCGGCCTGGACCCGCCCGGCCAGGGAACACGCTTTGCTTCGTGTGAGCCAACAGGTTACACTGGGTGACTTGGTGCGCGAGTACCAGGTCTTGCGTGAGGAGATGTGGCGCGCCCTGCGCGCGCGCCTGAGCGCGGAGGGGGCCAATGACGTCTACGACGTCGCCGAAACGCTCGATTCGGCCCTCGACACCATGGCTACCATTGCCACCGGCACTTATGGCTCCGAACTGGAGCATGCCCTGGCGCAGGCAGAGAGTGCTCGTAACCGCCTGGATACCGTACTGCGGCAAATGCCGTCGGCGGTCGTTATTGCCGCAGCCCCCTCGGGCAGGATTATGCTGGTCAACAAGCAAATGGAGGAATTGTGGGGTCGCCCCTTCCCCAGGGCCGAAGATATCGCGCAATACGCCCAGTATTCGGGCTATCACCCGGACGGGCGCCCCTACCAACCGGAGGAGTGGCCGTTGGCGCGGTCCATCCTCAAAGGCGAGGTGGTGTCGGGGGAGGAGGTCAACCTGCAGCGCCCCGACGGCAGCCGCGCGATAGTCAGCTTGAATGCCGCGCCTGTCTGCGACCGCGAGGGGCGCATCATTGGGGCGGTGTTGGTCGTTACAGACGTCACAGAACGAAAAAGGACAGAAGCGGCACGGCAGCAGTTGCTGAAGCAGGTCCAGAACCGGGCGGCAGAGTTGGATGCCATCCTGACCTCACTCCCCGGCGGGCTGGTCATTCATGCTCCAGACGGCCGGATCGTGCGCCTGAACGCCACGGCCGAGCGCGCCCTGGGCTATCATGAGGCCATGCGCCGCATGGTGACCGCGGAGCGTGCCCCGCGGGTCTATGCCGAGACGCCCGAGGGCAAACTGGTCTCCGTGGAGGAGCGCGTGGTCCAGCCGGCGCTGCGCGGTGAGCCCGTGCATGGGGAGATCCTGAGGCTACGCACGGATAGTGGCAGAGACATCTGGATGGCAGCCGATGCAGCGCCCATCTGGGCTCAAGACGGCCAGCTACAGGGCGCCGTAGTGACCTACAACGACATCACTGCCCTGCGTGAACTCGAGGCCCTGCGTAGGGCCGAGGCCCAACGTGAGGAACTCTTGCTCGGCATCTCTCACCATCTGCGCACGCGTATGGCGGCGATCCAGGGATATGCCCAACTCATGCTGCGTGCCTTGGAAGAGTCCGGCCGGCTATCGGATTCTGAGCGCCGGAGCGGCGAGTCCATCATCGACAACGTGCGTCGGATGAACGGCATGATCCAGGACCTCATCGACGTGACGCGCCTGGAGGCAGGGCAGTTGCAGTTGAGCCGGAGGCCGGTGGACCTGCGCGACTCCCTGTTCAACCTGCTGGAACGGCAGATAGAGAGGCACGATCGCGAGCGCATTCGGGTGGAGGCTGTCGATTCGCTACCGCCGGTCTTTGCTGACCCCATCCGGCTGGAGCGCATTCTGATGGCCCTTGTGAGCAACGCCCTGCAATACTCGGCGCCAGGTACAGCAGTCAACGTGCGCTTTGCACAAAGCGACGGCATGGTCATCACCTGGGTCCGCGATTGCGGGCCGGGCATACCGCCGGAGATGCTGCCCAAGCTCTTTGAGCGCCGCGACCCCATGACAATCCTCTCGCAGCAGCCCGAGCGACTGGGCCTCAGCCTGTATATCGCCAGGTTGCTGGTGGAGGCCCACGGCGGGCGCATCTGGGCCGAGAGCCAGGTCGGCGTGGGCAGCACCTTTGCCTTCAGCCTACCTATCGCCGAGACCTGATATCTCGGGGGCTTGCGCTTCTTCCGGCCTGGCCGTCAACAGCACGATCCCCTGCCAGACAAAGAGCACCAGGCTCAGCAGCACGCCGCCCTCGCTACTCACAGCCAGCGATTCGTGGCGCACCGCCAGGAGAGTGCTGAACAGCGTGGGGATGCCTATCAACAGGTACAACGCGCTCAGCAGACGGGGCAGACGGCGCGACGACAAACCCGCCCAGCCGATGAGCACAAAGGCAAAGGCCAAAAAGTGCTGCGCTGCCGCAATGATCCCCTCCACGATGGTGCCCCAGACGATAAGCACAGCCTGGGTGACATCCGGCCTGGGGTTGACCGGCAACAAGCCCAACTCGGGATACCGGAGAACGTAACTGCGGTTAGAGCCGCGGATGCAGGCGGTGGCGAGCATGGCTGCAGCGGCGAGGGCGGCCGCGAGCAGCGCTAGGTTCATCCGCTGCGAAGCGCGCCCACCGATGCGCTCGCGCAGCGCCAGCACCGCTGTGATCATACAGGCGGCCCACACCGGGCCAAAGAGGAAATCGGCCACCGAATAGGTGAACGGCCCCAGGGGCGCGTGGATATTCCCCATCAGGTAGATGAGCCCCGAGCCGATAGAGGCCGCTACCCACACGAAGGAGGCAATCCCGCCCCACTTTTGCAGCGGCCCGGTCCGTATGCCCGTCTCAACGCGATCGTTGCTCTCCGACATCCTCAAGTACCTCCATGCCGACCTCGGTGGGGTGGGTTTTGGGGGGGTGCCGGAGCTGGGGCTGCCCCAGCTCCGGCACCCCCCCAAAACCCACAAAGGATTCCGTTCCGGTGCCATCTGGTGACGGCATCATGGAAAAGCAGTTCGCCCTGCAGGCATGCGCCTCTTAGCACTTGCCAGAGCGGAGCGTGCCAGTATACGTATTGCCCCATGCCAGGTCTCCTCAGTCGGCGCCGTGATGCCTGCCTGCATCAGTAGATGCAGCACTTGATTATAGGCACAGTGCCCAGCGGCTCCAACTCGTTGAGGCTGCGGGCAGGGGTTGCGGCAGGCCGCCTGCCCGGAACCCGGTGCGCGTGGGGAGCGTCTTTCATCTGCAGGGCAATAGCGCCGTCCCTTCCTCAAACATTTCGCCTCCCTCACGGATAGATACATTGAGGGTTTCCGGAAACCGCTGCATCGCCAAGGACAGACACGCATATGGACGAGCGAGACGCCATCGCCCGGGCGCAAGGGGGCGATATCGCCGGCCTGGAGGCGCTGGTCCGCGCGCACCAGGTGCGGGCGGTGCGCACGGCCTACCTGATCGTGCGCGACCGCTCGCTGGCTGAGGAGATCGTGCAACAGGCCTTTATCCGCGCCTACGAACGCATCGGCCAGCTACAGCCGGGGCGCCCCTTTGCTCCCTGGTTCCTGCGCAGTGTGGCCAACGATGCCCTCAAGGCGCTGGAGCGGGACCGGCGCATGGTCTCTTTGGAGGCCGTGGATGAGGGCTGCACCCGCCTGGCCGGCCAGCTCGCCGATCCCACACGCGGGCCCGAACGGGCCCTGGAAGAGGCCGAGCGGGCGCAGGCGGTGTGGGAGGCGCTGCAGCGCCTG
>DAOUGZ010000271.1:0-10089 GCA_034428955.1 Anaerolineae bacterium | reverse complement strand
CCTCCTGGCGCCATGGGAGTCCCGCGCGAGCGAAGTACGGCCAACCCCACAAGCCGCCCTGCTGAGCGAGCTCGGGACGTACCCCACCCCGGCGCCAAGCCGCTACACGTCCTCAGCTCGCTTGTTTGGCCGCTTGTGGGGGCTGCCTACCCCTGCCGCTCGCGGAGGACTCCTTGACGCTTGAGCCAAGAGAGGTGGCATGAAAGTTGCTGCCCCCATCCACGAGAGGGCGCAGGCGACGGCCCCCAACGCTTCTGAGGGAGGCAGCTCGGGCGTGGAGGAGATTCTGCGCTCCGTATTGGGCATCGAGCAGCAAGCACGGCAGATGGTGGCGGAGGCAGAGTCGCGCGCCAGGGAGATTGTAGCTCAGGCGGAGGCCGAGGCGGCGGCGATGCGGCAGCGGGTCGCCGAGGAGGCGCCTCAGGAGGCTCAGCGCATCCGCGCCGCCGCGCGGCAGTCCGCAGACGAGGCTCAGGCGCTCATCCTGGCCCAGGCCGCTGAGGAGGCCCGCGCTCTGGAAGCGCGCGTTGTGCCCCGGCTGGAGGCGGCAGCGCAGCTGGTCGTCCGGCAAGTCACCGGAGCTTAGCGGCATGGACGCTTTGCGCTATGCCCTGCCCAACGCCCGTGTGCGGGCCATGGTGGCGCAGCTCCTGACGCCCGAGCAAAAGGGCCGCCTGATCGCCTCTCCCCGTGTGGAGGATGCGCTGCAGCAGTTGCGGGCCACGGCCTACGCCCCCGAGCTGGCGGCGCTCACTCAGGGTAGGCCACCGCTTCTGCCGGTGGAGCGAGCCTTTGAGCGCAGCCTGGTCCGGGCGTACCGGCACACCATCGCCGCGCTCAGTGGCCGGCCGGCCGAGCTGATCATCCTGATGCTGCAGCGTCTCGATGAGGATAACCTCAAGGCCATCCTGCGCGGCCTGGCCACCGGCAGGCCGCCCGACGAGACGCGGCGCGTGCTTGTGCCGCTGGGGCGCTTTGGCCGCCTGCCCATCGACAGGCTGCTATCCGTCACCAACGTCGGCGCCGCCGTCGCCGCCCTGGAGGGAACGGTCTATGCCCGCGTGCTGCGCGAGGGCCTGCCGGCCTACGAGCGGGAGCGCGCGCTCTTTCCCCTCGAGGTCGGCCTGGACCTGGACTATTACCGGCGGCTGTGGCAGGCCGCCGAGCGCCTGCCCGGCCGGGACCGGCAGGCGGCGCTGAGTCTGTTGGGCACGCGCTATGACCTGGCCAATGTAGACTGGATTGCGCGCTACAAAGAGGTCTACCACCTCTCACCGGTCGAGATCTTTAACCTCACCCTGCCCTATGGGCATCAGGTCAACGACGAGGTAGTGCGCCGGACGGCGGCCGCCCCTGACCTGGCCGCGCTGATCGCGGCGCTGCCCGAGCCCTATCGCGAGGCGCTGGCCCCAGAGGCGCGGCCCGACGAACTCTGGCGGCTGGAAACGAGCCTGAACCGCTACCTGTGGCGCCAAGCCAGGGCCGCCCTGGCGGATTATCCGTTCACCATCGCCGTGATCATGGGCTATCTCTGGCTAAAGGAAGCGGAGGTCCACGACTTGAGCACCATCATGGAGGGGAAATCGTATGGATGCTCGCCGGGCGAGGTCCGTGCCTTCCTCTGGGGAGAGGGCTAGTGCTGACGCCGGAGCCGATGGCGGCCACCCTGTTGGTCGTTCTGGATGAGGACCTGGCCCAGGCAACGGAGGTCCTCGGGCGCTTGGGCCGGATGCAGATTCTGCCCATCGAACAATTGACGGGGGAAGAGGGCGACCTGGCCTGGCCCGAGGGGGAACAACTGGCCACCCTGTACGCGGGCCTGAGCCAGCGGGTGCAGCGGCTACTCGGCACCCTGGGGCTCAGCGCCCGCCGCCCGTTCGCGGCAGGGCTGCGCATCGCCCCCCGCGAGACGGCCGAGCAAATCACCGGCGATCTGGTGGAAATCGAGCGCACGGTGGGGCGGAACACCCTGCGCGAGGCCAACCTGCAGGAGGAGGTGCGCGGCCTGGAGGCGAGCGCCCGGCAGCTCGAGGCCCTCGCCCCTCTGCCCATCGACCTGGCGGCGCTGCGCGGGCTCGAGTTCGTCCACTTTCAGGCGGCACTCGTGCCGGAGCGAAACCTGAGCCGCCTGCGCGGCAGCCTGGCCGGTGTGCCCAACGTTATCGTGCCCGTGACAGAGCAGGATGGCTACACCCTGATTCTAGCCTTCACCTCCAAGGAGCACGAGCCGTTGCTACAGCAAGCGCTGCGCAGCGCCTATGCGCGCGCCGGCGAGATCCCCCGCGAGTTCAGCGGCACACCCCAGCAGGCTCTGGAGCAGCTACGCCGCCGGCAGGCCGAGTTGCAGCGGGAGGCAGAGCAGGTGCGCGCCGGCAGGGTGGAAGCGGCCTCCCAGTATGGGCAAGCACTGCAGCAGATGGAGAATTGGCTCGCGCTCAACGGGGCCGCCGTGCAAGCCTGGCGCCACACCGGCGCGACCGAGCGCACCCGGCTGTTCTACGGCTGGGTGCCCGCCCGCGAGGCACCGGCCTTTCAGGCGCAGCTGCAAGAGCGGCTGGCGGGCCGCGTGATCGTGCAGCAAGCGCCGGCGGTGGACCCCAAGGCAACGGAGAGCATGCCGCCGACAGCCGTCCGGCAGCCGGCGCTGCTCCGGCCGCTGCGGACCCTGGTGACGACTTTTGGCACCCCCAACTATCGCGAGATCGACCCCACCCTCTTTGCCGGGCCGCTGTTCATCCTCATGTTCGGCATCATGTTCGGCGACGTAGGGCAGGGGCTGATCCTCGCTGCGGCCGGCTGGCTCCTGGTGCGTGGCTATCTCTTGCGGGGTAACCGCAATTTCGGCTGGATACTGCTGGCCTCTGGGGTCTCAGCCACAGTCTTTGGCCTGCTCTACGGCACCGTCTTTCTCTCCGAATCCCTGCTGCCGGCGCTCTGGGTGCGCCCGCTGGAGCAGCCCGAGTTTCTGATTACGGTGACCCTGGCCTTCGGCGTAGGCGTTCTGCTCCTGGCGGTGGGGCTGAACCTGGCTGATGCCCGGCGCAGGGGGGATAGCGAGGCCTTTTTGCTGGGGCGCTTCGGGCTGGCCGGCCTGTGGCTCTATGCCGGGATTCTCCTGGCCGGCTTTTCCTTCCTGACGAACCGCCGCCTGGGGGCCCTGGCCGTGCTGGGCCTGCTGGGTGCGCCGCTCATCCTGCTCTTGCTGCGCCAGCCGCTATGGCGCCTGGCGCAGGGCCGCAGCCTCAGGGAGGCCTGGCCGGGCGGGACGGCGCTCATCCGGTCGGGGGTGGAGGTGTTCGATACGGCCGTCCGCTACGTCGGCAACACCGTCTCCTTCGTGCGCCTGGCGGCCTTTGCCATCGCTCACGTGGGCATCGGCGTTGTGGTGTTCACCCTGGCCGAACTCGTCACCAACCCGCTGGCTGTGGCCCTGATCATCGTCGGGGGGAACGTCTTTGTGCTGGGCCTGGAGGGGCTGGTGGTCTTTATCCAGGCCCTGCGCCTGAACTATTACGAGTTCTTTACCAAATTCTATGTCGATGCCGGCACCCGCTTTGAGCCGTTCGTTCTGCCTGGTGATGGGCCGGGGCAGGATGTGGGGAGGTCGAGATGATTCAAGTAGAGACCTTACCTTGGCTGGTGTTCCTGGCCCTCCCGCTGGTGATTGTGGCCGCGATCAGGCTGTTCGCCAGGCGAGAGCGGCGGGCACTGTGGACGCTCCTGGCCACGGGCGTCATGGGGTTCGCCCTCGTGGCCACACTGGCGCTCAGTCTCGTTCCGCCGGCGCTGGCCAGGGGGAGGCCGGCGCCGGTGGGGCAGGATCAATCTCTGGTTGTAGGCCTGGCCTACATCGGTGCCGGGCTGGCCGTGGGGCTATCGGCTATCGGCGCCGGATGGGCCGTTGCCACCACCGGCGCGGCGGCCGTGGGCGGCTTTACGGAGAGGCCCGAGATTTTCGGGCGCGCTCTGGTCATCGTCGGCCTAGCTGAGGGCATTGCCATCTACGGCCTGATCATCGCCATCCTCATCCTGGGCAGCATCTGATGGACAGGGGAGTCTTTGTGCTGGGCGAAAGGGACGCCGTGCTGGGTTTTTCGCTGGTGGGGATCGCCGGCCTGGCCACCGACGACCCGGCTGTGGCGAGCGCCAAGCTCGAGGAGCTGCAGCGGGATCAGGACGTGGGGTTGGTGTTGGTGACGACCGGGCTCGCCGCGCGCCTGCGACCGCTGCTGGAGCAGGCCCAGGCAGCGGCAGAGTTGCCCCTCATCCTGGAAATCCCAGACCGGCACAGCCGTCTGGAGCGGCCGGCGCTGCGCGACTTGCTGCGCCAGGCGCTGGGCATGGGCGTTTGAGGGCGGGATGGCGGCGGAGGGGCTGGCGGCACTGGCCGAGGTAATCCTGGGCGAAGCACGCGAGCGGGCCGGGCGGATCATTCGTGAGGCGGAAGAGCGGGCGGGGACGGTGCGCCGCGACGCGCATGCGGCGGCCGAGGCCGAACGGCAGCGGCTGACGGCCGAGGACGAGCGCGATGCGGAGCGTTTCCGGGCACGGAGCGAGTCGGCGGCGCGGCTGGAGGCGCGGCGGCGCATCCTGGCCGAGCGAGAGGCGCTGATCGCCAGGGCGCTGGCCATGGCGCACGAGCGGCTGGTCAGCGGGCTCACGCCACAGGAGCGGGAGGCGGCGCTGGGCAAATCGCTGCACGAGGCGGCAACAGCCCTCGAGGGCGGGCGTTTGACGGTGCTGACCAACGGGCAGGATGCCGAATTGCTGACGCCGGGTTTTTTGGGTGAGGTGCAGGCGCGACTGGCGGCGGCTGGCGTACGCAGCGAGTTCGTGCCCGGGCAGCCGGTAGAGATCGGCGGCGGGGCTGTGGTGGTCAAGGATGAGGGACGGGTGGTCTTTGATAGCTCTTTCGAGGCGCGGCTGGAGCGGCTGCGCTGGAGCCTGCGCAACGAGATATGGCGGGTGTTGGAAGGAGCAGCCGAGGCGGAGCGCATCCCCATGTAGTAAGCGCTTTTAGCCCTGTTTGCCGCAGGGGAGAAGGAGGCAGGTGGAAGCGGAGGCGGGGGTTATCGATTCCATCGACGGGCCGGTAGTTGGCGTTGCTGCGGCCCGGGGCATTGCCATGTCAGACCTGGTGGAGGTGGGTGAAGGGCGCCTGCTGGCCGAGGTGGTCCGCCTGCAGGATAGCCGCGCCACCATCCAGGTCTACGAAAGCACGAGCGGCATCCGCCCCGGCGAGAGCATCTATAGCACCGGTGGACCGGTAGCTGCGAGCCTGGGGCCGGGGTTGGTAGGTAGCATTTTCGACGGCTTGCAGCGCCCGCTGGAGGCGCTGGAACGCGCGACCGGCGCCTTTATCGGCCGCGGGGTGCATGTGGCTGCGCTGGACCCCCAGAGGCGCTGGCGCTTTGAGCCGGCCGTGCAGGCTGGGGATCGGGTGGAGGAGGGTGCCGTCCTGGGCACGGTGCAGGAATCGGGGCTGCTGCGGATCAAGGTCCTGGCCCCTGCCGGGCGGGTGCTGGCGGTGTCGCCGGGCGAGCACAGCAGCGAAGATGTGGTGGCCCGCCTGGCGACCACACGCGGCGAGGTCGAGGTCCGCCTGGCCACGCGCTGGCCGGTGCGCCGGCCGCGCCCCTACGGCCGGCGCCTGCCCCCCTCCGAGCCGCTGATTACCGGCCAGCGCGTGCTGGATACGTTCTTCCCCTTGGCCAAGGGAGGCACGGCAGCCATTCCGGGCGGTTTCGGCACCGGCAAAACGGTGACCCAGCACCAACTGGCCAAATGGTCCAACGCCGACGTGGTCGTCTACATCGGCTGCGGCGAGCGCGGCAACGAGATGACGGAAGTGCTGATCGACTTTCCCAAGCTGGAGGACCCGCGGACGGGCAGGCCGCTGATGGAGCGTACCGTACTCATCGCCAACACCTCCGATATGCCTGTCGCTGCGCGGGAGATCAGCATCTATATGGGCATCACCATCGCCGAGTTTTACCGCGACATGGGCTACGACGTGGCCGTGATGGCCGATTCCACCTCGCGCTGGGCGGAGGCACTGCGCGAGATATCGGGGCGCCTGGAAGAACTGCCGGCCGAGGAGGGCTTTCCGGCCTACCTACCCTCGCGCCTGGCCGAGTTCTATGAGCGGGCGGGGAGCGTGGCCGGCGCAGGCGGGCTGCGGGGCTCAGTGACCATCGTCGGCGCCGTCTCGCCACCGGGCGGCGACTTTTCCGAGCCGGTGACCCAGAATACGCTGCGCTATGTGCGCTGCTTCTGGGGGCTGGACAAGGCCCTGGCCTCAGCGCGCCACTTTCCGGCGGTGAACTGGATGGCCAGCTACAGCCAGTATGTGGATGCGGTCGAGGCTTGGTGGCGCGACAACGTGGCCGCCGACTGGCGTCGCCTGCGCGATGCGGCCATGGCCATCCTGCAGGAGGAGGACCGGCTGCAGCAGATCGTGCGCCTGGTGGGGCCGGAGGCACTCCCCGATGAGCGGCGCCTCACCCTGGAGACGGCACGCCTCATCCGCGAGGGGTTCTTGCAGCAGAACGCCCTGCACCCGGTGGATACGTATACCACGCCTGCGCGCCAGGTGGCCATGCTGCGGGCCATCCTGCACTATCACGAGCGGGCGCAGGCCATCATAGCCCGCGGCGCACCGGTGATGCGCCTGCGCGAGCTGCCGGCCAGCGGCCTGTTGTTGCGCATCAAGACGGACGTGCCCAACGAGGAGGTCAGCCGAATCGACGACATGGTCATGGCCATCGACCGGCAGATGGACGAACTGGAGCGGGAGTATATGTAGCATGGGCATGGCGCTCAAAGCCAGGGAATACGTCGGCGTCACCGGCATCCGCGGTCCGTTGCTGGTGGTCGGGGGCGCTGCCGGCGTCGGGTTCGACGAGATGGTCGAGGTCATTGGGCCGGAAGGCGACGTGCGCATGGGGCGTACCCTCGCCTCAAGCCGCGAGGCCGCCGTGGTCGAGGTGTTCGAGGGCACGGCGGGGCTGGCCGTCAACAGCACGCGCGTCCGCTTTCTGGGGCGCGCGCTGACGGTGCCCGTGTCGCTGGAGATGCTCGGGCGGGTGTTCGACGGGCTGGGCCGGCCCATCGACGGCGGCCCCGAGCCCCTGGCGGCGGAACGGCGCGACATTAACGGCATCCCCCTCAACCCCAGCGCCCGCGCCTACCCCCGCGAGTTCATCCAGACGGGCATCTCGGCCATCGACGGCATGAACAGCCTGGTGCGCGGCCAGAAACTGCCCATCTTTTCCGGCAGCGGTATGCCGCACGAGCGGCTGGCGGCGCAGATCGCCGCCCAGGCCACCATCGGCGAGGCCGCCGAGTTCTCCATCGTCTTTGCGGCCATGGGCATCATCCGCGACGTGGCCGCCTTTTTCCAGCGTTCCTTCGAGGAGAGCGGAGCGCTGGCCAACTCGCTGCTCTTTCTGAACCTGGCCGAGGACCCGCCGGCCGAGCGCATCGTGACGCCCCGCCTGGCGCTCACCGTCGCCGAGTATCTGGCTTTTGACGAGCAACGGCACGTGCTGGTCATCCTGACGGACATGACCAACTATGCCGAGGCCCTGCGCGAGATTTCGAGCGTGCGCGGCGAAGTACCGGCGCGGCGCGGCTACCCGGGCTATATGTACAGCGACCTGGCCTCGCTCTACGAGCGCTGCGGGCGCATCGAGGGCCTGCCCGGCTCGATCACCCAGTTGCCCATCCTGAGCATGCCCAACGACGACATCACCCACCCCGTGCCGGACCTCACCGGCTATATCACCGAGGGGCAGATCGTGCTCAGCCGCGAGTTGATGCTGAGCAATATCTACCCGCCGATCGCCGTGTTACCCTCCCTCTCGCGGCTGATGAAAGACGGCATCGGTGCGGGCCAGACGCGTGCCGACCACGCCGGCCTAGCCAGCCAGTTGTACGCCGCCTATGCTCACGTACAGCAAGTGCGCTCGCTGGCCTCGGTGGTCGGCGAGGAGGAACTCTCGCCCACGGACCGCAAGTATATGCAGTTCGGGCGCGAGTTCGAGGCGCGCTTCCTGGCCCAGGAGGAGGGCGAGAACCGCAGCATCGAGGCGACCCTGAACCTGGGCTGGGAGGCCCTCTCCGTGTTGCCTCGCGACGAGTTGACCCGCGTGAGCGAGGAAGAGATCAACACCCACTATCGCAGCTCTGGGCGGGGGATATAGATGGCCGGCCAGGCTCCGCCGACGCGCGCCGTGCTGTTGGAGGCCCGGCGCAGCCTGGCGACGGCTCGCGAGGGATATGACCTGCTGGACCGCAAACGCCAAGCGCTGATCAACGACGCCCTGGAAACACTGGCCAACTCGGAGGATGCAAGCCGGGGCCTGGACGAGCAGTTTGCCGCCGCCTACGCCGCACTGGCGCGAGCGAGGATGGCCGCCGGGGTGGAGGGGGTAGAGTGGACGGCGCTGAGCACGGCGCGGCGGGCGCGGGTCGATATCACCGAGCGCAGCGTCATGGGCGTGGCCGTGCCCACAATCCGGCCAGAGGTGCCCGGCTTTGGCCTGCTCTACAGCCTGGGGGATACCACCGCCGGCGTCGACGCCGCCGTCGAGCGCTTTCGCGCCCTGTTCGGCTTGGTGTGCCGCGCTGCCGAGCTGGAGACGGCCGTGTGGCGGCTGGCACGCGAGATCCGGCGCACCCAACGGCGCGTCAATGCGCTCAAGAACATTATCATCCCCCGCTACGAGACCATCGTGGCCGAGGTAGAGCGCGTGCTGGAAGAGCGGGAACGCGAGGACTTTTACCGGGCCAAGGCGGTCAAGCGCACCCATGAGCAGCCGGCCAGTGCCTCGGAAGCGGTAACCGAGTAGGATAAGCAAGCTCGGGACACTCCACCTCGGCGCCATAGCCGGGAGTCCCGCGCGAGCATATTGCGGCCAAACCTCAACAACCGCCATGCTGAGCGAGCTCGGGACACTCCAGTTCGCCGCCTCGCATTCTGGAGCGCCGGGGCTTTTCCTCCGCCTACAAGTGACAAACGCATTGCCTCCCCGTTACAGATGCGTGTAAAGTTCCCCAAACCCATTTACTTTGCCCAACACGTAAGCTACAATGATTCTTGAGCAAATCCCCATTGCTGCAGACGGCCGGGGGCATCCGGTTCCCCGGCCGCGCGACGTTCGAGCAGCGAACGAGAAAAACAAACATGCCTGCTGTGCGATCCAGCGGAGGGAGTTGGTCCTGTGTGTGCCAGAAAGAAGCTCTTCATCCTAGCCGCGGCGGCCTTGCTCATCTTCAGCAGCCTTGCCAGCATCAGTCCGGTAGACGTCGCGGCCCGGCCGGAGCCGGCAGCTGTGTTGGGCTATGTCGAGAACGGGAACAGCCCCAAGGAAGAGTGCAGCGCCACCGGCTGCGGCGGCACCGCGTTCTTCAAGATCGACAAAAACGGAAAGAACTATGCAGGGACGTACAGTGGCAAAGACCTCGGCGGAAACCGGGAAATCACCATCTATGACGTCCAGACCAAAGACGATGGCGAGGAGATCGGGTTTAATTGGTCATCCAACTTTCCAGTCCACTGCGTAGTCGTAAAAGGCTCGGACGCTGCCAACACATACAGCTATGGCGCCCCCGGAGGGTTTGGCGGCACCGGCCTGGTCACACCGATCAATGCGAGCGGCAAGAACGCAGGTATCAGCCACATCACCTTCTGCTACACCCCCATCGATACGACCTATGACCTGCAAGTGACCCAATCGGCGCAGACGAGCCTCACCCGCACCTATAACTGGGATATCCAAAAGACGGCCAACCCCACATCGCTCAACCTGACCGAAGGCGAGAGCGGCCAGGCCCAGTATACCGTCAGCGTGACCAAGAGCGGCCCCAGCGACAGCGGCTGGACGGTGAACGGCGCATTCAGCATCACCAATCCCGCGCCCTTCCCGGTCAACCTCACTGGGGTCTCGGTGAACCTGGGCGGGCAGGCCGTGGTTCCCAGCGGGCCGGCTACCGTACCCGCGAATAGCTCGGTGAACTATACCTACACGGCCACCGTGACAGACGGCTCGGACCGTACGAGCACGGTCAGCGTCAGCACCGATACGC
>DAOUGZ010000270.1:0-5103 GCA_034428955.1 Anaerolineae bacterium | reverse complement strand
CGCGGGCGCTGGCCTGCGAGACGGTCGGGGGCAGGCAGGCCACCCCCTGTGACACAACCACTCTCACGGTGATCGTGCCCGCCCTCAATGAGGAGCAGGGCATCGCCGCAGTGCTGGCGCGTCTCACGGATGCCCTCGACCATACAGGGCTAGAGCAGTATGAGGTCATTGTCGTCGATGACGGCTCCACCGACGGCACCGCAGCCGCTGCAGGCCGCAAGCCGGGTGTGTCGGTGATCAGCCACCGTGCCAACCGCGGCTACGGCGCAGCGCTCAAGACGGGCATCCGTTACGCCCGCTACGAGTGGGTGTGCATCACCGACGCCGACGGCACCTACCCAGTGGAGAGGCTGCCGGACCTTGTGGCCAGGCTGCGCGAGGATCACTGCGACATGGTCGTCGGCGCCCGCACAGGCCCCAAGGTGGCCATCCCTGCCCTCCGCCGCCCAGCCAAATGGGCCATCGCCCAACTGGCGCGCTTTGTGGCCGGTGAGCCGATCCCAGATATCAACTCGGGCTTCCGGCTATTCCGGCGTTCGGCGGCCGAACGCTTTCTGAGCATGCTGCCGGATGGATTCTCCTTCACGACGACCATCACCCTGGCCATGTTCACCAACGGCTACCTTGTCGACTATGTGCCGATCAACTACTCGGCGCGCGTAGGCAAGTCCAAGATCCGGCCCATCCGCGACACGCTGAGCTTTGTCCAGCTCGTCCTGCGCATCGCGCTCTACTTCGCTCCGCTCAAGCTCTTCATCCCCTTGAGCGGGCTTTTGCTCCTCACAGCCGTCGGCTGGGCACTGTTCAGCAAGCTGGTGTTTGGTCAACTGGCCGATGTCAGCACGCTGGTGATCACCATGGCCGGCATCCAGGTAGCCATCGTGGGCCTGCTCGCCGAACTCATCAACCGGCGCTTGCCCAACTACTATCGCCAACTGGACACTCCCGTCGCCGGGGGCTCCGGCGCAGCATGTGCACACAAGGGAATGCAATGAACGTCCTGCTGATCAACCCGCCGGCCGCGAGTGAGATACTAGGCAACAACCCGGCCATCATCGAGGAAGAGAGAGGCTACAACCCTCCTTTGGGACTGCTGCAGGTTGCCGGCTATCTGGAGCAGCACAGCCGGCACCGGGTAGAGGTGGTAGACGCCCAGGTCGAGGAGCTTACCTACGAGCAACTGCGGGGCATCGTCAGCGAAAAGAGGCCCGATGTAGTGGGCATCACAGCCATGACCCTCACTCTTATCGATGTCCTCAAGACGACGCGGCTCGTCAAAGAGGTCGACGAGGGAATCCGGGTGGTCATCGGCGGACCACACGCCCACATCTTCCCGCATGAGACACTAAACATGCCGGGTGTCGATTATATCGTGCTCGGCGAAGGCGAGGTGACCTTTGCCGAGTTGCTGGACCGGATCCATGACCCCACTGCTCTGGAGAGCGTCCGCGGGATCGCCTTCCGCCACAATGGGCAGCATCGGGTCACGCCTGCCAGGGAGCTAATCGACAACCTGGACGAGCTGCCCTTCCCGGCTCGCCATCTGACCCCATACCGGAGTTACTCCTCCCTGCTGGCCAAGCGCGCGCCGGTCACAACCATGTTCACCAGCCGCGGCTGCCCCTACCGCTGCGCCTTCTGCGACCGGCCAAACCTGGGCAAGCGTTTCCGCTACCGTTCCGCCATGAGCGTGGTGGATGAAATGGAGGAGTGTGTCAACCTCGGGATCCGCGAGTTCCTGGTCTACGATGACACCTTTACCATCAACAGGCAGCGCGTGTTCGATATCTGCGACGAGATCCTCCGCCGCAAGCTGGATATCGGCTGGGACATCCGCACCCGCGTAGACAGGATCGATGAGGCCATGCTACACAGGCTCAAGCAGGCCCACTGTGAGCGCATCCACTATGGGGTTGAGGCCGGGACGGAAAAGATCCTGCGCGTACTGCAGAAGGGCATCACTCTGGAGCAGGTAAGGCAAGCCTTTGCCGCCACCAAAAAGGCGGGGATTTCGACGCTGGCCTACTTTATGATCGGCTCGCCGACGGAGACGAGGGAAGACGTCCTCAGCACCATCGAGTTCATGAAGGCCCTCGAGCCCGATTTTGTCCATATTACCATCCTCTGTCCCTTCCCGGCGACCGCCATCTACCGCCAGGGCCTCGAAGAGGGCGTCATCGCTGAGGACTATTGGCGGGCGTTCGCCTCCGCCCCAACGGAGGACTTTGACCCACCCTACTGGGAGGCCGAGCTCTCTCGTAAGGAACTGCAGGGCCTCGTGCGTCACGCCTACAAGAGCTTTTACACCCGCCCCACCTATATAGTTCGGCGACTGCTCCAGGTGCGTTCCCTCGGCGAGCTCGTGCGCAAGGGCAAAGCAGGCTGCAAGGTGCTGGCATGGCGAGCATAGGGCACAACAGCCTCACCACGCCCGACCCATTCTTCGAGAGGGTCGCCACATGGCTCGGGCACCTTTCATGTGAAGGGCATAATGAAACGATGAACCGGCAAAAGCTCGGGCAGCTCCTTCAGAACGCCGGCTTTTCCGTCGAGGAGACAAGTCCATGATCTCACCCTGGGGCTTCCTGCGCACGCCAAAGCTGCACTGCCTGATGCTGAACCAGTTAGCCATTGCTCTACCACTCGGGAGGACTGGGTACGTTGCTGTTGATACTCTGTGCCGCTATAGCCTTCGTCACCGCGTTGCTGCTGAACGCCGCCTACCCCTTGCAGGGCCGGCTGGCCAACCTTCTTGCTATCGCCTGCCTGCTGTTCGGCCAGATCGTGCTCCTTTCCGAGGCGCTGTCCGAACTGCAGGCCATTGGCCGGGTGGGGTTCGCCGTCGGGCATTTGCTGCTGTTCGCCCTAGCCCTGGGGCTCTGGTGGCGCCGCGGCCGCCCGAGCCTCTCCGCACCCTGGCGGTACAGCCGGGCTGAGGTCCGCTCGGCGCTCAAGCCTCACCCACATCTGAGGCAGTTCGCCCTGGCCGTGCTGACGATTGCCGTGCTCAACCTCGGCCTTGCGCTGATCGCCTCGCCACGACACGTTACCTGGGATCCGTTGACCTACCACCTGCCCCGTGCCTACTTTTGGTGGGAGAACGGTACGGCCCGTCACTACCCCACCGAGGACTTGCGTCAGATCGAGTTCCCACCCAACGCCTCTTTCTGCTATATGTGGGTGATGGGGCTGTCGGGCAGCAGTACCGGGCTGTGCATCCCACCCTGGCTCGCCGGCCTCGTGGCCGCCGGCGGCACGGCGGCGCTGGCACGTGCAACGGGGCACCGCCGCTCGGCATCTCTCTTTTCCGGCCTGCTGTTGCTGACGATGCCCTTGCCCATCGTGCAAATGGTTACCGAATATGCAGACCTCATCATGGCGGCTGCTGGGGTCTGCTTCCTGTACTTTGCGCTGCGCAGCCTGCAGCGTGCGCCTGCTGGAGCCACGCCGTTCACCCACGAGGCGTGCTACGCCGGCCTGGCCTTTGGGCTGTTCCTGGGCAGCAAGTACACAGCCTTCTTCCTCCTGCCGGCCGCCGGGCTCGCCCTGCTGGGCTATGCCGTGCGAACGTGCGGCAAGAGGGCAGTCGGCCCCCTTCTGGCGCTGGCCACTGCTTGCAGCGTCGGGTTTGCCCTCTTCGGGAGCTACAACTATGTCCTCAACACCCTCGATTTCGGGAACCCCATCAACTCGGAGAGCAGCCTGAACGAGGCGACCTCGGACCTGGCCAGGGTGAGCAGCGCCGCCGAGTTGACTTCGTTCCGTGGCAACATGGCCCGTTACGTCTACCAGATGATGGACTGGTCCTGGTTCCTGTCCGCAGATAACCCGGTGTACCGGGCTCACCTCCGCGCGGTTCAGGCGGTGGACCAGGCGCTGGACCTGCGCATGGCCGCTATCCCCGAGATGGACTGGCCGGTCCTGAGCTTCCGCAACGCACACCCCAACCGCACAGGCTTTGGCCCTATCGGCTATGGGGTGACGCTGGCCAGCCCGCTGCTCCTGGGGTTCTTCTGCCTGCGATACAGAAGGTCGGCCAGGCATTGGGGTTCAGCGCTCTACCTGGCCGCGGGATGGGGTTTCCTGGCCACTTTCACTGCCCTGACGGCCTGGTCCATCTACAAGACCCACCACTTTCCCATTCTCATCTGCCTGCTGCTGGCCGGAGCTGCGCCATGGGTCTACGCGCGGCGCGGCCCGGCCGCCTTGGGAACCTTCGCCTTGATGCTACCAGCTTCCGTCATGGCCCTGTGGGTTACCCTGATCGGCCTGATGCGCCCCTGGCAGTTCAGTCAGATCACGCAGACCGGCCGATCCGACCTGCTGGGTGCAGCGGTCAAGCAGGAGCATCTCGAACTCCTCGCGGGCAACCTTCCGCCCGGGGCCACGGTGGGATTCAACGGCCTGCGGCCGGCAGTCTTTGTCTTCGTCGAGCATCTGCCCCAGTACCGTTATGTGAACCTCCCACGCGAAGACACGGCCCGCGCTCTCGCTCAGGGGGAGGTAGCCGCCGTCATCCAGGCACCCTACCTGGAGGTCGAAACCGACCGGCTCTGGTCCGAAGGGCAGGCGGAACTCCTCCTGGGCAGGATCTGTGCCGAGTGCTCGCCCGGCATGCCTGGCATTCCCTTCCTGGACCATCCGTTCACTCGCTGTCTGTTCGTCCCGGACGCCAACGCCTTCCTCTGGCGCAACCGTCAGCGTTACGGCTACGACGTCCTGCCAGCCTCGGCGCCCAATGTCCTGCAGATCACAGGTTGGCGAACCCTGACCAGCCTCCACAAGCGGGTCGACTATGACTTTCTCACCGTGGCCATGCCGACTCCTGGGCTCATGGCGCTTGATGGCGACCTGGAACTGCGAGTGGCCTACAGAGGCAAGGCTTCCATCGCCGACGCCACATTCAACGGCAAGCCGGTTGGCATCCGGCTGGAGCGGGATGAGCTGGTCGCAAGCCTCCCGATCGAGATGCTCGAGGCTGAGATGCCGCTGCAGTTCTGTACGGTAACCCTGGGCGAAGGGATCATAGTGAGACCGTGGCAGGAGGGAGAGCAGCCCGCGGACAACGTGTTCGCAGTGCGCAGCATCCACGTTGTCGAGGCA
>DAOUGZ010000269.1:0-12442 GCA_034428955.1 Anaerolineae bacterium | reverse complement strand
CCCTACTACAGGTCTGCTACACCCTAGCGCCGCCCAGCTCGGCCATCCGCACCAGCGGCACGCTGAGCGCCTTCACCAGCACCGCCGGTCAGTATTCGGCGGAGCAGAGCTACACCGTCTCCGGCAGCAACCTGACTGAGGGCATCACGATCACGGCGCCGGATGATTTCGAGATCTCGACGGCCTCGGGCGGTGACTTTGCCAAGTTGCTGACCCTCCCCCAGAGTGGGGGCACGGTGGAGGCGACCAAGGTCTACGTTCGCTTCAAACGCGCCACAGCCGGCACGTCCAACGGCAATATCACCCATACCAGCGCTGGTGCGGCGCCGAGAGACGTCTCGGTCAGCGGCACGGCAACTGCCCCTCTCGCCTCTTGGATTGCCTACAACGACTGCGCCTGGGCATCGGGCCAGCCCGAGACGAATATCACCAAATACACCATCCCCGGCAGCGGCAACACCAGCACAGGGCGCCTGGTGGATTACGCCACCGGAAACCAGACGCCGGCTAGCGTAACCATCACCGTCAACGAGAGCCCGACAGTTGTGACCGGAAGCTATGGCGGCGCCGAGACTGACGCCGGGACGGATGCCTACCAGACCTTCCACGGCATCGTCGATATGGCCGGCGTCATCCAATATGGTAGCGAGGGCTGGTACGTCGATCTGGCGTTCAGCGGGCTGGACCCAGCGGCCACGTATACCTTTGCCACCTCGGCCAACCGCAACGGGTCGGACTACACCCGCAACTCGCGCTTTACTCTCTCGGGTACCGAGGCGGCGACCAACACCAGCACAGAGGGCGTAACGGTCAAGAGCGGCACATCGGTCGCCTTCAACACCGGCTACAACACGGAGAACGGCTATGTCGCCCGCTGGACGGACATCGACCCTGGTGCAGACGGGGCGTTCACGGTGCGCGTCGAGGCGGATAGCAGCCGCCAAGCCTACGGCCCCAGCGTGTTCATGCTGCAGGAGGAGGTCGGCACCAGCCCACGGATCACGGTCTCCGGGACGCCGCTGGCCGCCTTTAGCAGCGCACCGGGGGTACCCTCGGCCGTGCAGAGCTACACCGTCTCGGGCTCGAACCTAACTGAGGGCATCGAGATCACGGCGCCGGATGATTTCGAGATCTCGCTCACGAGCGACGGCGAGTTCGGCCCGACGATCTCCCTGCCTCCCGATGAAGACGGCACGGTAGAGTCGACGACGGTCTACGTCCGCTTCAGCCCCACCGCGGCCGGTACCTATGGCGGCGAGATCACCCACATCAGCGGCGATGCGACGCCGCAGAACGTCGCTGTGAGCGGCAAGGCAACGGTTCCGCTCGCCGGCTGGGTCGCCTACAACGACTGTGCCTGGGCATCGGGCCAGCCCGAGACGAACATCACCAAGTATACGATTCCGGGCGAAGGGACTAGCACAGGGCTCCTGGTGGACTATGACAGCGGGGAAGAGACGCCGGTCACCGTGACTATTACTGCCGCCGGCAGCCCCGGGGTTCAGACCGACCCCGAGTATGGCGGCACCGAGGCCGATGAGGGGACGGATGCCTACGAGACCTTCCATGGCTATGTCGATATGGCCGGCGTCATCTACTATGGCAGTTCCTCGGGCTGGTACGTCGATCTCGAGTTCAGCGGGCTGGACCCAGCGGCCAAGTACACCTTTGCCGCTTCCGCCAACCGCAACAGGTCGAGCTACACCCGCAACTCGCGCTTTACCCTCTCGGGCGCCGAGGCGGCGACCAACGCCAGCACAGAGGGCGTAACGGTCAAGAGCGACACATCGGTTGCCTTCAACACCGGCTACAACACGGAGAACGGCTATGTCGCCCGCTGGACGGGCATCAACCCCGGTGAAGATGGGGCGTTCACGGTGCGCGTCGAGGCGGATAGCGGTACTGAAGCCTACGGCCCCAGCGTGTTCATGCTGCAGGAGGAGGCCGGTACCGACCCACAGATCACGATCTGGGGGACGCCGCTGACCGCCTTCACCAGTGCCGTCGGCGAGTACTCGGCCGAGCAGAGCTATATCGTCTCCGGCAGCAACCTGACGGACGATATCGTCATCGCGCCACCGGCCGATTTCGAGGTCTCGCTCACGAGCGGCGGCGGCTTTGTCGCCCATCCGGAGACGTTGACGCTGCCCCACGCCGAGGATGCGGTAGCGTCGACGACGGTCTATGTTCGCTTCCGGCGCGCCACGGCCGGCACCTCTAGCGGGCAGATCACTCACACCAGCGATGGCGCAACGCAGAGAAACATCGCCGTGAGCGGTACGGCCGCCAACCAGCCGCCGGCGGTCTCTCTGGTGCGGCCCGCCAGCGGCGCAACCGATGTCTCGCGGCCGCCCACGCTGGAGGTCCAGGTGACCGATCCGGAGGCGGACCCCATGACCGTCCGCTTCTACGGGCGCCCTGTGGGCGGCGGCTCGGGTGAGGAGTTTACCCTGGTCGTTATCCCCGATACGCAGATGGCCGCCCAGTCCTACCCAACGGTGATGGGGAACCAGTTCCAGTGGATCGCCGACCAGTACAGCGCCGGCGCGAGCATCGCCCAGAACATTGTGTTCGTGACCAGCGTGGGCGATATCGTCAATACCTCCAGCAGCACCACTCAATATGGGAACGCCGATGCCGCCTACGACAAGCTGGACGCCGCCGGTGTTCCCTATAGCGTCAGCCCCGGCAACCACGATTTGGGAGGCCTGTACAACACCTACTTCGGCCCCAGCAGGTTCGATGGCAAAGGATACTACCAGGGGCCCATGACGCCGGGGCAGAACGAGAACAACTATTCCTTCTTTAGCGCCGCGGGCATGGACTTTATCGTCATCAACCTGACGTACAGCCCCGACAAGGCGGCGCGCGACTGGGCGGATGCTCTGCTGAAGGCCAACCCTGAGCGCCGGGGGATTGTCGTCCAGCATGACATCCTCAATACGGATAATTCGTGGAACAACCAGACAAGCTACAACGAACTGAGGGACAACCCCAACCTTTTCCTGATGCTCTGCGGGCACATGCACACGGCCAGCGACGGCTCAGCCTACAGGGCGGAGACGGGGACGGCGGGCCAGACCATCCACATCGTCCAGACCGATTACCAGCAGCTCTCGAGCGGCAACAACGACTATCTGCGCCTCTTGCGCTTTGCACCGGCGGAGGACAAGATCCATGCCAGCGTCTACTCGCCATACGTGCCGGGGGGCTATCGCACCGCCGACCCCACAGAGCAGTTCACTATGAACTATGACATGGTCGCCGGCAGCAGCGCCTTCACGCTGATCGGCACGGTGACCGAGGTGGCCAGCGGCGCCAACGCCTCCGTCTCGTGGCCCGCACTCGAGGAGGGCGTGGAATACGAGTGGTACGTGGAGGTATCGGACGGCACTTTAACCACCACCAGCGCCACCTGGGCCTTCACGACCGGCGAGGCGGCCGTCTCAGAACATGCTGTACCGCTGTATGCGGGCTGGAACCTGGTCTCCTTCAACCTGCAGCCGGTCGAGACCGGCATCGCGGACGTCCTGGCGGGGATCTCGGGCCAGTACGATCTGGTCTACGCCTGGGATGCGCCGACGGGACCATGGCGCAAGTACGATCCGAACGCTTCCTTTGGCAACACCCTGACCGCTCTCGACGAGACCATGGGTTTCTGGATCCGCATGAGCCAGGCCGCCACCCTGACCGTCAGAGGCCAGGCGCCAACAAGCTCCAGCATCCCTGTCTATGAGGGCTGGAACCTGGTGGGTTATCCCTCCGCTGCCGAGCGGGATCTGCCGGATGCGCTGACCGAGGGCGACGTCGATGACCTGGTGATGGTCCTGGCATTCGACGCCAACGACGGCACCGACCCCTGGAAGCTGTACGATCCTGTCGTGGTCACCTCTGCGCCCTATGCCAACGACCTGGCGGACATGCAGCCTGGCTGGGGTTACTGGGTCCAGGTAGATGCCCAGAGCGAGTGGGCTCTTCCGTATCAGCCTTGAGTAAACAGGACGCATCAAAGAAGGAGAAAGCCATGTCCAGAGCCAAGGTTCTCACAGTGCTGTGCCTCGTAGGCGTCATGTTCCTGGGCTCCCTCGGGCCTGCCCAGGCGGCGCCGCCCATCCCTTCCAGCTTTTACGGAGAGGTCCACTTTGTCAGTGGGGATGGCGGGCCGGCGGCAGGCGCCACCATCGAGGCCCATGTGCCCGGCGTAACCGGTGCGGTTGCCGACGCCACGCTCCAGGCGCACGAGAGCAAGCTGGTCTACGCCCTCAACGTGCCCGGAGATGATCCGGACGCTGCGGGCAAGGACGGCGGCGCGGAGAACGATGTGGTCACTTTTAAGATCGGCGAGCGCATCGTGGCCAAGGGCACTTGGCGCACTGGGACCAATGAGCGGCTCGACATCCACCCGCCCCAGGCCGACGCCGGCGGGCCCTATGCCGGTTTAGTAGGTGAGGCCATCAGCCTCTCCGGCTCGGCTGAGGACGGGTTGGCCAGCGATACCTTCACCTACGCCTGGGATCTCGACAACGACGGGGAGTATGATGACTCGACCTCCGAGAACCCTGCCTATACGTCCGGGAGCACCGGCGTCAAGACCGTGGGCCTCAAGGTCACCGACAGGCAGGGCGGCGAGGGCACGGCCACCGCCACCGTGATTGTGGTCGAGTTGGAAGGGCTGACGGGGCAGGTTTATGACGGCACCGCCAAAACGATCACCGTGGCCGGCGTCGCAGACCCCTATACCTACGAGGTGACCTATGCCGGCGAGGCGACCGCGCCCAAGGATGCCGGCACCTATGCGGTGGTTGTGACCATCAAGCAAGGCACTACAACGGTCGCAACCTTTGATGACAGCCTGGTGATCGGCAAGAGAGCCATCACCGTGAAAGCCGAAGACAAGACCAAGATCCTTGGAGAGGCAGACCCGGCGCTGACCTACAAGGTCACCGTGGGGTCACTCGTGACGGGCGATAGCTTTAGCGGCGCGCTGGCCCGCGAAACGGGCGAGAGTGCGGGGAGCTATGCCATCAAGCAGGGGGACTTGACGGCCGGGAGCAACTATGACCTGACCTTTGTCGAGGGTACCCTGACCATCAGCGCGCTCGAGCACAGCATCACCCTGGTCGAGGGCTGGAACCTGGTCTCTTTCAACCTGAAGCCGGTTGATACCGCCATCGGCCAAGTACTGGCGGGGATCTCGGGCAAGTATGATCTGGTCTACGCCTGGGACGCTACAGGTGGGCACGCCGGCGCCGGCCACTGGATGAAGTATGCCCCTGATGTGCCCGGCAATACCCTGCTTGCTCTTGATGAGACGATGGGCTTTTGGATCCACATGACCGCAGCGGCCACCCTGGACGTCTACGGGAGCTATGACCAGGAGACCGGCATCAGTCTCTCGACCGGTTCCGGCGGCTGGAACCTGGTGGGCTACCCATCGCGGACCAGCTCGGAACTGCCGGACGCTCTGGGCGACCTTGAGTCGAGCTATACGCTGCTCTATGCCTACCGGGCCGGCGACACGGCCGACCCCTGGAAGCTGCACGACCCTGCGGCCCCGCTGTATGCCAATGACCTGACAGAGATGGCGCCCGGGTGGGGCTACTGGATCTTTGTAACCGCCGACAAGGCCTGGCGGGTGGACTACTAGCGCGTGTTTTCAGAACCAGCCGAGGCGGCTCCCGCGCCGCTGGAAGTTCGGCGGGCATGGCTTGCGGCGCCACGGTATCTGCCGGATCGGGTGTTAAGAAACGTCGCCGGCGGGCTCGACGGGAGGGTGACAAGCCGGGGGAGCGGCTCGCCGAACCCCCGGAACCCCGAAGCGCCCGCCGGCTAGAGTTGGAGGGGATGGTGCGACAATTCTTGAGGCTGTCTCGGCTTGCTCTGGTCGTCTGCTGCGTCCTGCTGGGCATGGCGGCTGTCGTTCGTGCCTTTCCGCCGCTGCCCTCCAGCTTTTGGGGCAGCGTAGAGCTGAATGGCGTCGATCTGCCGGACGGCACGCTTGTCGAGGCGTTGATCGACGGTCAGGTCTTTGCCTATGGGCAGACGCAGACCTACCAGGGCTACTCGGTCTATACACTGGACATTCCTGGAGACGACGCGAGCACAGCCGCTGTGGAGGGTGGCCAAGAGGGGGATGTGATCCTCTTCCGGGTCGGCGGGATCCCGGCGAATGAGAAAGCGACCTGGCACTCGGGCACGAATGTCAGTCTCGACCTGGCCGCTGCATCATCCGCTACGCCCCTTACGCCGCAACCGACTCGGACCCCTCTGCCGACGCAGACACCGATCTCCTCTGCGCCGGCCCCGGTTCCGCCCGCGCCGGCCGTTGTGCCTACGGCGACGGACGTGCCGGAGGCCCAGGCGGCATTGACCGCGCCCGAGCCGGCCGGATCCGAATCCTCACCGTTAGCGCCGGCCGTAGAGACCGTTGCCTCCGTGGAATCTACAGGGCCCGCGCCGGCAAGTGCAGAAACTGGAGCGACCCTGCCTTCGCCCAAAACGGGGGGCAGGCTGATCTACTGGATAGCCATTCCCGCAGCCGTTCTGTCGGTTTGCCTGGTCTTGGGGATCCGGCACCTGCGCAAGGGAGAGTAGCCGTTCCGGTGGTGCCACAGAAAAGCTCTGACGGTTCGGCCCGACTTCGGGCGCTGTCGCAGCGTACATCTGCCAGCAAGAGGGAGTTGAACATGAAAACGCGCATACGCGCCGTTGTCGTCCTCATGGTTGTCGGCATCCTGCTCATTGGCGCTTCACCGGCGGTCGCCGTGCCCCCGCCGCCTCCGCTGCCGTCCAGCTTTTGGGGCACCCTCGGTGGAGAGGGTCTCGATGTTGGCGACCCGGTCACGGCCGAGATCGACGGCGTCGAGTATGCATATTCGCAAGTCCAGCTCGTCGGCGGTGAGACGGTCTACGCCCTGAATGTGCCGGGCGACAATCCGTCAACGGCCGCCATCGAGGGCGGCACCTCCGGAGACACAATCGTGTTCAAGGTCAATGGAACGCCGGCCAAGGAGACGGCTGTTTGGCAGAGCGGCACGAACGTCAAGCACGACCTGACTCTCACAAAACCACCGGATGGTTTTCGCATCTACCTGCCGTTCGTTAGCAAGTAAGCACTGGGCCGTAGTCGCTCGCGGAGGACTCCCCGGTTTGGCGCCGTAAGGGAGTCCCGCGCGGGCGTAATGCGGCCAAGTCGCAACGACGGCCCTGCTGAGCGAACTCGGGACGCGTGCCAACTTGGCGCCAAGGCGTGCTGTGTCCTCAGCTCGCTCGCTTGGCCGATACTGGAGTCTGGCGTCAAGAGCCGCTCGCGGAAGACTCCCCTGCTTGGCGCTGTGTGAGGGAGTCCCGTGTGAGCGTAATGCGGCCAAGCCGCAACGACGGCTCTGTTGAGCGAGCTCGGGACGTGGCCTGCTTCGGCGCCAAGGTGTGCTGTGTCCTCAGCTCGCTTCTGCGGCGCCATGGCGTCATTTGGCCGCCCGAGTCGCTCGCGGAGGACTCCCCTCGTTTTTCGCGCCCTACAGCCCCTCGATCTCCAGCGTGCCGACCTCCCCCGTCTCCAGGTCCACCAGGCGGATGGCGTGGTTATTGGTGTCGGCGACGTAGAGCCGCCCATCGCCGGCGGAGAGCCCGCCTGGCTCGTAGAAATCGCCCTCGGCGAGGGTCTCGACCTGCCGCGTCTGCGGGTCTATCGTCTTGATCTTGCCGTTGTACGTGTCGGCCACGTAGAGCGTGCCCTGGTGCCAGGCGATGCCCTGGGGGTGCTGTAGGCGCACCTCGTCGCCGATGCCGTCGCGGTCGCCAAAGTCAAAGAGGCCGGTGCCGGCGAGGGTGCGGACGCTGTCCTCGGGCGCCAGGCTGGCCTCGCGAATGGCGCTGGATTCGGCATCGGCAAAGTAGAGGCGACCGTCGGCGGCGCTGACTCCACTGGGCTGGGCCAGGGCGGCGCCGGCGTTGGGGCCGTCCATGAGGTCCTCGTAGCCGCCGCCGATATAGGGCTCCACCCGGCCGCTCGAGGGATCGAGCCGCCAGATCTGATGCCGGCCGGCCATGGCGATGTAGAGCTCGCCCTCGTGCACGGCCAGGTCCCAGGGCGAGCTGAGGGGCACCTCGCGGGGCGAGGCAGCAGGCAGGAAGCGGTGTAGGGGGCGGCCCGTCCCGGCGATGGTGGTAACCTCCCCCTGCGCCAGGTCCAGCACGCGGATGGCGTGGTTGCGCGTGTCGGCGACATAGAGCGTGCCTTCGTGCAGGGCGAGCCCTTGGGGATGGTTGAAGGTGGCCGCGGCCAAAGCGCCATCGTCCATCCCCTCCCTACCGCTGCCGGCGATGAACTCGACCGTCCCCGAGGTGCCGCCCTCGCCAAGGGCTACGGAGACGATGCGCTGGTGCCCCGTATCGGCGATGAAGAGGCGCCGGCCGGCAGCCAGGACCTTGCTGGGGAAGTGCAGCGGCCGCGCCGGCTCGGAGGCGCTCTCGGGCTGCAGGGGCAGCGGCCCGTGGCGCAAGGCTCCGCGACGGGCGGCCTCGTCGATCACCGCGCTGATGGTGGGGCCGTAGGAGGCGGCAGTGATCTCGCCCGGGTGCTGGTCAACGACGCGGCCCTGGGCGTCGATCAGCACCAGCGTGGGCCAGGCGTTCACGGCGTACTCGCGCCAGGTGCGAAAGGCGCGGTCGTTGACGACGGGGTGCTCCACCCCCAGGCGCAGCACCGCCTGGCGGATGTTGGCCGTCACGCGCTCGGCGATGAACTTGCCGGCATGCACACCGATGATGGCCAGGTCGTCGCCGAACTGGCGTTCCAGCTCCCGCAACTGCGGGAGGACGTGCTGGCAGTTGATTCAACCATAGGTCCAAAAGTCCAGGAGGACCACCTTGCCGCCCAGATCCTGTATGGAGAGCGGCTGCGGAGTGTTCAGCCAGTCCAGCCCGGCCATGAACTCGGGCGCGCGCACCGGCGCAACCGTTCTGGGCATGCGGATCATCAGCTACCTCCCCAATGTGATGGCCGTATGGTTCATCCTGACAGCGGCATCCGGGTCCTGTGCTTCGCTCACAACCTGAAGGAATCTTGGGGGGGGCGGACGCATAGCACATCAGCCGGCTGCCGCCGGGGCGCACACCCTCACCTATATGGCCCCGCTATCCAGCTTGCCGCGCTTTTGGATGCGGGCGATGACTGCCTCGTGGGCGAGGTTCTCCAGGGCGTCGTCGACGGGCTCCAGGGCGTCTGCCCGGCCATAGCGCCGCTCGATAGCGCTGCGGATGAGGCGGTCGGCGAGCCAGGGGTTCTTGGGCAGGAGCGAGCCGTGGAGGTAGGTGCCGAAGGCGTTGCGATAGCGGGCGCCCTCGAGACGATCCTCGCCATTGTTGCCATAGCCAAAAAGTACCCGACCCAGAGGCCGCGTCCCCTGGCCAAGGTAGGTCTTGCCGCTGTGGTTCTCAAAGCCGACCAGCGTGCGTGGCCGGCCGTCATCGTCGCAGCGGGCGATGACGTCGCCGATGCGGCGCTTGCGGCCGGCGATCGTCCAGGCGTCAAAGATGCCGACACCGGGCAGGGTCGTTCCTGACCCGTTGCGAAAGTAGTGCCCCAAGAGCTGGAAGCCGCCGCAGACGGCCAGCAGCGCGAGGCCATCCTGCACCGCCGCGCGCAATGAGGGCGCCTTGATCTTGCTCAGGTCGTCGGCGATGAGGGCCTGCTCCCGGTCTTGCCCGCCGCCGATAAAGGCGATGTCCAAGTCGGTCAAGTCGGCAGCCTCGCCCAGGCCCACCGGTCGGACCTCCACCTCGAGCCCCGCCCACTCGGCCCGTCGCGTCAGGGCGATGATATTGCCCCGGTCGCCATAGATGCTCATCAATTCCGGATACAGATGGCCGATGACGATTTTCACACCATTCTCCTGAGGGCATTGTGGAGCACAGCGCCGGCGCGCCTTCCGGATACCCCGGCCTAATCCTGCCAAAAGTGGCCGATATGCCCCACACCGTCGATGACCTGGCGCACCTGAAGGAGTGCCGTGTAGGTCGGCAGGATGTAGAGGGTGCCGCCGGTGGGCACGCGGCGCAGCGCGCGCATGAACGCGGCGCGCAGATCCTTCTCCAGCGACACCTGGGCCATGTCCAACCCAGCGTAGCGTAGGCGGAGCTGCATATCCTCCGCGCGTGTCCCCGAGACGGTCACCGTCGCCACCTTGCCCTGCAAGAGTTCCAGGTCCGCATCCCACAGCCAGGAGACGTCGGTGCCGTCGGCCAGGTTGTCGTTGATGGCGATGAGCAGGTGCTTGGGGGCTTTGTCGAGCACGAGCATGCGCAGGACCTCGGTAAGGCCGACGGGGTTCTTGACCAGGGCGAGGAATACCTGCCGGCCGTCGACGCCGATGCGCTCGATGCGGCCAAAGGCGGCGGCAAAGGACTCGACCCCTTGCCGCAGAGCCTGGGCCGGCACGCCCAGCGAGGCACAGCAGGCCAGCGCCGCCAGGGCGTTGTAGACGTTGTAGAGGCCGGGCAGGCCCAAGTGCAGGCTTAGCGGACCTTGCGGCAGCGCCAGTTCCAGGCCGGCCCCCTGCGTGCCCACGAGTTCCAGCCGGCGGGCGTAGACGTTGGGCTGCGGGCGGTCGGTGCCGCAGTTGGGGCAGGCATAGTGGCCTAGGTGGCTATAGTAAGTAACCTGGTAGTGGTAGGGCGTGCCGCAGTCCACACAGCGTTTGGAGTCGGCGGCGTGCTGCGGGTTGGGCGAGCCGGCGCGCGCGTCCTCGATGCCAAAGTAGACGGTTTGCGCGGAGGTGTCCCGGCCCAGGCTGGCCACCAGCGGGTCGTCGGCGTTGAGGACGACAACGGCGCCGGGCGGCAACGCGCGCAACACCCCCCGCCAGAGGCCGGCGATGTGGTTGATCTCGCCATAGCGGTCCAGTTGGTCGCGGAAGAGGTTGGTGAGCACAATGGCCCGTGGCGAGACCTCGGCCACTGCCTGCGGCAGGGTGGCCTCATCGATCTCAAAGAGGCCGATGTCGCCGCCCGGGCGCCCGCGCAGGTCGGTGGAGGTCAGCAGAGCGGTGGTAATGCCGGTGATGAGGTTGGCTCCCGAGCGGTTGTGCACCGGCTGCAGCCCGGCCCGGCTCAGAATGCCGGATATCATGCGTGAGGTGGTCGTCTTGCCGTTGGTGCCCGTGACTATGACGGACCCCTGCGCCAGATGGGCGACCAGGCCGGCCAGCAACTGGGGGTCGATACGCCGGGCAATGCGCCCGGGAAGCGTCGTGCCGCCACCCGCGCCCAGGCGACGGCTGAGAAACACGGCCGCTCTTCCTGCGCTGAGAGCCACCATCCTTCGCACCAGAACCTACCCCCTCCATCCAGGCCGGCAGAGAACTGCCTCTGGAGGGGACCAGCAACAAACATGCCATAGCCCCTTGTGAGGGTCTCAACCCTTTGTGTTGGAAGGGGCGATGGCCTCCCATGGGGCACGAGCGGCTGAAGCCGCCATTACGTGGGGAGCACGAGCATCTGCTGAAACGCGTCTGCTGGCAGGTGGTCCAGCCGGTCGACGACGGTATCCGCCCCGTCCAGCTCCTCTGCCGGATGGGTGGTGGTGACGGCAATACACTTCATCCCCGCCCGACGGGCCGACTCGATGCCGACGGTACTGTCCTCAACAACGACGCAGCGCCCCGGCGCCGCGCCCAAGGCGCCGGCCGCCTGTATAAAGATCGCCGGGTCCGGCTTGGAGCGGGCCAGCCGCGCGCCGGTGAGCACGGCGTCAAAGTGTGCCCAGACGTCCAGTTCGTTTATGATAGCGGCAATGTTGGCCATGGGGCCCGAGGAGGCGACTGCCTGCTGCCACCCGCCCGCGGAGAGCCGTTGCAGCCACTCGCAGACGCCCGGCAGGGGCGTCACCTGCCCCCGGATCAGCCGGCGGTAGGCGGCCTCCTTGCGCCTCGCGATTTCATCGATCTGCGCCGCATCCAGTTGGCCGCCATACAGGCGCCGCAACAGATTCTGGTTGTTCATGCCAAAGGTGGCATCAAACTGCTCTCGGCTCATGGCCAGTTGATAGTCCGCCAGCACTTGCTGCCAGGCCTCATAGTGCGTGTCGCCGCTGAGGACGAGCACTCCATCCATATCCCAAATTACGGCTCGTGGTTCGTCGGTCAAAGTGTTGGCCTCCAATCATCAGCCTTGCGAAAGCTCCAACACGATTCCCAATGGGGCACAGCCTGGCTGAGCGAGCCGTCCGTGGTCTGTCGGGTCTTGGAGCTTTCGCAAGGTCTAGCTCGCCGGGTCCGGCAGCTCTTGCGCGACATAGATGCGCACCGGGTCCGACTTGGTCTCGTTGCCGGCGGCGTCATAGGCCACAGCCTCGAGGGTGTGGACCTCCTGATAGCCGGTCCGGTCCCAGCGGGCGCCCCAGCCGTTGGGCTGGATGAGCGTGGTGCCCAGCGCGTCGTAG
>DAOUGZ010000268.1:0-2323 GCA_034428955.1 Anaerolineae bacterium | reverse complement strand
GCCCTCGGCAAGTGGCACCTGACCCCACTCGAGGAGAGCAACGTAGCCAGTTCCAGGCGGCAGTGGCCGCTGGAGCGTGGCTTTGAGCGCTACTATGGCTTCCTGGGCGGCGAGACGGATCAGTGGCACCCGGAGCTGGTGCATGACAACCACCCGATACAGCAACCCTATCAGCCGGGCGATGGCTACCATCTGAGCAAGGACCTCGTCGACCAGGCGATCGGGTTTATCCGTGATGCCAAGGTCATTGCCCCAGACAAGCCGTGGCTCACGTACCTGTGTCCGGGTTGCGCCCATGCGCCGCACCAGGTGTGGCAAGAGTGGGCCAACAAGTACAAAGGCAAGTTCGACATGGGGTACGAAAAGTATCGCGAGGTGGTGCTGGCCAATCAGAAGCGGTTGGGGCTCATGCCGGAGAGCGTCGAGCTGCCGCCGTTGAACCCCTACATCGATGCTACAAGCGCAGACGGCAAGCCGTGGCCCGAGGGCGATACGGTGCCTCCCTGGGATTCCCTCTCGGCGGATGAAAAGCGCCTCTTCAGCCGCATGGCGGAGGTGTTTGCCGGCTTTGTGAGCTACACCGACGCCCAGATCGGGCGCCTGCTGGATTACCTGGAAGAATCCAGCCAGATGGAGAACACGATCATCGTGGTAGTCTCCGATAATGGCGCCAGCGCCGAAGGCGGCCCCAGCGGTTCGGTCAACGAGAACAAGTTCTTCAACGGTGTGCCCGACAGCATCGAGGCGAACCTAAAGCACCTCGATGACCTGGGCAGCGAATACACCTACAACCATTACCCTACCGGCTGGGCGATGGCCTTCAACACACCGTTCAAGCTGTTCAAGCGCTACGCCGGCTACGAGGGCGGCATCGCCGATGCCTGCCTCATAGCCTGGCCACAGGGCATCCGGGCGCGCGGCGAGAACCGCCACCAATACATCCACGCCATCGACATCGTGCCCACGCTGTACGACTGCCTGGGCATCACACCGCCGCAGTATGTCAAGGGATACGCCCAGAGCCCCATCGAAGGGCGGAGCTTTCGCAGCACCTTCGATAACCCTAACGCTCCGGCGCCGCGGCAGAGCCAGTTCTACAGCATGGTGGGCACCCGCGGCGTGTGGCACCAGGGCTGGTTCGCCAACACGGTGCATGCCCCTATGCCTTCGAACTGGGGACACTTTGCCGAGGACCGCTGGGAACTCTACCACCTGGAGGAGGACCGCAACCAGATGCACGACCTCGCGGCCCAGCAGCCGGGCAAGCTGGAAGAGCTCAAGAACCTGTGGTTCGCCCTGGCCGGCCGCTACAACGGCATGCCGCTCGACGACCGCCCGGCGGTAGAGATTCTGACCGAGCCCAGGCCCCTGCCGGCCAAGCCACGGGAGCGCTACGTCTACTATCCGGATGGTATTGAGGTGCCGGAGGTGGTGGGGGCCAACATCCTCGGCCGCGCCTACTCTATTGCCGTCGAGGTCGACCTGGAGACGCCGGAGGCAGAGGGCGTGCTCTTCTCCCATGGCACCCGCTTCGGCGGGCACTGCCTGTACATCAAAGACCGCAGGCTGCACTATGTGTACAATTGGCTGGGCGAGATGGAGCAGAGGCTGACCGCTCAAGGCGCTCTGCCGACCGGGAGGCACGTCCTTGGGGTGCACTTCCAGCCGGAAGGGAAGGAGGACGGCAGCCCGATAGGTAGCGCCACCCTCTACATCAACGGGCATTCGGCAGCCGAGGGCCGCATGAAAACCCAGCCCGGCCGCTTCGCCCTATCGGGTGGCGGCATCCGCGTGGGCCGGAGCGGCGGCGCGCCCGTATCATCCGACTATGAGCCACCCTTTGCCTTCACGGGCGGCACGATCAAGCAGGCAGTCGTGGATATCAGCGGCAAGCCGCTCTGGGAACCGGAAATGGAGCTTGCCTCCATCATGGAGCATCAGTGACCCGAGGATGAATCGGCCGTGCCCATACACTTACCCATATCGGGCATCTGGAGCGGAGTCCGTCTGTTTGACGGCGACGCCCAAACTGGCTATAATGGCCCCCGTATTCCTCGGTAGCTCAATTCGGCAGAGCGACCGGCTGTTAACCGGTTGGTTCGAGGTTCAAGTCCTCGCCGAGGAGCCAGCAAGGCCATTCGCGTACAAGCGGGTGGCCTTTTTGTGTTCTGGGGTTGCGACGCGAGAAGATCCAAAGTGATGCCGAATGGGCTTCTGGCAACACACCCCTATGCCTGTGATATGGCCCCCCGACTAGAGTCAGGGCTTTGGGCCCGTGGGGCCTCTCGCCGTAGTGCCAGATCACACAGCCTCACTGGACCTG
>DAOUGZ010000267.1:0-7144 GCA_034428955.1 Anaerolineae bacterium | reverse complement strand
TTGGCGGGCCAGTTGGCGCAATTCGGCGTATTGAGTATCATCCAGTCTTGTACGGAGCATGGCGGGTTCCTAGCGAGATGTGGTGTCCACTAGTTTACCCGCCAGCTCCGTCTTTGTTAAATGCGCTTGCTAAATGTGCAAAGAACTTTCTGCGACCTACTTAGTCGCACCTCTGGCCCTCAATCACGCACTCTGGCGAGCATTACAGTCGCCAACCCCGCTGCAGCGGCGATTGACCGCACTATGAGGGCATGGTATCATCAGGCAAGTACGCAAACCTGTCCGATGTGCCCCCGCTGACGGCGGCACCGTACCACATACCTTGGGAGGTCAACTTGACTATGCAGTACCGCACTTTCGGCGCGCTCGACTGGCAGGCATCGGCACTCGGCTTTGGGTGTATGCGGCTTCCGACTCGTGGGGAGAACCACGCCAACATTGACGAGCCAGAAGCCACGCGCATGCTTCACTATGCCATCGACCACGGCGTGAACTATGTCGACACCGCATACCCCTATCATAGTGGCAACAGCGAGCTTGTTGTGGGGCGCGCGCTCAAGGGGGGATACCGGCAGAAGGTTCGGCTGGCGACCAAACTGCCCTGCTGGAAAGTGGAAACGGCGGCAGACTTTGACCGGCTCCTCAACGAGCAACTGGCCAAATTGCAGACCGAGCACATCGACTTTTACCTCTTGCACTCGCTGAACCAAACGAGCTGGCGCAAGATGCACGGACTCGGCGTCCTCGACTGGCTGGAGAAAACCCGGCGCGACGGGCGGGTCGGCCACTTCGGGTTCTCTTTCCACGACAAGTACGAGGTCTTTGCAGAGATCGTCGACGCCTACGACAAATGGACCTTTTGCCAGATCCAGTACAACTATATGGACATCGAGGAGCAGGCAGGCATCAGGGGGCTACGCTACGCCGCTTCAAAGGGGTTGGCCGTCGTCATCATGGAACCCCTGCTGGGTGGTAGGCTGGTCAGGCCACCGGCGGAGATACAGGCCCTCTGGGACACGGCGCCCTCGCCCCGTTCCCCAGCCGATTGGGCGCTGCAATGGCTGTGGGGCCAGCCCGAGGTTTCGGTCGTCCTGAGCGGGATGAGCACGATGGAGCAGGTGCAGCAAAACGTCGCCTCTGCCTGCTCGTCGCGGCTGGACGCCCTGACGCCGGAGGAACTGGCGCTGGTCGCCCGCGTGCGGGCCAGGTATCAAGAGATCTGCCCCATCCCCTGCACGGGCTGCGAATACTGTCTGCCCTGCCCCAACGGGCTGCGCATCCCGCGCCTGTTCGAGATCTTTAACACGGGGCGCATGTACAACACACTCGAGCAGGCTCGCGAGCAGTACACTCGCATCCCCGCTGAAGAGAAGGCCGATGCGTGCGTGGCCTGCCGGCAGTGCGAGGAACAATGCCCACAGCAGATCCCCATCAGCGAGTGGATGGTGCACGTGCATGAGGTGCTCGCTCAGGGCAAACCCTATGAATCCTGCAAGCGCTAATCGCACTCGCCGCTTGAATACTCGGAGACGCAAAATCCCTGGCTCAGGTTACCCTGGCCAGGGATTTGCATTCCTGGCGCCCCGAGGCGCCAATCGGGCATCGGCAGCGTTACTAGCGGGCCGCCTGCAGCTCCAGCACCGTCACCGAGTGGGCCGGGAAGCAGTAGCTGAAGCGATTCCCGGCAAGAAAGCCCGCCACCTGCGAGATGCACACGACATCCGGGTTGGTGACGCTATTGCCGCTGAGCGCGCTCGGCCCGTTGAGTTGCTCGCCCTCGCCCTGCAGCCCGACGATCATCCCCCGCACCTCAACCTGTACCTCGAGCGCCTCGCGCGGATGACGATTGACCACCGCCAGATAAAGCCGCCGGCCGTCCTCGTCCATGGTCGCCTGAGCATCGATATAGCGAGCCGCGTGGCGCGGCGGTAGAAAGGCCTCGCCCGGCACAGAGAAGGTAGGGCTTTCCACCTCCGTCTCCACGCTGAGCGGCCCGCTATGCTCCACATGGAGCTGGTTGGCTAGGTAGACCGGGGTCAGGAACAGCCCAGTGGGCGTGGTGTAGATGGCCCCCAGTACATTCACCAACTGCGCCAGGTTAGCCATGCCGACCAACCGGCACTGCCGGTACAACACGTTAAAGACGCCGGCCACATAGAGCCCATCGCGCAGCAAATAGGGTGCTTCCTCGCCGCACTCATAATGCGGGTACACCCAGGCGTTCCATTCGTCCAGAGCCACACGCATGCGGCCCAGCAAACCGTGGCGGGCGAGTGCAGCCTCTGCCTCCTGCAGCAGTTCCTCCACCCGCTCCGGCCCCGCAACAATCACCGGGTAGAGGCTCTCATGCTGCGGCACATGCTCCCGCGGCAGTTCGTCCGGACCGTAACCCGGCGCATAGTGGTGCAGACTGAGATAGTCGACGTTGTTGCCGACGATTCCCAACACGCTGTCGTTCCAGCCCGGCGCCTCGTATTCCTGAGCACCGACGCCAAGCAACCGAATACTGGGATCGACAGCACGCATGGCCGCAGCAAACTCCACACAGCGGCGGGCATATGTCTCTGCGTCAACGTGGCCGTGCTGCCAGTTGCCGTACACCTCATTGCCGATACTCCAGTAGCGCACGCCGTACGGTTCGCGATGGCCGTTGGCCGCCCGCAAGCGCCCGTAGGTGCTCTCGGCCGGACCGTTGCAGTACTCTACCCAGGCTGCCGCCTCCTCGGCCGTACCGCTGCCCACGTTAACGCACAGATAGGGCTCGGCGCCCAGTTCGCGGCAGAGTTGCAGGAACTCGTCGGTTCCCACATCATTCGGCTCCAGCGCCTCCCAAGCCGGATCGCTACGCGTGGGGCGCAGGTCCCTGGGGCCGATGCCGTCCCGCCAGTGATAGGCCGAAGCGAAATTGCCGCCCGGCCAGCGGATCACCGGTGGGCGCAGGCCCCGTGTGGCCTCCACCACATCAGCGCGCCAGCCCTGCAGATTCCCTTCAGGCATTAGCGAAGCGGCGCCCAGCCAGAGCGTACCCGTTCCCCGGAAAGTGATCGCCAGGCGCGCCAGCACATCGTCGGCCGGGCACTCTAGAGTGAGTTCGTGCGTCTGCCATTCTCCCGCCTCGACACGGCAGGCAGCAGAAACGTATGGACAGCCGTCATGGCTCTCCAGCGCGAATGACACGGGGCCGGTCAGGCCCTCCTGCCGCAGCACGACGCGCAGGTGGTAGCGTCGCTCGCGGCGAACGGCCAACCCGCCTTGCGCCACCCCATGCGCGCGGCCGTCATCCTTGCGTACAGTGATGCGCTGCGACTGCCTGCCGCTGTAAAAGGTCGTATTGTCGTGAGTATACACTACACCTGGGCCGCGCCCCACCGATGTCCAGGGCGAGACCACACCATACTCGGCCAGGTCCGGCCCGTTGAATTTGCGGTTTACCAGCATCTCGGCCCACAGCCCGCCATAAATGCAGCGCCCCATATGTTCTGTAAAGTGGCCGTAGATGTTGCGATCGACGTGCCCAATAATGCGATCAGCGTGTACGCGTATCTGAGCCCCTGCCACGCGAGTCCTCCAAGTGCCCCGGCCCTGCCGGCATGATAGTACGTTCCTCTCAACCACGCTCAGCGCGCCGCCCAATCGATCGCGCTCAACTGGCAGAAGAACTTGACGGGACGATTATAGCATGGGCCCCGCCTTAGGGCAAAAGGGCTTATGTCGCGTTGTCACATTGCATAGCGCGCATTACTGGTGAGTAGGGGAGGAGACTTGCAGCTCATCGGAGGGGGATTCAGTTACCGGCCCTCAGGCTGCAACCCCAACCCGGTTGCAGCCTGAGGGCCATGGGCATCCGGCAGCCCGCTAGTACCGGTAGCTATCCGGCTTGAACGGCCCCTCGACCGGCACGCCGATATACTCGGCTTGCTCGGGCGTTAGCGTGGTGAGCTTGGCGCCGACATGCTCGAGGTGGAGTCGGGCCACCTCTTCATCCAGCTTTTTCGGCAGCGTGTAGACGCCGATCTGATAGTCGTTACGCGCCAGGTCAATCTGGGCCAGCGTCTGGTTCGTGAACGAGTTCGACATTACGAAACTCGGGTGCCCCGTAGCACAGCCGAGGTTAACAAGCCGGCCCTCAGCCAGAATATAGATGGCATGGCCGTCAGGGAAGACCCACTTGTCGACTTGCGGCTTGATGTTGATCTTTTCGATGCCCGGCACCGTGCTCAACCGCCCGACCTCGATCTCATGGTCAAAGTGGCCAATGTTGCAGACGATGGCCTGATCCTTCATCTGCAGCATATGCTCGAGCGTGAGGACACCCTTGCAGCCGGTAGCCGTAACATAGATGTCGGCATGCGGCAGAGCATCCTCCACCGTCACCACCGGATAGCCGGCCATCGCCGCCTGTAGTGCGCAGATAGGGTCAATCTCCGTGACCCAGACCTTGGCGCCCAGACTGCGCAGACTCTGCGCCGAGCCCTTGCCCACATCACCATAGCCGCAGACGACCGCCGTCTTGCCGGCGATCATCACATCGGTGGCGCGCTTGATGCCATCCACCAACGACTCGCGGCAGCCGTAGAGGTTGTCGAACTTGCTCTTGGTCACCGAGTCGTTCACGTTAATGGCGGGGAAAAGCAGCTTGCCCTGTTCCGCCATTTGGTAGAGCCGATGGACCCCCGTCGTCGTCTCCTCCGAAACGCCGCGGACGCCCTCCACAACCTTATGGAACCATCCCGGGCGCTCGGCGAGTGCCCGCTTCAGCGTCTGGTTGACGATTTGCAGCTCGTGGTTGTCGGTCGGCGCATCCAGAATCGACGGATCATCCTCGGCCTGATAGCCACGGTGCAAGAGGAGAGTTGCGTCGCCACCATCGTCCACAATCTGGTCCGGGCCGCGCCCATCAGGCCAGGTCAGGGCGCGCAGGGTAAAGCTCCAGTATTCCTCGAGCGATTCGCCTTTGTAGGCGAATACTGGGATGCCGCGGGCAGCAATCGCGGCAGCCGCATGGTCCTGCGTCGAAAAGATGTTGCAGCTCGCCCAGCGCACATCAGCGCCGAGATCAGCGAGCGTCTCGATCAGCACGGCGGTCTGGATGGTCATATGCAGCGAGCCCGCAATGCGCAAGTTCGCCAGTGGCTTCTGCGGCCCGTATTTCCGGCGGGTAGCCATGAGGCCAGGCATCTCGTGCTCGGCAATCTCGATTTCCTTGCGCCCCAAATCCGCCAGAGTGAGATCCTTGACAACATACTCGGCCGCCTTTGTTGTAGCGCCCATCGTCTACTCCCTTCCGCCCTTCCGGGCATCTTGTGTGAACTGCCAAGAATAGCGTGAACTCGGCACCCTACCTGCGCACGCCGCAGGCTGCGACAACCGGCAACCCGCCCTCGACCTGCACCGTCTGCACCTCAACACTATCCAGCCCGGCAGCAACCAGCCAACCGCGCAGCACCGCCGGGTCGAACCCGAGCCACAAGTCACCGAGTTGGTCGCGCACCCACTCTTGTTCGTGCTGCAAGAGGTCGAGCACAACCACACGCCCCCGTGGTTGCACCATGCGAGCCGCCTCGCGTAGGGCGACCTCCGGCCGGCGGACGTGATGCAGGGTCTGGCTGAGAAGCACGATGTCGCCCATGGCGCCGCCTAGCGGCAGCGCCTCCAGGTCACCAACGTGGGCTCGGATCCCTGTCAGGCCCTCGCCCACAGCCCGCTCCTGCAGGGTGCGCACCATCGCCGGCGAGGCATCAACCGCGATCACCCGATGCCCAAGCCGAGCCAGAGGCAGCGCAATATGCCCCTCCCCCGCCCCCAAGTCGATAATGGTACTGGGCGGCAAAGCCATCATCATCCCCAAAGCGAGCCCTTCAGCGCCACCACCCGGCCGCGCCAGGTTGTGATAGCTGCCGGCAACGGCGTCAAAGAAATCGCGGGTGTGTGCCTGGCGCGCCGCAAGGGCGCCGGCCAGCCGCCCCCGATCGAGCTGCTCGTAGGGAAGATGCGCCATAGCGGTGCGCAACACCTGCATCAGTGGCGCATCACGCAACAAGCCATCCGCCAGGCTGTACCAGATAAAAGTACCCTCGCGGCGGTCGCTGACAAGCTCGCCGCGACGCAGCAACCCCAGGTGCCGGCTGGCCGTGGACTGGGGGATAGCCAGAACCTCGGTCAACTCGCCTACGGTGAGCGGGCAGTCCAAAAGCGCGCGGATGATGCGCAGCCGCGTCTCATCGGCGAGGAGCTGAAACAGGGCTTCGGGCCTGGAAGCTGTAGTGTTTGTCATATACATCAGTATATCCGGATACACGGAATTGTCAAGCCGCATCGAGCATGCCACAGGAAGCACACGGTACCAGGGCAATCGCACTTTGTAGATGAGGGGCACGGAGAAGGATTAGCCTTGTGGGAGGCCCGGAGAATCAGCTCTCATGGCACAGGCCATCCTGCACATCCCTTGCCCCCCTTGTGGGGACTGCATCCTGTTCCGAGACCTCCGTCCACAGGATGTGATTGCCCTGCGCTTCTGCCCCCCACAACCTTAAAATGCCCGTTATTGCCTTAGTGGACTTTGACCCCAAGACCCAAGGAGTGCAAGGCCACTTCGTTCTCATTATCGGCAAAGACGGGGATTACCTTATTAATGACCCGATGGCTAACCCAGGGGAGGGTTCTTACTGGTTTTCAGCCCGATACGGAGATCCGGCCAGGGGAATCTACGGATTAAGACTTTATTAAGGCCCAGTTTCGGTTGAGGAGGACAACCGCTACTGGATTTATCACCGAGGCCAGATGCTAGAAGGCCAAGTATATGAGACGAATCCGAAGGACTTGCTCCTTGAGCTTGAGAACCGCCTTAAGGAGAATGACCGCATACTGGCGGACAAAACAGCGGAGTTGGAGGCTTTACGCCGTGAGGTAGAGAGCCAGGACGAGCACGAGAAATCCCTGATGGAGGAACGCAACAAAGCAAGGGAGGAAAGGGATAAAGCACTAGTGGGTCACTTGTTTTGATTGTAGCCATTGTTCCAGGGTGCCTTTTCGCCGCCGAATGGGTCGGTGGGTGTAGGCACCAGATCCACCCAGAGCGTGCCGGCGTTGGCGACTGCGCTGACGACGGGCGGCCCGCTTGCCACCCCACACGAACGGTGTGGGC
>DAOUGZ010000266.1:0-6624 GCA_034428955.1 Anaerolineae bacterium | reverse complement strand
TTCACCACGCCGGCCGCCTCGGCGGCCTCCACCAGTTGCCGGGCAGCGGCCTCCGAATCGGCCAGGGGCTTGGTGATCAGCACGTGCTTGTCGTGCTTGACCGCTTCCATGGCCACCGGCACGTGCCACTGGTTCGGCGTGCCCACAAAGACGGCGTCGATCTCGGGGTCGCTGCACATCTCTTTATAGTTGGTGTAAAACTTGACCGGCTCGGCGAGTTCTTGGGCAAAGTCGTGCATGCGCTCCTCGAGCAGGTCGCACAATGCGACCACGCGCCCGCGCGGGTTGCGCGCGATGGCCCTGGCATTGGGCCGGCCGATGCCCATGCCCACGATGGCTGCCCTGACTTGCTGCATCATTGCACCTCCGGCGTCACTTTTACCAATCGACAAAGGGAACCTGATGGGGACCATTCGCGGAACAGGTGCGGAGACGCTTGGCATAGGGAATGTGGCGAGGGGAAGAGGATCATCCGGCGGGTAGTCACGTCCGGCTCCGGAGGAACATGCCAATCAGCCCCTATCACTCTCGCAAGACGTTCTCCCAGCCTGATGATCTCTGCGAGTGGCCTGACGATGTAATGGCAGTATATCATGCACAGTAGGCGGCGTCAACAGCCTGGAGTGAGCCTGCCCCGAAATCACCCCCCTGCAGAGGGCGCATCCTGGATGCGCCGACAGGCACGCAGCCTTCCGCTATTGGCCCGGAAAGTGCTCATCGCCGAACGGAAGGTACCCGGTCCGTGCGCTGTGGCGGCAGACTGGGGTCTGGGAGGTGTACTATGATCAGGAAGTGGCTTTTGCCGGTTGCCGCCCTGGGGCTGCTCTTGGCGGTTCTCATTGCTGTTCCGGTGCGGGCGGTCGAGTTCCGCAACGGGGATGTGGTGGTTATCGACGCGGACGAGGTGATCGACGACGATCTCTTTGTCTCCGGTAATCGGGTGGTGATGAACGGCGTCGTCAACGGTGACCTCTGGGCGGCCGGTGCGATGGTCGAGGTGAACGGCACCGTGGACGGCAGCGTCTTTGCGGCGGGGCAGGACGTCATCCTGGCCGGCGAGGTGAACGGCTCAAGCTATATGGCCGGCAATTCGGCTATTGTGCAGCCCGAGGCCAACGTGCTGCGCAACCTCTACTTTTTCGGTTATGGCCTGGATATGCGCTCCGGCAGCCGCGTCCGGCAGGACATGCTGAGCACCGGGAGCCAGGCCCTGGTCGCGGGGCAGGTTGGGCGCAACCTCAACTTTGCCGGCAGCGCGCTGGCCATCGCTGGTGCCATCGGCAACGACGTGCAGGCGACCGTCAGCGAGCCGGGCGCGACGATGCCCATGACACCTTTCGCCGGCGGCAGGGTGCAGCCCATTCCGGCGGGCCTGCGCGTTACCGAGAGCGCGCGGATCGGCGGCCGGCTCATCTATGAGAGCCCGGTGGAGCAGTCCGCCAACATTCAATCGCAGCCGGAGGGTGGGGTCGTCTTTCGCCAGTCGCAGCGGATGGGCCGCGACGGGTTTGTCCTCACACCGCTGCGCTGGTTCCTGGGCTGGCTGCGCCTGTGGGGGACGCTCTTGGCGCTGGGCGCGCTGGCCCTCTTTGGCCTGGGTGCGCCCCTAGACGCCCTGGCCCAGAAGCAAATGGTGACGCCGCTCCTCTGCGTGGGCTGGGGCATTCTGATCATCCTGGCCGGTCTCTTTGCCGCGGCGGTGGCGGCCTTTCTCATCATCGCCGTGAGCGCCCTGCTGGCTGGGCTGACCTTTGGCAGCCTGGCCGCGGTGGTGTTCTTTGGCGCCGGCACGGCCTGGGCCTTTGGCCTCACCATCTTTTTGCTGGCGGTCATCTTTGGCAGCCGCATCGCCCTCTCGTACCTGCTGGGCGTGCTGGTGCTGCGGCGCTTGGCCGGCCGGCCAAGGGCGCTGCCGCTCTACGTCCTCGCCGTCGGTACGGGCATCTATGCTCTGGTCGAATCGATCCCCTTCTTTGGAGCCATCGCCGGCGTTGTGGCGACCGTGCTCGGCTTTGGGGCTATCTATCTGGTCTGGCAAGACTCGCAGGCGCCCCGCCCTGCGGCATGATAGTCAGGCCCAATAGCTCTCCAACTATCAGGGGCTGCCGCAGAGAGTCTTGAGTGCTTGCGCCGCGCTGCTCTCTCATGATACCATCGGTATGCTGGCAGACCGCGCCTGCTGCTTTCGCCTGGGCGCCCTGCGCCCATATTCCCCAATGAGGGCAAACCATGAAACGCCGCCATATTGTCGCCTTGCTGTGGGTCGTCGGGATTCTCCTTCCCATGGGCTGGTTCACGCGCTTTTCTTCACGGTACGCGCAGGTGTTCAACCTGCTCTTTGCCTCGCTATGGGCGCATGTGCTGATGCACGCCTTCCTGTTCGCCGTCCTCGGATTCCTCGCCGCGCGCATGCTTCGCCGAAACCATGCAAGTCGCTGGGGCCTGATGCTGGGGGCGCTGGGCGTGGTGCTCGTGGTCGCCTGCCTGCAAGAAGGGGTGCAACTGCTCTACAAGGCACGGGCGCTGGGTCCCGATGAGGTGCTGGACATCGCTGTGGATAGCGTGGCTGGGTGCCTGGGGGTGGCGATTGGAGGTGCCTCTCCTTTCCGCAAGCCGGGGTGAGCCGCAGGCACGCTTTGTGCAGCAAAGGCCCCTAGAAAGGAGGGGTGCGTATGGCTGAAGAGAGAAATGCGGGTGCGCCCGCCAAGGTGCCCGAACCGATCGAGATCATTGAGTCGCTGGAGGGATCCACAAACCACGGCGATGTGATCAATGTGGCCAAGCTCTTTGCCGACGATGCCGAACTCAAGCTGGAGCCCCCGCTGACACCCTCCGACCGCGAGGTCTTTCGTGGTAGGCAGGAGATCGAGGGCTGGCTGCGGCAGCTTTCCAACGAAGGGCTGACCATCGATTCCGACAACGTGCATGTGGCGGGTGACCGCGTATCGTGGGACGCCAAACTGCGCGCTGAGCGCTTTCGCAACCGTGGCCTCGACCCCGCCCAGGCGACTTTCCATGCCGAGCTGGAGGGGGCGATCATCGAATCGCTGACGATTAGCTACAGCCCGGAGACGGTGCAGAAGATGAAGTAGGCCGGGCGCCCCTCGGAGCGCTCGGACGAGTTGGTACAGCCAGGGCGCAGGCAAGCTACTGCCTGCGCCCTGGGGCACTCCACGACATAGCACGACGGCATTTCGAATGCTACCTCATCTGCTGGCCGCCCCCAAAGCGCCAAGCTCCTCTGCATCCGACAGCCGGCTCAGCTCCCCGGCCACTCTACCTCGCCGAGCATCACCCGCCGGTCGCTGATCTCCGCACTGCCACCCGTGGGCTCCAGGCGCTCGCCGTTGCTCGGGTCGTACCATCCCACCGCCAACTCGTAGCGCCCCGGCGGCACGTCGGCCATGTCCAGCGCCAGGCGGTCGCTGACGACCTCGCCTGCGGCCCAGCGGCTGGTGGGGTAGGTGTCGCCCAGGGGCATGGCGTCGCGTTGGGCGATGATCTCGCCCTCGGCGTCGTAACAGTGCACAAACACCTTATAGTCACGTCCGGGCGCCTGGGCGGCCTGCCAGTGGAAGGTGAGCGCCAACTCGCTCTCACCCTCTTCCAGGTCGTAGCCCGGCAGGCCGATCAGCCCACCAAAGGTGACGCCGAGTGGACGGCTGAACTCGGGCAGGGTGGTGTTGCGCTCGGCGGCGGTCACGCTTACCTCCCCCGGCGACGCCCACTGCCCCAGGCTGCGCCCATCCTCCGCAAAGAGCTCGAGGCGCAAAGCGTAGGTGCCCGGCGCCGTGCCGGGGGGCACGTGCAGGGCGAGGCGCCCGTTGACCATCGCGTGCTCGGGCCAGCGGCTCGGCGGGTAGTGGGGCGAGACGGCCGCCTCGCTCGCCGCGACCTCCTGGCCCGCTGTGTCGTGCAGGCTCAGGCGCGCTGTGGCGTTGGGCAGGGGGGTGGCCAGGGCCGTCCATTGCAGCTCGGCCTGGAGTGACTCGCCGTCGTGCACCTCTTCGCGCTCCAGCTTCCAGCCCGCCATCCCCAGGCCGCCCGCGAACTCGTGCTGTGGCTCTAGCTTGCTGTTGATGGTTGGGCGGGTGAGGGTGATGTCCGGCAGCATGATGCGGCCGATGGGCTCTAGGGTGCGCGCCTGATAGAGGGTCACCTCGACCTGATAGCCGGGTCCGGGCGGGGTGCCGGCGGGCACGCGCAACTGGTAATAGTCGGCCACGGGGATGCCAACCGGCCACAGGCTGGTGGGGTAGAGGCCATAGCGCGGCGGCACGTCGCGCGCGGCACCGGGGACGGGCCGGCCCTCGGCGTCCCATAGCTTGACCGAGGCGACATAATCCTCCGGCAGGGGCAGGGCGGGCCGCCAGGTCAGGCGCACCAGGAGCGTGCGCTCCTTGGGCTCGCTGACCTCGGCCTGCAGCAGGTCCAGGTACTTGCCCAGGTGCGCTTGGGCGGTGATGCCGGGCGTGGGTTGGGGCGAGCTCACGCGCACCGGTGCCAGGTAGGTCGTGCCCAGCCCCTCGCCCTGCGCTGTGCGTGGGCCGATGGTCCCCTCCGGCCCGCGCACCTCTACGGCCAGCAAGGCCAGCCCGGGCGAAACCTCTGCCGGCACGGTGATCTCGTGCTCCGTCGTGGCGGCCAGGGGCGCGCGGTAGGTGGCCAGCGCGGGTGCAGCGAAGAGGCGGTCGGCGGCTGTCGTCACATGCACAAGGACCTCGCGCTCCTCGCTGCCTTGGAACTCCCAGTGCAGGCGCAGGTGCAAGGTATCGCCGGGGTCGGCCTCATCTTTGACCTCATAGCCTAGCAGGCGCACGGCATTACCATAGAGCACACCCTCGGGGTTGGCGTGCAGGTAGGGCATACGCTCAAAGTCCATCGTCTCGCAGGGCAGGATCGTGGGGGCGGCCTGCGGCGCCAGGGGGCTGAGGGCGGTGAGGGCCAGCACGCCGGCCACCACGCCCAGCCCGGCCAGCATGCGCCGCCACTGCCGGCGCGCGCGCCAGAGCCCGGCCAATGCCAGGGCGGCCGCGACGGCGGTCGCAGCCAGGGAGGCCCGCTCGGCCGTGCTTTGCAGAGGTGTGGAGCCGAGGCGCAGCACGACCTCATGCCGGCCTTCGTCCAGGCTCAGGGTAATGCGCCCGCCGGCGCCGGCCTCAAGGGTCGCCGGTTCCCCATCGACGTCGGCCTGCCAGCCGGGGAAGGCGTAGGTCTGGAAGGCCAGGCGCGAATCGGGCGCCTCCACATCGACCTGCCAGCGCTGTTCCTCCGGCGCCCAGGCCAGGAGCGTCGCCTCGCCTAGCGCGCCCTCCACGGCTACCGGCGCCGGATGCGCCTGGCCGGTGATCAGCGCCGCCGAGGTATAGGGGCGGGGGGCGGCCTCCGCCGGCAGATACTCGGCGCGCACGGTGCTACCGATATTGCCGGTGATGTGCTCGTAGAGTTGCAGGCGCTCGGCGGTCACATCGGCCTCGCGGATGGGCAGCACCTCCGGGCGCAGGAGGGCCAGCCCCGAGACGGCGGCCGCCAGCGCGACCAGGCCGGCCAGCCAGCGCAGGCGCCCCAGCCGGCTCGCGCTAACCCCCACCACCAGGGCCGTAGCCAGGGCGGTGATGGAGAGAAAACGCCAGGGAAACTGGGCCATGGGCAGGAGGGGCAGGTTATCCCAAGCGATGGCCGAGGAGGGCGTGATCGGCCAGACGGCGTAGGCCAGGAGCGGCAGGAGGCTGAGGTCGACCCAGCGCGGCCGCCGGTCGCGCACCCAGCCAGCGACGGCGAGCGCGAGCCCCAGGACGATCAGGCCGGCCTGCAGCCCCCCGATGGCGAACGGCGTTCGTTTCTCCTCAAAGGCATAGTCGAAGAGCAGGCCGGGCTGCAGCAGATCGCGCCAGCGGAAATGCCCGCTGTAGTTAAAGTAGCCGGTGGTCATGTCGGTGAGCGACACGGCGCCCTGCTCGCCGAGGGCCGGCACCCAATACCAGGCGCTCAGGGCCAGCCCCAGCACGATAGCTGCCGCCCCGCCGAGGAAGACGAGCCAGCGCCGCTCGCGCGCCGTCAGCGTCGCCCAGAGGATGACCAGCCCGGCCAATGGGCTAAAGATCATGGCCGAGACGGTGTGGGTGACCATAAGGCCGGCATAGCTGGCTGCGAGCATGGCCACATGCCCGATGGTGGGCGCCCGCCGCAGGCGCACGATACTCCAGACGATCAACGCATAAAAGACAAAGGCATAGAACTCGCTGAGCGAGTCGCCGCGGACATAGACGTTGACCATGTGGAAGGGGGCAAAGGTGTACGCGGCAGCGGCCGCCAGGGCGGCCCAGGGCTCGTGGGTCAGGTCCAGCACCAGGCCGTACATGGCGGCCGCGGCGGCCAGGAAGCCGATCAACTGGGTGAGCTTGATCGCCCAGAGCACGCCCGCCCCGGCCAGGCTGAGCCCCGCCGCCAGGTAATAGGGTAGCGAGGCATAGTAGTTGAAGAAGGGATAACCCATCCCGTAGGCGGCGTTGGGCATCCAGCGGGCGGGCAGGGCGCCCGCCCGCATATTGGCCTGCATGTCGTAGACGCGCTGCAGGAGGAACGGGCTATCCCCACCGGCGCGGGTGTTTACCATCCCCGGCA
>DAOUGZ010000265.1:0-3892 GCA_034428955.1 Anaerolineae bacterium | reverse complement strand
GCCCGAAGCAGCTGGTTCCTTGCCCCCTACCGGAGGGCGGGCGGGTACGGGCTCACCCCGTGCCGTGCTGGGCTGCGCCCACTGGTCGCAGCCCAGCGTGAGGAGGCGCAGATGGCTGAGGCAAGGCCCTCCCTCGAGGAGTGGCGCAGGCTCTATGAAGCCGCGATCCGTCTGAAGGAGATCGCCCCCTGGGAGTGGATGGAAGAGACTGACATCTTTGGCGTCCAGAACCCTGAGACGAGCGAGTTGGGCTTTGTCAGCATCATGGGCCAACTCGGGGAGCACTATGCCCTGGCCCTCTACCTGGGCGCAGACGGCCTCTACCGCTTCTGGGAAATGGAGATGGAGCCGGAGCGAGATACCTCGCCGGACACACTGCTGGCCGTGCCCGAGCTACAGATCTCCTTTGAGGACCGCGACCAGCTCAACCCCGAGGACCGCACGGTGATCAAGGAGCTGGGTCTCAAGTTCCGTGGCAGGCAGGCCTGGCCGCTTTTCCGCAGCTACCGCCCGGGCTTTTTCCCCTGGTACCTGGAGCCGGCCGAGGCGCGCTTCCTAGCCTATGCCGTGGAGCAAGCCATCGACGTTGCGCCCCGGTTCAGAGAGGACCCGAGCCTGCTGGAGCCCCCAGGAGAGTACACCTACCTGGTGCGCGTGCCTCACCAGGAGGGGGAAACGCTGGTCTGGGAGGACCAGGTCCTGGCTGTGCCGCCGGAGGAGCCCGAGCCGGTGCGTATCCCCATGGACATGCAAGCGCTGGAGGCGGCCAAAGAACTGCCCCGCATGGCCCACGTGTTGGAAGTCGACTTTTCGGTGTTGCCCATACGCATCGGCGAGAAGGGCGCTCGCCCCCGCTACCCCTATCTGCTGCTGCTTGTTGATGGTGATGTAGGCTTTATCTACGGCAGCGAGTTTCTCGAGGTGGAGACCACCGTCGAGGCGACCTGGGGAATGGTGCCGCTCACCCTGGTGCGCCACTTCATCAACCTCAAGATGGCACCCCAGCGAGTCCGGGTCACGTCGCCGATGCTGGCCCAGGTCCTCGCGCCGCTGGCCCACGAGCTGGGCTTTGACATCTTGCTGCAGGATAAGATGCCGGCCCTCGACGAAGCCAGAGAATCCCTGTCGCGGATCTTCTCCTGATGGAAAGCTTGGGGTGGGCATGGGGCCACCATACCCACCCCAAGCCGCTTCTACAAGCCCTCCCCCCGCAGGAAGGGCACCATCTCACCCGCCATCCCGTGCAGCATGTGCCCCACATCGGGCAGGATGCGCGCTACAAGCTGGGGCAGGAGCGTCTCCAGCCGTGCAACCGTCTTGGCCGAAGGGAAGAGGGCATCGCGCGCCCCCACGACCAGGAGCACCGGCATGGTCAGCCGCTTCAACTCCTCGCCGGTGAACAGGCGTGGGGCGCCGATGCGCGGCCTAAAGTGGGTCATGATGGCGTTCATGTAGGCCACCGCGTCCGGGTGGACCGGCTGTTCGCCCATCGTGATACGGCTGATGACCTCGCCGCCCCAGCGGCCCAGGAACGACAGAGGGATGGCGCGCAAGAGGAATGACATCCGCACCTGGGCCACGCCGCCCGGCGCCAACAGCACCAGCCGCTCGACGCACTCGGGGTGCCGGGTGGCCAGGCTCAGCGCCATCCAGCCGCCTTGCGAGATGCCCACCAGCGATGCCCTCGCCACGCCCAGCCCCGCCAGCACATCCTCCAGCCACTCCGCATAGGCATGTCCGCTGAACGGCGGGCGGCTCGGCGCGCTGCGGCCCGGCTCGCCGATGACGTCGACGGCGTAGACGCGAAAGTGCCGGCAGAGATCCTTCACATCGCCCAGCCAGGCCACCGCGTTCGAGCAGGTGCCGTGCAGGAGCACCACGGGCGGCGCCTGCCGCTCGCCGCAGGCGATGGCAAAGGTCTCCCCCTGCTGCGTGGCCAACCGCAGCTCCTCATAGGGCACAGGCCAGCGGGCCAGAGCCTGGTCGTAGAATGCCATAACCTCCCGGTAACCCTCAGGGCTCTTGTATAGGGATGCGCCGTTCATCTCTTGCTCCTTTTTGGCCGCTATCAATATCGGGCTTGGGCCGTAGACGGGCGCCCTTGAACTATTGGGTCCAAGGCATGGGCTTTACGTCCCTCCGTACCGGGCCCATGCGAAGCGTATAGTCCGGCTACCGGGCCGAGGCTTCCCGCTGCGGCGAGCTGCCGGGCTGCGCAGCGAGCCCCTGGCGGAGCTTCTGCACCCATCTCAACTCGCTCTCGTGCACCGCAATCCACTTTTCGGCGATCATGCGCCACAGGTAGGCCTCGCGGGGGGTGCGCGCGGGCCGGTCGACGCCGCGCCTCTCCTGCTCCTGCAGCATCAGCAGGCGCATGCGCACCTCGTACTCGTACTTTTCCAGCAACCCGTCGAGCTCGGCCGGCGTCAACTGGTCGGCCCAGGCCAGTTGCGCCAGGAAGGTGTGGCGCGTCTCGGGCAGTTCGGGCGCCGTGAGCACCCATTGCCGCAGCGCCTCGCGCCCCTTGTTGGTGATCGTGTACACCTTGCGCGGCGGGCGATCCTCCTGGTACTGCACCTCCTTGCTCACCCACCCCTGCTCGTGAAGGTGCACCAGCGCACGGTAGATCTGGTTGTTGTTCCCCGACCAGGGGAAGGTCAGCGAATCCGCGAACTGCTTCTTCAGGTCATAGCCGGTGAAGGGCTGCCAGCTCAGAAAGCCCAGGATCGCGTATTCGATGGTCATAGTACCTCCTATTGGTTGAGGGTTGCAGCAATCATATGTTACTTATAACATATGTTAGCTAAGACGTCAAGCCCTTTTGCACAAGAACAGGGTTCTTTAAGAATCAGGTCGCCGGCAAGAGTGCGCGCAAGTCAGGGTAACGCGTTGCGCCCCCATCTCGCGGAGCGGGCTCCCCCGTCTGCTATTGAAGAGCGACGTGTACAGCAGACGGATCGCCACGTCGTAAGCCGAAAAGCTGGCGTCACTCGGGTCACAGATGCACCGACGATTCTGGGATACACCCAGAGGTAGATGCGCCCTTGGTACAAAAAACAGTCACCCCCTTCTGTAGGGAGTGACTGTGAGCTTGCACCAATCAAACTGCTGCACGTCGCCGAGGTAGGCAGTGGGTCAGCTAGCCTCCTCCGCCGGCTCTGGGCCGGCGGCCAGCGCCAGCCTCTCCACAACCAGGGCCTGCAGCAGGCCCCACACCAGGAGCATCGCCGCCCCCCAGCAGGTCAGCAGGAGCCATCCTGCCGCCAACCGCGCCGCGGAGTGCGAGCTCGTCGCCGAGAGGACCATCATCTGCAGCGAGAGCGGCATCTGCGCCCGGCTGTTCATGATGACCAGAGGCCAGAGCAACGACTGCCCGGCGATGAGGAAGGAGGCCGCCCCGGCCAGCACCCCCACCGGCAGCGAAGGGAGGAAGGCGTGGCGGAAGAAGGCCTGCCAGGCCGACATGCCCTCCGTGCGAGCGCGCTCCACCGCCGGCCGCCGGCCCGCAAAGTGAAGCTTGAAGATGTAGAGGCTGGCCGGCCCCGCCAAGAGCGGCAGGACGAGCCCGGGCACGGTGTTCAGCAGGCCCAACTGCCGGGCGGGCAAAAAGAGCCCGAGGGCCACCACGATGGGCGGCATAAAGCCCGTGGCCAGGAGGAGGGCAAAGACGAGCCCGCCCCAACGCTTGCCAAAGGGCCAGAGCAGGCCCAACTCCAGCGCCGCCAGGTAGGAGGCCGGCAGTTGCACCAGCACAATCGCCAACGCCGGCGCCACAGCCCCACTGAGCAGCCCCGGCCCGAACTGCAGCGACTGGGCGACCTGCAGCAGCGGGCCGCCCGGCGCAAAGAGCGCCGACCCGCCGCCCCAGAGGTAGAGCAGCAGCACGGGCAAC
>DAOUGZ010000264.1:0-8591 GCA_034428955.1 Anaerolineae bacterium | reverse complement strand
TCTCCCCTCTCCCTCCCGAGGGAGAGGGCGGGGGCATAGGCGATAACTTGGCTGGAGGAGAGGCTCGCTCGCCTGAGCGTGGATCCCTCCCCCAAGCCCCCTTCGGGGGCCAACCCCTCCCCGGCGCTGTCCCATCGCCACGTTTGTCCAGCGCCGGAGAGGGGCCATGCCCCTGGCGCCACGCGCGTGCAGACCGGCCCCGCGCCCCCATGGAATATGACTCTGACCGCCAGTGCACACGGGGGCCTGGGGGCGTGTGCCGGCGGAGGCGCTCCCCCTCTCCCGCGCTGGGGTGGTTTAGGTCCAACACAGCGCGGGGGAAGGGCCTTCTACGCCGACAGCTCGCAGGGGGCAGCCTTGTGCCCGACAGGCAGATACATGACCCCTATGGAGCCGCGAGTGGCCGATCACAGCAATCCCACAAGTCACCCCATAACCAGCATAGCGCCGACCGTATTCGAGCGGCACCAGCGGATCATCTCACTCCTTCGCCGGCAACAGGTGGCGCGGGTAGCCGAGTTGGCCGGGCTGCTGGGCGTCTCGGAAGGGACGGTCCGCAGCGACCTGCGCGCGCTGGCGGCGGACGGGCAGGTCCGGCGCGTGCGTGGCGGCGCCGCCCTCGCCGACGGTGGGCATGCGCATCATCCCGCTTTTGCCGCGCGGGCCCAGGTGCAGCGGCCGGCCAAGGAGCGCATCGCCCGCTGGGCGGCCGGCCTGGTTGCCGATGGCGACATCATCTTTGTCGATGCCAGCACGACCGTCTACTACTTGGCGCGCCGCCTCCTCGAGCGGCGCCGGCTCACCATCGTGACCAACTGCCTGGAGAGCGCCTACGCCCTGGCCGAAAACCCCACCCACACGGTCATCCTCCTCGGCGGCGTGCTGCGCGCCGAGGCCTCCTCCGTCTCCGGCTCCCTCAGCCTCCGGCTCCTCGCCGACCTGCACATCAAGACGGCCTTTCTCTCCTGTTCGGGTTTTTCCCTGGAAGCGGGGCTGACCGAGGTGGACCTGGAGGAGGCCCAGCTCAAGAGCCGCATTATGGAGTGTGCCGACCAGGTGGTGCTCCTGGCCGATTCGACCAAGTTCGGCCGCGCGGACCTTTCTTCCTTCGCTCGCCCCGAGCAGATCGCCCATCTCCTCACCGACAGCGGTATCGGAGCAGCCTGGCTGGAATCCCTGCAGCGGGTCTGCCCGGCTGTTAGCGTCTGCGATTAGAATGCAGGGGCCGGGCGATTCGAAATCACCCCTGGAGGCGCTACGGCGCCGGCCGTCCGCCCCCTTGGCGTGCACAGCACGCTACGCGGACGGTGTCGCGTCCCCGTCGACGCAGGTCGACGACCGGCCCGCAGGCCTCGAGAGTCCGATTTCCAATCGGATGGATAGGAAGTGTCGTTGCAGTACTCGCTTGGGTGTTGTTGAGTGGAACAAAAGTATCAGGAGGATGCCCAGTGCGCAAGCTACCCCGAGACACAATGACGGCTCGCCAGCGGATCGAGGCCACCCTGCGCGGCGAACTGCCGGATAGAGTGCCCATCTTTGACATGATCCATCACATCGAGCTGGTGGAGCACATCACCGGCGAAAAGGTCACCCCAGAGAACGGGCTGCGCCTGCTCTGCCGGGCCATCGGCGAGCGGCTGGATATCACCCGCGGCATCTCGCCGCCCGCCGAGGAGCGGGTCGTCCGCAACGAGGATGGCTTTGTCTACAAGCAGGAATGGTGGACGACCTGGCTGATCGAGCGGCCCTTCCGCGATGTGCGGGGCCTGCTCGAGTACATCCGGCGCAACATCGACGAGATCTATGACCGCAAGCCCGGCGACATGTTCACCTTTGCCGGCAAGAGCAACGTTTGGGGCACGCTGGACCGATCGCCGCGGGAGTTTCACCTGAGCCTGCAGGAGCTGGTCGGCGAGAATACGGTCATCTTTCCCTTCGAGAGCCCGGTCGGGCTGGATACGGCCCACGTGCGCGCCGGGCTCGAGCTCTTCTCCTACGCCTACGCCGACAACCCCGAGCTCGTGTCGAACTGGCTGGAGGCGCTGAACTGGGCCGAGGTCCAGCGCGTCCACGAATCGGCCGATGCCACCCTCTCGCCGGTGGCGCTGGTCTATTCCGACATTGCCGACAAGAATCGCACCTTTTACTCCCCGGCCTTTTTGCGGCGCGAGTTCTTCCCCCGACTGCGCCGCCTGGTGCAGGCCTGGCACGAGCACGGCGTACGGGTCATCTTTCACTCCGACGGCAACCTGTGGGAGGTGCTCGATGACCTGCAGGGCGCCGGCGTCGACGGCATCAACCCCCTCGAGCCCCTCTCCGGCATGTACGCCGGCGGCGTGCGCCCGCACTATCCGAACTGGGTGCTCATGGGCGGCATCGACGCCAGCCAGTTGCTGCCTTTCGCCACTCCGGAGGAGGTCCGCCGGACGGTTCGCCGAACCATCGACGAAGCCGGGCCCCATGGGCGCCTCTGGCTCGGCTCCAGCACCGAAATCCACCCCGCCTGCAAGCTCGAGAACGTCCTGGCCATGTGGGATGAGATCGAGACCCACGGGTACTATGACCGGTAACGGCGGAGGTTTGCTCAAAAGCCGTTTTGCTGCTACACTTTGATCGTAGGTTGTGCACACGTTCGTTTGGGAGGTTTGCCGGAGTGAGCAGCGAAAGCCGGGGAAGCCAGGCTCTGGAACCGGGCGCCCTGCCGGCCAAGCCGGCGGTGCGTCGCGCGCAGGGTGTTTTCGCACGGGCGCAGAGCCTTTACCGGGCGCACCCCCTCCTCGTTACCTGGGGCGTGCTGGCAGCCGGCATGGTCGCCATCCTGCTGTGGGCGGCGCGCGATGTAGATCTGCTCGTTCACCAGCGGCTGTTCCTCGTCCTGGCGACGATTGGGCTCGCCGGCCTCTGCGCCTGGATTATCGGCTGGGAAGATTAGACGCAAGGGAAGGTGCGGGAATCATGGAACCAAGGAGGCAAGGAACCATGGTTGCCCGGTTCCTTGGTTCCCTGCTCTCCACCCGTTCCTACGCGTTCCCATGAGTTCTGTTCTCCTTCGTCTCGCAAAGGAGCAAAGCTGCCCATGGCCGCCAACCCACCGCTCAAGGTCCTCTTTCTCTCCGCCGAAGTCGTTCCCTTTGCCAAGACGGGCGGGCTGGCCGATGTGGCCGGTTCCCTGCCCAAGGCCATCCGCGCCTTGGGGCACGACATTCGCGTCTGCCTGCCCCGCTACGGCTGGGTGGACCGGGCCAAGTTCGACTTGCAGGAGGTCGTTTCCCCCTTCCCGGTGCCGGTGGATCGGGGCAGCGAGCCGGCGAGCATTTGGCAGGCGACCATCGGGCAGGACGTACCCGTCTATATGGTCGACAGCCCCCAACACTTTGACCGCGACGGCATCTATATGTATCCCGACGACGCCGAACGGTTCATCTTTTTTAGCCGCGCGGCCCTCGAGATGCTGCGCCAGCCGGGGATCGACTGGCAGCCCGACATTATCCACTGCAACGACTGGCACACCGCCATCGTCCCCAACTGGCTGCGCACCGTCTACCGGGATGACCCCTTTTTCGCCCCCATGGCCTCGGTGTATACCATCCACAACCTGGCCTACCAGGGCATCTTTGGTCACCGCGTCTTGGAGGTGGCCGGCATCGACAAGTATGGCTTTCTCTACCATCCGGAGATGGCCGACCTGGCCGAGGTGGTGGCTCTGATGGCCCGCGGCATCTACTTTGCCGATGTGATCAATACCGTCAGCGAAAAGTACGCCCAAGAGATCCTGGCCCCCGAGTATGGTGAGCGCATGGACCCCTTGCTGCGCGACCGGCGCGACCATCTCTTTGGCATCCTCAACGGCATTGACTATGAGGTGATGAACCCGGCTACCGACCCTTACCTGGCGGCCACCTTTGACGTCGAGCACCTGGAAAAGCGCGCGGCCAACAAGGAGGCCCTGCAGCGCGAGGCGGGGCTGCCCGTTGCCCCCAATGCGCCGCTGGTGGGCGTCATCTCGCGCCTGACCGACCAAAAGGGCTTTGACCTGATCAGCCAGGTCATCGACCCGCTGCTCAACTATACCGATATGCAGTTCGTCCTGCTGGGCACGGGCGACCAAACCTACCACGACATGTTCAGCCGCCTCGCCGAGCGCTACCCCAAGCAGGCCGCCGCCTTTCTCACCTTCAACGCCCCCCTGGCCCAGCGCATCTATGGCGGCACCGACATGTTCCTCATGCCCTCGCGCTTTGAGCCCTGCGGCCTGGGCCAGATGATCGCCATGCGCTACGGTTCCGTGCCGGTCGTCCGCGCCACCGGCGGGCTGGCCGATACCGTGCAGGACTATGACCCCCGCAGCGGCCGGGGCAACGGCTTTACCTTCCAAGCCTACGACGCCATGGCCCTCTTTGCCACGCTGGTGCGCGCGCTGGAGATCTACAAACACCCCGACCTCTGGCAGCGGCTCATGCGCACCTGCATGAGTGAGGATTTCTCTTGGTCGCGCTCGGCGCAGAAATACGTGGACCTCTATTACCGCGCTATCTCCTCCAAAGCGCCGCGGGAAGCCCGCTCGCTGGATGACTATGGCCTGGCCAAGCCCGGGCGGTAGACGCTAGCTAGACCTGACGGGTTTCGAAAACCCGTCAGGTCTAGCGCCATTCGCGACCAGTTTTCTTGACGCCTTCTGCAACAGCCCCGAGCTCACTCGACATCTCGACCAACGCGATTCGGCCGTGACTGCGCTCGCACGGGACTCCCCTCTCGCCCCCATCGGTGAACGGCCCCCAGTCGTTCAGGGTATATCCCAAAATCGCCGGTGTATTTCAGGCGAATTGGGTTCGTTTGGTAAAATCGGACCCCACCCCAACCCCCTTGGGACGTGGTCCCACCGCGCATAGGTTGTGTGGGGGCGTGTGCGGGCGAGTGAAAATGGGTTCGTTTGGCAGAATCGGGTGTTGGCGAGAGCGGATAGGAGGTTGGCGCGGTCGTGGCGACGATTGACTCTTGCCACGCGCGAATTGGGTTCGTTTGGTATTTTCGGCAAGGGGCGGCCAGCGAGCGGGGCAGAATTGGGTTCGTTTGGTATTTTGGGCGCGAAAGGGAATTTGTGCTCCCGTTCGCGTAACTGCCGGGCTTGAGAATTGGGTTCGTTTGGCCGTTTCGCATTTGGGTGGGACGATGACCTTTGCCGCCAACCCATGCGCCGAGTAGGTTGGTAAGGTGTGCTGCGGCAAGAACATATGTTCTATCATAGCGCAGATTGGGTTCGGCGTCAAGGCGGCGCTTGGGCACAGGGCTTTTAAGTTGCGACTTGTGCTGAGCGGGCAAGGACTCATCCCATAGGCAGTCAACTGGCTGAAGCGAAGCATCCCCATCGCGCGCAGGGATCCTTCGCGGGCAAGGGTTCGCAACGATGCAGCGCTCGCAGAACCCGCTCAGGCCCCGCCCTTGGCCCTGCCAAGGGATGACATAATACTGACTTTGAAGAAGCCCTGTGGGCAGGGGTGTATCCCAGAGTTGTTGGAGCAGAATGCGTTCATTGCGGAGGTAAGGCCTGGTACGGGGGGGCCGGGTATGGAAACACCGGCCTACACTCCGTGTGGAGCCCCGTTAGGGGTCCTTATGGCCGGCCCATGATGGCAGGCCGGGTATCGATACCCGGCTCGGCTTTGAATGGGCGTCAAGTTATGGATGGACTCAGGCCTTGGCCTCAAGGATCACGGTATCAGCAAGGCAGGGCCAGTGCGTATGACTCGCGCCAGAAATACATCGACGATTCTGGGATGTACCCTGGGCCGTAGCTCCACTGGACCTGCTCCGGCAATCGCAGTAAAATGGAACCCAACAACCACGCCTTTCACCGAAACGGGAATAGTCTATGAGCGACTTTGGTGCCATTGCCGGCTTTATCTGGTCCGTAGCGGACCTTTTGCGCGGGCCGTACCGCCCGAATCAGTACAAGGACGTCATGCTGCCCATGACCGTCCTGCGCCGCCTGGATTGCGTCCTCGCCCCCACCAAAGACCAGGTGCTGGCCAGGCACGCGAGCCTGCAGGGCGGCAAGACCAAGAACCTCGAGCCCATCCTCAACCGGGTGGCTGGGCAGCCCTTCCACAATACCAGCCGCTACACCTTTGAGACCCTCAAGGGCGACCCGGAGAATATCGCCGCCAACCTGACCCACTACATCAAGAGCTTTTCCAGCCGCGCCCGCGAGATCCTGGACCATTTCGGCTTTGAGGAGCACATCGCCAAGCTGGACAAGGCCAACCGGCTCTACCTCATCGTCTCCCGCTTTTGCGACATCGACCTGCACCCCGACCGGGTCTCGAATATCGAGATGGGCTACATCTTTGAGGAGCTGATCCGGCGCTTTAACGAAGCCTCCAACGAGGAGGCGGGCGACCACTTTACCCCGCGCGAGGTCATCCGCCTGATGGTGGACCTCCTCTTCTTGCCGGATGGCGACACCCTGACCCGCAAGGGCATTGTCAAGACCCTCTACGACCCCGCCTGCGGCACCGGCGGCATGCTCTCCGTGGCCCAGGACTATTTGCGTGAACTCAACCCCGATGCCCGTTTCGAGGTCTTTGGCCAGGACTATAACAGCCAGGCCTACGCCATCTGCGGCTCCGATATGATGATCAAAGGGCAGGATATCGACCACATCGCCTTCGGCAACAGCTTTACCGAGGACCGCTTCCCTCAGCACCGCTTCGACTATATGCTGGCCAACCCGCCCTTTGGCGTAGAGTGGAAGCCCGAGGCGGATTTCATCAGGCGCGAGCACGCCGAGCAGGGCTTTGGCGGCCGCTTCGGCGCCGGGCTGCCGCGCATCAACGACGGCTCTTTCCTCTTCCTGCAGCACATGATCAGCAAGATGCAGCCGCCGGAAAAGGGCGGCACGCGCCTGGCCATCGTCTTTAACGGCTCGCCCCTCTTCACCGGCTCGGCCGGCTCCGGCGAGAGCGAAATCCGCCGCTGGATCATCGAGCACGACTGGCTGGAAGCCATCGTCGCCCTGCCCGACCAGCTCTTTTACAACACCGGCATCGCCACCTACCTCTGGATTATCACCAACCGCAAGCCGGCCCATCGTCGCGGCAAGGTGCAGCTCGTTGACGCGACATCCTTCTTTAAAAAGATGCGCAAGAGCCTGGGCAACAAGCGCAACGAGATTTGCGAGGAGCAGCGGGCAGAGATTACCCGGCTCTACGGCGATTTCGCGCCCGCCGAGCCGGTGCGCATCCTGGATAACGAGGACCTGGGCTACCGACGCATCACCGTGGAGCGGCCCTTGCGACTGAATTTCGCCGTGACCCCCGAGCGCCTGGCGCGCCTGCGGGAAGCGACCCCCTTCGCCAACCTGGCCACCAGCCGCAAGCGCAAGGATCAGCAGGCCGCCCTGTTGGAGGTTGCCACCGGCCGCCGGATGCAGGAGGACATCCTGGCCGCCCTGCAGACCCTGGCGCCGCTGGGCGTGGTGCGCAGCCGCAACGACTTTTCCAAGCACCTGCGGCGCGCCCTGAAGGAGGCCGGCCTGCAGTTGCCCGCGTCCCTCTTCCGCGCCGTGCTCGATGCCCTCAGCGAGCGCGACGAGACGGCCGAGGTCTGCACCGACGCTAAGGGGAACCCCGAGCCCGACCCCGAGCTGCGCGACTATGAGAACGTGCCGCTCAAGGAGGACGTGGCCGAGTACATGGCGCGGGAGGTGCTGCCCCACGTGCCCGATGCCTGGGTGGATGAGAGCAAGACCAAGGTCGGCTACGAGATCAATTTCAACCGCTACTTTTACCGCTACACGCCGCCGCGCCCCATCGAGGAGATCGAGGCCGAGCTGCGGCAGATCGAGCGCGAGATCGCCGAGTTGCTGGATGGAGCGGCAGAATGATGGTTGACAGCAGACCGCAGGTGTTTACTCCCGGCGGCCGCTACGTGCCATGGTTGGATCAATGCCCTACCTGCTGGGAGTTTCGCCCACTGAAGTATGTGTGTTTGATCAATGCGCGCACGCTCCCAGAGAGCACACCTCCGGACACGGAGATAGATTACATCGATATCAGCAGTGTCGACTCTAACGGCAATTGGTTAGCGTCGGGTCCTATGCAATTCGGTGAGGCCCCTTCACGTGCCAGACGTGTGCTGGCGGATGGGGATGTGTTCATCTCGACGGTCAGGACATACCTTCGGGCGATAGGCTATGTTGGAACGGTGAACAGAAGATTAGTATGCTCCACCGGCTTTGCCGTTCTCAGCGCTGGCCCGGCAGTCGTACCGGAGTTCCTTGCCTACTGGGTACGCTCCTCCTTCTTCATAGATGAGGTAGTTGCCCGTTCAGCGGGAGTCAGTTATCCAGCCATCAACCCGTCAGAGATCGGTAGCCTGCCTTTCCCATGTCTCGATCTCGCTGACCAGCGTGCCATCGCCGCCTTCCTGGACCGCGAGACGGCCCGCATCGACGCCCTCATCGAAAAGAAACAGCGCCAGATCGAGCTGCTGCAGGAAAAGCGGGCGGCGCTCATCACCCAGGCGGTGACGAAGGGGCTCGACCCCAACGCGCCGATGAAGGATTCTGGCGTGGAGTGGCTGGGGGAGATACC
>DAOUGZ010000263.1:0-3200 GCA_034428955.1 Anaerolineae bacterium | reverse complement strand
GGCGAGCCGTCGGCCTGCAGGAAGATGAGGGTTTCGGCGTGGCTGGACATGGAGATGGCGGCGATGCCTGCTGCGCTGCCCTCGACTTGCCTGAGCACCTGGCGCACGACGCGGCAGATGCCCTGCCACAAGACCTCGGGGTCGACATCTACTCGTGAGGCGCCTTCCTCGATGACCAGGTACTCGTCGGTCGCGACCGCGAGCTCGCGGCCGTCGGGTGCGTAGAGTCCGGCCTTGACCGTGGAGGTCCCGAGGTCGAGGCCGAGGAGATAGGTGTCACTCTGCATCAGCTGCCTCCGTGGGATAGCTTGGTCGCATTGGGCGCTTGGGCCCTACAGGGATTCTCGTAGGGCTGCGGACTGCCGGCAAAGCCCTCTCAGTATACGTGGTTGCAGCAGGTGAGGCGAATCGGCGGCTTCCCTGCGGGCCAGAAACAGGCCGCGATGGCTGTTCGCCCGAATCACTCGCTGCCTGTATAATACGCACAAGCGTCCGTACACAACGTATGCATCCCCACGAATGGAGGAACCCCAATGAGCGAGACGTTGAGGGCCGGCGTGATCGGCTTGGGCATCCTCGGCAGTGAGTACGTGAACTTTTTGCAGCAGCACCCGGCGGTCGACGTTGTGGCCGTGGCCGACGTGCGCGCCGATGCGGCAGAGAGGGTTGCCGTGCAGGCCGGGGCCACAGCTTACACTGACTATCGCCAGATGCTGCGCCGTCAGGCACTCGACCTGGTCGTGGTGGCCACGCCGGACCCGCTGCATCGCGAGCCGACGGTAGCCGCGCTGGAAGCCGGTGTGCCGAACATCATCCAGGAAAAGCCGCTGGCGACGACTCTGGAGGATGCGCAGGCGATCTATGAGGCGGTGGAGCAGCGTGGCGCCAGGCTCTTTGTCAACTATGCCAACCGCGCCGCTTCGCTGGATATCGCCACTCATTATGCCATCCAGGAAGGGCTGCTGGGCCGGGTCGTCTATGGCGAGTCGCGGCTTGACGACAACATCTGCGTGCCGAACCAGCTCTGGGGAGGCCGTAGCAAAGACTGGGCGGCAGGATCCTCGACGGCGCACTTTTTGCTCAGCCACGTGGTGGACCTTTTGCGTTGGTTCTTCTCGCCGGCTGAGGTCAAAGAAGTCTACGCCATCAGTCAGCGCGAGGTGCTCGGCTTTACGCCGGATGTGTACGATGCCTTCCTGACCTTTGATAGTGGCCTGAAGGTGCGGGTCAAGGCGGAGTGGATCAAGCATATCGACGAGCTGGTCGAGTTCTATATGTGCTTCTCCGGCAGCGAGGGCACGCTGGTTTACAACAAGCGTGGAGGTTTCGGCACCGAGTCGGGCTGGCGGGCCAACGTGGCGCGCCGCATCACACCCAACGAGCTGCTGGCCCACCAGGATGCGCTCTTGGCTCGCGGGGTGAACGTCGCCTCGCTCCTGCACCGGCCGGACCCGACGACGGGCCAGCTCTCGGCGGGCGGTGGCGAGCTCAGCCAGGCCCTCGAGTTCCGCGGCCTGGGTTACAGCGGTCTGATGGCGCTGGTGGGCTATTGTGTGGATGCCGTCGTGGAAGGCACCCTGACCCCGAAGAGCTGGCAGGGGAAGGGCCCCCTGCCCACACACATCGACGGTCTCAGGCAGACCGAGATTGTAGCGGCAATCGTCCGCTCGGCGGAGACGGGCAAGGTTGTGGAGGTGGGGAGGTAGTCGGCCGCCGCCCCCGTTTGCTGGAGGTGCCCTATCAACACACGCATCGTGGAACTGGAAACGCGGTTGAATGACTTTTGCCCGGAGGTGCGGCGCCAGGCGCTGGCCGAGTTGGTTGAGCTGGCTGAGCGGGGCGAGGTGGCGCTGCCGGAGGAGCGAGAGGTGGCAAACATGCACTGCCACACCTTTTTCTCCTTCAACGCCTATGGGCATTCGCCGGCTTCGCTGGCCTGGCTGGCGCGGCGCAGTGGCTGGAGGCTGGCCGGCATTGTCGATTTCGATGTGCTGGATGGCGTCGACGAGTTCCTGCGCGCCTGCGATCTGGTGGGCGTGCGCGGGGCAGCGGGCGTCGAGACGCGCGTCTTTATGCCCCAGTTGGCCGCGTGCGAGATCAACTCGCCAGGCGAGCCGGGCGTAGCCTATCATATGGGCATCGGCTTTGCCTCGAGCGAGGCGCCCGAGCCGGTTGCCGGCATCCTGGCCGGCATGCGCGAGCGTGCGGCACGCCGCAATCGGGAGATGATGGCCCGCGTGAACGCATACCTCGCACCGGTGGCCATCGACTATGAGCGCGATGTCTTGCCTCTGACCCCCGGCGGCAACCCTACCGAGCGGCACATGCTGGTGGCCTATATGCGCGCTGCGAGTCAACTCGGGGATCCTGCCGGCTTTTGGGCCGAGAAGCTGGGCCTGCCCCGGGCCGAGGTGGAGGCCCTGGCGGCGGATACGGCCAGGTTGCAGAACACCATCCGCGCCCGGCTGATGAAGCGCGGCGGCGTGGGCTATGTGCAGCCTGGATCCGAGTCCTTCCCTACTATCGACGAGTTCCATTGCCTCATCGTGGCCTGTGGCGCTCTGCCCTGTGCGGCCTGGCTCGACGGCACGTCAGAGGGTGAGTCCGCGGCGGAGGAACTGGTGCAACTCTGGCTCGAGCTGGGCGTGGTGGCGGTGAACGTTATCCCGGATCGCAACTGGAACATCGCTGACCCGGAGATGCGGCGCGCCAAGGTGGCCAGGCTGCACGAGATCGCCCGCCTGGCCCGCGAGGCGGACCTGCCTCTCATCGCGGGCACGGAGATGAACAGCCCCGGCCAAAAGCTCATCGACGATTTCGCCGCGCCGGAGCTGGCCCCGCTGCACGCGGCGTTCATGGACGGCGCCTACTTTGTCTACGGGCACACGGCCCTGCAGCGTGCTTGCGCCTCGGGTTACAACAGCGCCTGGGCGGAAGCCCACCTGCCGGCGCGCGCCGAACGCAACGCTTTCTATACGCAAGCGGGTCGCCTGCTGCCGCCGGGGCAGGCCGGGCTGCAGCGCCTGGCCGGGTTCGGATCGGACGCCACGCCGACCGAGGTGCTGGTGCGGCTGGGCTGAGCCAACATCGGTGAGGGCAGGTTCGGGCCGTATCACCGCCGGCCCATTGGATGGATGGCGAAACCATCTCATCTCTCTGCCCTCTTTTATGGGCTTGCCTCGACAACGTGGATGCTGCGC
>DAOUGZ010000262.1:0-6660 GCA_034428955.1 Anaerolineae bacterium | reverse complement strand
TGGCCGTGGCCCAGAGAGCGGAAATCCCAGCCGCGGCGATGGTCGCCGAACTGCAGGTGCGAGGCCAGGATCGAGCTATAGCCGTCGAGGTAGACGCCGGCGTCCTTCATGTGCACGTGGTAGATGCGATCCGGGAACTCGTCGATAAAGCGGACGGGGTCTACCCCCTGCCAGAGCAGATGGCTGGGGTCAAAGTTGAAGCCAAAGGCCGGGTGATTATCCAGCGCCTCCAGCGCCCGCTTGGAGGTGACGATGTCGTAGGCGATCTCGCTGGGGTGGACCTCCAGGGCAAAGCGCACGCCGTTCTTCTCAAACTCGTCGAGGATGGGTAGCCACTTGTCGGCAAAGAACTTGAAGCCCTCGTCGATGGCCGACTCGGCATAGTTGGGGAAGCGGTAGAGCAGGTGCCAGATCGACGAGCCGGTAAAGCCGCAGACGACCTTGACGCCGAGCTTGGCAGCGGCCTGGGCGGTGCGCTTCAATTCGGCGATGGCCCACTCGCGCTTGGCCTCGGGCTGGCCCTGCAACTCGCTGGGCGCCCACTCGTCGGTGCGAAAGTCGTTGGGGTCGCAGACCATCTGGCCCGCCAAGTGGTTGCTGATGGCCCATACCTTCAGGCCGTACTTGGCCAAGAGGTCGTGGCGGCCCTGGCAATAGTCGGGGTCGCTGACGGCTGCGCTGGGGTCAAAGTGCCCGCCCCAGCAGGCCAGCTCGAGGCCGTCGTAGCCCCAGGACTGGGCCTTGGCGGCAAGCGTCTCCAGCGGCAGGTCGGCCCACTGGCCGGTAAAGATCGTTACGGGACGTGCCATGACTGTGACTCCTCCTGTGGATGCCTTCTGAACCCCCCGGAAGTTTCAAACCTCCGGAAGGTTGACCCGGTTCCGAACCTCCGAGAGGTTGCTCCGACTATTTGGTCCAACGGGCGGGGATCCACTTTTGCTTCGCGTGCCCGCTCTCGACGGCCTTTTCGATAAAGAAGACGCCCTTGGCACCGTCATAGACGGTGGGAAAATCCAGCTCGAGCTCGCTCGGCTCCTGGCCCAGGAGCGCGGCGCGCATGGTGTCGGTCGCGTTCAGATAGATGTTGGCGAACGCCTCGATAAAGGCCTCCGGGTGGCCGGTAGGCAGGCGGGTGGCACGCTGCGCGGCGGGGCAGAGGTAGCCGTTGCCGCGGGAATAGACCTGCCGTGGACCCTCCTTGGGGGTGAACCAGAGATAGTTGGGGTTCTCCTGGACCCACTCCAAGGCGCCCTCGCTGCCATAGATGCGGATGCGCAGGTTGTTCTCTTCACCCGTTGAGATCTGCGAAGCCATGAGCACGCAGCGGGCACCGCCCACATAGTGAATGAGCACAGTGCCGTCATCCTCCAGCAGGCGGCCGGGGACGAAGGTCGTCAGGTCGGCGCAGATCTCCTCGATCTCCAGGCCGGTAATGTAGGCGGCCAGGTTCTCGGCGTGTGAGCCGATGTCGCCGATGCAGCTCGAGATGCCCGCGCGCTTGGGGTCGGTTCGCCAGGATGCCTGCTTGTTGCCCATGTCTTCGACCCTACTCAGCAGCCAGCCCTGGGGGTACTCCACGACGACCTTTTGCACCTTGCCGAGCATCCCCTGCTGCACCATGTAGCGTGCCTGCTTCACCAGGGGATAGCCGGTATAGTTGTGAGTGAGGGCAAAGACCTTGCCCGAGTTCTCGACGGCCGCGATCAGCGCTCGCGCTTCTTCGGAGGAGGTGGTCATCGGCTTGTCGCAAACGACGTTGAAACCTGCCTCGAGGAACGCCTTGGCCACGGGAAAGTGCATAAAGTTGGGCGTGACGATGGAGACGAAATCGATGCGCTCCTCGGCCGGCAGGGCGGCCTCGGCCTCGACCATCTCCTGCCACGAACCGTAGACGCGCTCATCCGGCACGTAGAGGTCCTTGCCGGACGCTTTGGACTTTTCGGGGGTAGATGCAAAGGCCCCGGCCACCAGCTCTACGCCGCCGTCGAGCATGGCCGCGCGCCTGTGAACGGCGCCGATAAAGGCATCCCGCCCGCCGCCTACCATGCCCATGCGAAGCTTGCGCTCCAGTTTTACCACTTCCTGCTTGCCACTGACCATGGTGCCCTCCTGACTGGCTTGGCGCCAGAGTCGCTACCTTGCGGCCCTGGCCTGCGTGGAACTGTACGTTCGTTACAAAGATACCGCGTCTGGGTGGGGAATGTCAAATTGCCTGCGGTTGGCCGGCTCGGGCGAGGCGCTCCGGGCCGGCTTTCATGCTTCGCGTAACCCCGGTTTGGGCCTTGAGGGGCAGCCCAGGCCCTGCCTGGTGGCGTGCCGCTAGTAGCCCATACGGCGCAGAGCCTCATCATCGAGGCCAAAGTGGTGGGCAATCTCGTGCACCACCGTTCGCCGCACCTGGTTGCGCATCTCGGCCTCTGTATGGCAGGCAGCCTCGATAGGGCGCTGGAAGATGGTGATCTTGTCCGGCAGGACCAGGCCATAGTGGGCGGTGCGCTGCGTGCGCGGCACGCCCTCGTAGAGCCCCAGCAAGGTCTGCCCGCGCCGCACTCGCCCGGCGGCCAGTTGGGCGCGTGTCGGGTACGGCTCGACGACGACCTCGACATTCTCCATCTGCGCCGCAATCTCGGGCGGGAGCGTATCCAGCGCCTCCGCGACCAGGCGGGCGAAGGCTTCTTCGTTCATTGTGGCGCCATACTGCAGGAGAGAGTCTCCCTCGTCACGATCGCTCCTTACGGGTTGGGGACATAGTTCCCGCCACGGCAGCGCTTCAGGTAGTTCAGTCCGTGCACTTGGCCGGTCATCTCCAGTTCGCCGCGGTAGACCGGGTCGTGCCAGCCCTCGATGTCGATGCTGCCGGCAAAGCCCCCCATGCGCAATTCGCTGATGATGTCGGTCCAGTTGCAGTCGCCAAAGCCCGGCGTGCGGTGGTAGGCGAACGGCACAGCGCCGCCGATCCCGTACTTGCGGATGACGTCCCACTGTATTGTAGCACACTTGCCGTGCACGTGAAAGACCTTGCTCACCCACTCCCGGAGCTGGGGAAGGGGGTCGATGAGATTGACCATCTGGTGACAGGGCTCCCACTCCAGGCCCAAGTTCTCAGCGGGGACGGCATCGAACATCATTTCCCAGGCCTTGGGGTTGTGGGCGATGTTCCAGTCGCCGGCGTGCCAGTTGCCGTGCATATCGCAGTTCTCGAAGGCGATGCGCACGCCCCGATCGGCGGCGCGCTTGGCCAGCTCGCCAAAGACTTCTTTGAAGCGCGGCATGGCCTCGTCGATCGGTCGCCCGCGCAGCCGCCCGGCAAAGCCGGCGACAATGTCGGCACCGAAGAGGTGGGCGTGGTCAATGCAGGCTTCCCAGGCGCGTAGCGACTCGATGTCGATCGGCTCTGTCTCCAGTGGATTGCCAAAGACGCCCAGGGAACTGATCACGGCGCCGCTGTCGCCCAGGGCCTCCTTGACCTGCTCGGCGAGGGTGGGCAGGTCGTGGCCGCCCAGGGTTTGCCAGAAGAACAACTGGAAGCTTTCGAATCCGTGGGGCAGGATCTGCTTGATGTAGCCGGCGGGATCGGGTTGGTTGCCCCGCACCAGCGTGCCGATACGGATGCTCTCGTTGGCGTATGTGCTCGTCATTTCCCTTCTGTTCCTTTGATTTCGACCTTTTTGCCTGTTTCGGCGCTCTCGATGGCCCCAAAGACCATGGCCAGGCTCTTGATGTTGTCGCTGGCAACTGTTTCGGGCGTCTCGCCGGTCCGCACGCAGCGCACAAACTCGCGGATTACCCCGGCGTGGCGTCCGGTCTTGTTGCCTGCATCGAACTCGGGGATGTCTACCGGTGCCAGCTCGGAGAAGAAGGAGTCAGCCTTGGTAACCCGCTCGGCCCGGAGTTCCTCCGCCCCATCCCAGGTGATGCTGCCGTTCTGGCCGATGATGCGCCAGTTGCTCTCCCAGGTGGTGTTGAGCCCCTCGGCGCACCAACTGCCGCGGTAGGTGTAGACGATGCCGCCCGTCATCTCAAAAACGGCCACGGCCGAGGCATCGTGATCGTACCACGAGCCGGCCGGGTTCCACTCGTGGCAATAGACGGACACTGGATCTGCCCCCGTAATGAGGCGCGCGGCGTCAAAGGTATGGATAGCCATATCGAGGAGGAGCACGTGCTCCATGCGGTCGCGAAAGCCGCCAAAGTGGGCCCCCCTGTAAAAGTCGCAGTTTACCGTCGTCAGGGGGCCTACAGCACCCGTCTCGATGAGGTGGCGCAGGCGGCGGATGCGCGGGTCGTAACGGCGGTTCTGGATGACAGCCAGGATCCGGCCGCTTTCCTGGGCAGCGGCGACTAGGCGCTGGGCATTCGCCATCGAATCAGCTAGGGGCTTCTCGCCCAATACGTGGCAGCCATGCTGGAACGCTTCGAGGGTGACCTCGGTATGCGCCTCGGGGATGGTACAGTTGAACACAGCGTCGGGGCGAGTGCGGGCGAGGATATCGCTCAGGTCGGTGCCGATGGCTGCATCGTCGAGGCCATACTCGGCGGCGCGGGTGCAGGCGCTTTGCTCGATGATATCCACGAGCCCCACGATCGACACGTCATCCATGTCTTTGATGGCATTGAGCCAGGCTCGGCTGATGCCGCCGCAGCCTACCAAGACTGCTCTCGTCGGTTCTGTCACTCTTGCGCCTCCATGTGCGTGGATAGCACGCTAGGTTTGGGGCTTTGCTCGTCAGCCCTCAGATCGAAGTTGATTGTGGCAACGGGTCTAGGAGTCGAAGACGCGGATTCCACCGGTGTCTGTAAAGGAAGAAGCATACTCTTCTGGACGTCATTCAGTTCACCGTGCCCGTCTCCTACCGCTCCATGGACTGCCGAGTACTCTCAAGCTTGCCTCGCAGTTCTGCTGCCACCGCGAAGAGCTGCATTGGCAGGTGGGCGGCATGCCCTCACAACGGCACCCCCGCAGAAGCAAGGGCATGCCAGTTTGCCCACCCGTCAATCGGTAGCATCCGGACGTATGACTTCCTCTCGGCGCACTAAACTGGATCCTGGGCGAAGCAGCGCTGTGCGAGCGACGGCGGGAATGATGGTTAGTGCTATGTCAGCCATCAATACCTGCTATGGCAGTGCTCGAAGCTACCGAATCCACCCTCGCGCCAGAACGGGTTCATACACCGTGGTGCCCACCATGACGATGAGATGCAGGTTGTCACTGTGCCACGCTAAAGGCTGTGACCACGGCTACATCCGGCTTTCGTGGTGCTGGAGTCGCATGCCAGAGAACGATGGGCTGCTCACCCCACAAACATCTACTCCATCGACTCTTCCGCGTCCTCTGTCCTTGCAGCAGCGGATCCTAGTCTCGTACAAGATTCACGCCGGACTGCTCAAGAAACGACTCGACAACTGCCGCCGCATTCTCAGTCGGTGTCTCTGGCTGCAAGCCCTTGGAGGGTGCCAGGATATACCCTCCATCTCGTGCCATTTCGTCACACAGCCGAGCTATCTCACGCCTGATGTCACTAGGCGTGCCAAAGGGGATGGTTGATTGCGAACCGAGGCCTCCCCAGAAAGTGATATGATCTCCGTAGCGTTGTTTCAGCGTGTAGGGATCCATGTCTCGAGCCTCGGGCTGAACGCTTTCGAGAACGTCAAGGCCAATCTCGATGATATCGGGCATGATATCGGCCACGCTGCCGCAACAGTGGCTGAGGGTGAACTTGCCCGCTTCATGAACGCGCGCATACATCCTGGCAAGACGCGGCTTGATGAACCGTCGCCATCGCTCTGGACCGAGCAGCACACCCTTCTGGTAGCCCCAATCGTCGCTGAACATGACTCCATCCAATGGAAGCTCCAATAGGCGGTCGATAATGGCAAGTTGGTGCTCGGCGACACGCTCAACCAACTCGTCATAGTACTGCGGATCGGCAGCCGCATCCATGAGTGCTTCTGAAAAGCCACGAAGCGTCCATGTACGTTCGTACAATCCAAACCCGAACCCTCCCACCCAGAAGTGGTATGGGTCACTCGTGATGGTGCGAATGGCATTCTCCTTCCACTCGGGGGTGAAATAGTCGTCAACATTTGGAAAGACATAATCGTCCAGATCCACGTGTTGGAGGACAGGTACGTCGAGGTGAAATGGGCGTCGATCAAGCCGCCAGCGAGTGCCATATGGATCGACAACATGCAGCTCTCCTGACGATTGGTCGACGACTAGGTTTGGCCCTGGTACGCGACGAATGGCGCTATCGAGCTGGCGACGCCATGCGTCGCTCCCGTAGTAGGCATCGAGGCGCTCGGCGACATCCCCATCAAAGCTCAATGTGTATGGAATACGGGGTGTTGCCTCATGGCGGATTTGGCGAGAGACCAGCTCTCTCTGCGTAGTGTTCATCACAAATGTCCCTTCCTTGTTTGTCGATCTGTGTAGCCAAGGTGCCTTAGCCGACTCAACCAAGACCACCTCACGATGCCGGCCATTGCCGGCTCTCATCAAGCATCCAGAGATAATGCTCGATTGGCGTATAGTTGGTGACGGTGTTGCCGGTGCCAAAGGCGAAGCGTCCCTTCGGCATGCATTGATCGAGGATATCCCGCATGTACTGTCGGAGAGGTCTTTCCTCCATGCGACAAAGTTTGTCCATATCCACGCCGCCA
>DAOUGZ010000261.1:0-24627 GCA_034428955.1 Anaerolineae bacterium | reverse complement strand
CTGCCCATGGCGAGTAAAAGGCTGCGCGGCCACCAGACCGTCCAGTTCCTCGTGGGCCAGCATGTCCTCAGCGTCTGCGTAGACACGAGGCACGCCGTACTTTTGGGCCACTCGCTGCGCCAGCTCGGGGCGCAGCTCGGCGATGGCCACGACCTCACAATCGGGCAGGACGGCATAGTTCTTGAGATGGGCGCATTGGCCCATACTGCCCACACCCACAAACCCCAGACGAACTTTGTCTACCATATGCACCTCTGTCTCTGCTTACAGACATCCAGCGAACCCTTGCCCGGCAACGATGAGATCGGCAGCCTCTCGGCGCGTAACGCGTCAGCGGCTCGGGGCACCCCCAAACAATCACGCAAGTGTGGAATGTGGGCCAAGGACTCAAGGTGGCTCACAAACAGATTATACAGCCAGGCGCAGAGACAGGCCAATAGCCCAGCACTCATGCTTGACGAACCCGATAAAATGCAGTAAAATAATTCCGATAATGGTTTCGGAATTGCGGAGGGCCGCCATGCGTTTCACATCCAGAGAGCAATACGGCTTGCGGGCGATGGCCGAGCTGGCCTTGCACTTTGGCGAGGGCCCCGTGCCGCTCAGTGAGGTCGCTCAGAGCCAGGGTATTTCCCTGGCCACGCTGGAGCAGGTGGTAGCCCCTTTGCGCCGGGCGGGGCTGCTGGAGAGCACCCGCGGCGCCAGCGGCGGCTATGCTCTGACCCGCCCGCCGGCGGAGGTCACCGTTGCCGATGTGCTGCGTGCCCTGGAGGGGGACCTGGCCCCAGTGCCCTGCCTGGAGGAGGGCGCCGCGGTCTGCGAGCGCGCCCAGCGGTGCGCCACCCGGCCGGTGTGGGAACTGGTCCGCGACCGCCTGGTGGAGACCCTCGACCGCACCACCCTGGCCGATGTCTGCAATCAAACGTTAGATGAGGAGACTGCCTGACCGTGTCGTTATTGCGTACGCTACGTGAGGACGTTCAGACTGTATTCCAGAAGGACCCCGCCGCGCGCAGCACGCTGGAGGTCCTGCTCTGCTACCCCGGCCTCCACGCCCTGTGGCTGCACCGTGTGGCGCACGGCCTCTGGCGCCGCAAGCACCGGCTGCTGGCGCGCATCGTATCCCAGATCAGCCGGTCGCTGACCGGCATCGAGATCCACCCCGGCGCGCGCATCGGCCGGCGCTTTTTCATCGATCATGGCATGGGCGTAGTCATCGGCGAGACGGCCGAGATCGGCGACGACGTACTGCTGTACAAGGGCGTGGTGCTCGGCGGCACCACCCTGGCCAAGGTCAAGCGCCACCCGACCCTGGGCAACGGCGTTATCGTCGGTTCAAACGCCGTCGTCCTGGGTGCGATTACCATCGGGGACAACGCCAAAGTCGGCTCGGGCGCCGTAGTCATCAAGCCGGTGCCCCCCTGCGCCACGGTCGTGGGCGTGCCCGGGCGCGTCGTGGCTCCCAAGTCGCAGGCGGAGCCGCCGCGGTTGGACCTGGACCATGCCCGGCTGCCGGACCCGATGGTCGATGCTCTGCGCAACCTGGAGGCGCGCCTGGAGACCCTGGAGCGCCTCGCTTCACTTCCCGTAGGCCAGTTCCCTCTGGCCAACAATAACGGCACCGAGGCCGCCCTAGACATCCCGCAACACCGCGGGACGGCCGCGGAATGCACTGAGGAGATGACAACATGACGCCAGCGCCCAAGCGCACCGTCTACATGGACCACGCGGCGACTACGCCGGTGGACCCGCAGGTCCTCGAGGCAATGCTGCCCTACTTTTGCCAGCAGTACGGCAACGCTTCGGGCATCTACGCCCAGGGCCGTGAGGCTGCGACGGCGCTCGACTCCGCCCACCAGACGGTTGCCGAGATTCTGCACGCCCAGCCCCGCGAGATTATCTTTACCAGCGGCGGCACCGAAAGCGACAACCTGGCCATCCGTGGTGTCGCCTTTGCCCAGCGCAAGCAGGGCAAGAATCACATCATCACTTCACCGATCGAGCACCATGCCGTGAGCCATACCATCGAGCAACTGGTCAAAGAGTTTGGCTTTGAGGTCACCGTCTTGCCGGTGGACCGCTACGGCGTGGTCAATCCCGACGATGTCGGCAGGGCGATCACCGAGCGCACGGCGCTGGTCTCGATCATGTACGCCAACAATGAGGTCGGGACGATCGAGCCTATCGCCGAGATTGGCGCCATCACGCGGGAGAAGCGCGTCCCTCTGCACACCGACGCCGTGCAGGCCGGCGGCAGCCTGGATCTGGACGTAGAGCGGCTGGGTGTCGACCTGCTCTCCCTCTCGGCCCACAAGTTCTATGGCCCCAAGGGGGTGGGCGTGCTCTATGTGCGCCGGCGCACGCCGCTCATGCCCATGCAGACCGGCGGCGGGCACGAGCGCAACCGTCGAGCCGGCACCGAGAACGTCGCCGGCATCACCGGCCTGGCCACCGCCCTGCGCCTGGCCCATGAGGGGCGCGAGGAGCAGAATGCCTATGTCGCCGCCCTGCGCGACCGGCTCGTCCGGGGTGTTCTCGAGAGCGTCCCTGATGTGGAACTCACCGGCCACCCGACGAACCGCCTGCCCAACAGCGCCAGCTTTGTCTTCCACGGCATCGAGGGCGAGGCCATCTTGCTCAACCTGGACCTCAAGGGCGTGGCCGCCTCCAGCGGCTCGGCCTGCACCGCCGCCTCGTTGGAGCCCTCGCACGTCCTGCTGGCCATGGCGCTGCCGGTCGAGGTCTGTCACGGCTCGCTCCGCCTGACCCTGGGCAAGGACAACACGGCCGAAGACGTGGATTATGTTGTCTCGATCCTGCCCGACATTGTGGAAAAGCTGCGCGCCATGTCACCGATGTACCATCTGTAGAGGGGCAAAGGCAGCAGGTGGGCTGGACCTTTCGACCCTTGCTCGCACCTTGGGGGTAGTGTAGACTCGGGGTGGAACCTCCAGACCGTGGAGCGCCGCCACCCCGAGGAGGACCCTATGCACAAGGAGAGCGTCTACTACTTTCTGCCCACAAGCGAGGTCCACTGCCGGCTTGAGCACCCCAAGAAATGCCCGGCAAAGGGAAACGGTGCCCTGCACTTTGTGGGCCCTTGGCGGCATGTGCGGGTCAAGCTGCACAGCTTTATGGTCAGGGATGAGCATGCTTGGCTCCCGCAAATGCACGCCTACGTGGGCAAGCCGGGCACGCGAATCCAGATGGAAGCCGAGAACTATGTTGACCTGCTGGCGTTCAGGCTCTACCTGCGTCAGAAAATCGACCGGCAGTACGAGGTGCCGGGGTTGTGCCATTGACACAATCAAGTTGCGTGCGCGGGTTCGCTTAGCCACGCCGCTCTTCTCAGAGGGGCCAAGGAGGCCACACCATGGAGACTCGTCTGCTCAACCCCAGTCCGCAGTATCTCACCCGTCTACGCATTGTACTGTCCATTACCCTCCTTTCCGTCCTGGCGTTTGGCGCATTGATCGTCTTGCCCATGGCCGTCTCTTCCGATGGAGGCGCCGTGGCCGTGACCGCGGGCCTGATCATCCTGGGCCTGAACGCAGTCTGGTACGTGCCGGGGCTCTTCCTCGCCGGGGCTTATTATCACAGCCTGCGCTACGAGATCCAGGACGATGAGGTAATCGTCTATGCCGGAATCTGGACCAAGTCGATCAAGCACGTGCCGTACCGCACCGTCACCAATCTGACCATCAAGCGCGACATCGTTGACCGCTGGCTGGGCCTGGGGACGCTAAACATCCAGACCGCCGGCATGAGCGGCACCAACGTGCCCGAACAGAGCCTGGTCGGCCTGGCCGACGTGCAGGCCGCCTATGGCGCCGTAGCCGCCAGGCTCCGCCGCTACCGCGGCGCTTTGGGCCCGACACAGGCCGAGGCGGAGCCCGAGCAGGTGCCCCTCACGGGCGATGCCCTTAACGCCCTCCTGGCTGAGGTGCGCGCCATCCGGCAGACGCTGGAGAAAGGCTCCTGACAGCCCGCCCCCTGGACGAGCCCACGGGGCAGCGCGCCTCGCTTCATCCTTCGCGCTGCCCCAGATGCAGTCCCCCCGCTCCCTCCGCAACCCCCGGCGCCTTCCTGCGTAGTGTGAGATGGAGTATTCTGCTCTATACCGGCTGCTACACAGGAGGTGTGCCGATGAATTCGATGACTGTAAGACAACTCGAGACCCATGTGCCCATCGTGGGCTGGCTGCTGATTATCAGCAACGCCCTGTTCCTGCTGATTGGCGGGGTCATCTTTTTGCTGCTGGGTGGCATTGGGGTCGCCGTCCGAGACATGGAAGCGACCGGCATCATGCTCATTGTAGGAACGGTCATGGCCGTGCTCTTTACCGCCCTGGCCATCCCGGGCATCGCCGCCGGCGCCGGCCTGCTGGCACGGCGCAACTGGGGCCGCATCCTGGCCATCGTCATCGCCGTGCTCAGCCTGACCAACTTTCCTGTCGGCACCCTGATCGGCGCCTATGTGCTCTATGTGCTCCTGCAGGAGTCGGCCAGCGAGTACTTTGCCGGCAGGTCCGAATGAGCCTCCGGCCGGGTTGTTCAGGGCAGCCGAAAACGCATCCGTACTGATCCGGACACAGATGAGAGAGGAATCTCTATTTGCCCGGACCGGCCATTGGGGCATATAATATGTCGAGTTATGGTCCAACTAGAGGAGTTCATCTAATGAGTGAGAAAACCCCCAAGACCAGCATGAACATGGGCTATTGCGTAGCACTGGGCCTGATCATCGGCGCTGCCATATCGGTCCTTCTGCAGAATTGGATGTACACCGGCCTTGGCCTCCTTATCGGGGTGGTCATTCAAAGCATCTTTGAGCAGCGCAGCAAGCAGAGCAAGAGCTAGTAGTGCAACGACACTCCCTATCCATCCGATTAGAAATCGGGCTCTGGGGGCCTACGGCCGGCCGTCCACCTGCGTGGACGGGGATTGGAGTCCTGTCCGCGTAGCGTGCTGTGCACGCCAAGGGGCGGACAGCCGGTGCCGCAGCGCCCAGTGGGGCTGTGTGATCTGGTGCCACGGCGAGAGGCTCCACGGCCCCAAAGGTGCGACTTCCAGTCCCAAAGTGTCGTTGCAGTACTGGTAGTGCACTGCAGAGATTCTGATGGGTGCGACTCGCCCCATGCGGCGCCATGCTACTCATTAGATCTTGTGCGGCGCAGCACTAGGGATCTTGGCCTATGCGAGGCTGCTGTCGCCGCGCATCGCAGGTCAGGGAACCCAAGACGCTGTGCGAGCGTCTAGGATTCAGGCCGGTAGTCTCCGGCACATCGCATCACCGGTTGGAGCATAGACTGCTAAAGCTGGTTGTGCGCCACTGAGCGCCTGCCGCTCTGGCGATCAGCGCACCGGTTGATAGGCAACCCGGTGTGGGGGCCACTCCGGTGGCCCCCCGCATCTTCAAGGAGGCAGGCAGTGCACAGGCTGGCAATCCACCTCATTTCCCTGGCCGCGGCCGCGGGCCTCGTACTGGCTTCGCTCGCAGGCTGCGCCTCCTCAAGACCTGGAACAACTGGGGCGGAGGTGCTCAAGTCGGGCAAGGCCCGGCTTGCGGCGCCATCCCCAGAGCAGGCGCCCGTATCCGAACTGGTCGCAGGCAACGCCCAGTTCGCCCTAGACATCTACCGGACGGCATTCGACGAGCAGGCCAACGCCTTCTGCTCGCCCTACAGCATCTCGCTGGCCCTGGCCATGACCTACGCCGGCGCGCGCGGTGAGACGGCACAGCAGATGGCCCAGGCCCTGCACTTCAACCTCCCCCAGGCCGAGCTGCACCCCGCATTCAACGCGCTGGACCAGGCGCTGGCCGGCCGCGGGCAGCAGGTCTCCGCCGAGGGCGAGCGCTTCCGCCTGCACGTGGCCAACGCCCTGTGGGGGCAGCAGGGCTTTGACTTTGAGCCCGCCTTCCTCGACCTCCTGGCCGAGAACTATGGCGCCGGACTCCGCGTACTGGATTTCGCCGCCGCCCCCGAGCCCGCCCGGCAGACCATCAACCGCTGGGTCGAGGAGCAGACCGAGAGCAAGATCAAGGACATCCTCCCCTCGGGCTCGATCAAGAGCCTGACCCGGCTGGTGCTCACCAACGCCATCTACTTTAACGCCACCTGGATGCACCCCTTCCAGGAAAGGGCAACCCAAGACGGCGCCTTCCATCGCCCAGACGGCAGCACCGTCACCGTGCCCATGATGCACACGCAGACCTCATTCGCCTATGCCGAGGGCCAGGGCTACCAGGCGATCGAACTGCCCTACGTGGGCGGCGAGATGTCCATGGTCATCCTCCTGCCTGCCGAGGGGCAGTTCGCGGATTTCGTTGCCGGGCTGGACGGGCAGAGGCTCGGGGCCATCCTGCAGGCTCTGCAGGGGGACGAAGTGGACCTGGAGATGCCCAGGTTCTCCTTTGAGTCGGGGCTACAGCTCAGGCAGGCGCTGACGGAGCTGGGCATGGAACAGCCCTTCTCCATGGAGGCCGATTTTTCGGGCATGACGGGGCGCCCGGACCTTTACATCGACGATGTCTACCACAAGGCCTTTGTCTCTGTGGATGAAAAGGGCACCGAGGCGGCCGCCGCCACGGCCGTGGTGATGGATCTCAAGGGGATGGTGAGGGAGCCCAGGCAGGTGCGCGTTGACCGGCCCTTTGTCTTTCTCATCCGCGACGTACAGACCGGCGCCATCCTCTTCTTGGGGCACGTCGTCGATCCGGCAGCGTAGGCTCAACACCTGACACTGACCCTGGCCGCCTCCTTCATCACTGGTAGCCCTTTGTAGACCTGACAAGTTTAGACCTGACACACCGATCTCCCTACGCAAGCAATGCGGGCCTCTCCTCTGGCAGAAACTCGGGATTATGAAGCCTTGGGGGAACGTAGCCCAGAGTTTGGCTCGCCGAGTTCTTGCCGATCACTCTCCCGTCAGAGAAATCGGTGTGTCAGGTCTCGCCGCACCTCAAGGAGTGCAAGGCATGAACACACCTATGACATCGCGAGAGCGCGTGTTGGCCGCGGCCAGGGGGCAGCCGGTTGACCGGGTGCCGGTCATGTACTGGCTGAACCCGCATACCACCTGCCGCCTGCTGGCCGAGCACCAGCCCGGCAGGAGCCGCGTGGCGACCTGGGTCGCGCGGCGCCTGTGGAAGCGGTTCGTGCGTGGCGGCGGACTGGAGGCAGGTGAATGGACGCGGGCGCTGCCGCTCCTCTTTGAGCAGTACGGGAACGGCAGCTATGTGCTGGACCTGGGCGCCGATATCTCGATTCAATCGCCCGAGTTGGCGAGCGCGGCGGGGTTTCTCGGCTCCATCCGGCGCAAGAACGGCCGGCTGCGCCTGCGAGGGGTCTTTGGCGGCACCGCCGGCCTGGGCGGCATCTATGTCGAGATGCTGGAGATGCCGGTCCGGCACCCGGCCGATCTGACGAGCTACAGCCTGCCGCCCGTTTCCGACGGGCAGTTCGCGGCCATCCGGCGCTTCCGCCAGGCCCACCCCGACGCCTGCCTGGCCGTGGAGGTCATGTCCTTTCAGCAGGCACTGGCCGACTTTATCCTGGGGTCGGCCGAGTTCATGTACGCCCTCTACGACTATCCCGAGCAGATCAAGGCCTTCATGGCCCGCCTGGCCGACTGGGTCGTGGAGATCATCCGCTGCGCCGCCCGCGCCGGCGCCGACCTGGTCTACTTCCAGGATGATTACGGCGCCTCGGGCCGCCCACTGATCTCGCTCAAGATGTGGGAAGAGTTCACCTATCCGCACCTGGCGCGCTTTGTCGAAGCCGCTCACGAGGCCGGCGCCCTGTTCATGCTCCACTCCTGCGGCTACCAGATGCCCTTCCTGGAGCACTATGTGCGCGCGGGCGTGGACGTGCTGCAGTCCTTCCAGCCCAAGGCCGGCAACGACCTGCAAGCCGCCATCGAGCGCTACGGCGACCGGCTCACCTTCGCCACCGGCGTCGACATCCAGCAGGGCGAGGCGATGACCCCCGCCGAGCTACGCGAGAGCATTCTCGCAAGCTATGGCATCGGCAGGCAGACGGGCCGGCACATCCTGGCCATGACCCACATGATGCAGTACACCATGCCGCTGGAGAACGTGCGCGCCATCCTGGATACGGTGCGAGAGATACAGGATGGTTGAGACCAGCCCTTCGGGCTGCAGCCCCTCTGAGCACGGGGTCTGCAGCCCCGTGCGGCGCTCACCGCAGCGCCCAGCGCAGGGGGCGGCCAGGGGCGCTCTCACCGGTAAAGGCGACGGCGCCGTCGTGAGTCCGTTGGATCGGTTGGCCGGCGCCGTTCACCTCGAGCCGCCGGTAGCGCTCGATCTTCTGGCGCGGCAAGCACAGGGTGAGCTGCCAGGTGCCCTCCAGCAGCGGGGCATACCAGCCCTCCCAGCCCTCAGCGGACCGGGCCACCCCCAGAAGCGCCGACGAGAAGCGGTACTCGCTCAGCGGCAGCATGGGCGCCAGGGTCAGCCCCTCGGGCGTAAACTCGACCCCCATGAGCTTGGCGGCCGTGTAGAGCGGCCAAGCGTGGGGGTGCATGTTCATCACGGGGTAGTCGGTCCAGTTGACGCCACGCAGCAGGTCGTTCGCTGCGTCGGGCACACCGGCCGCAGGCTCGGCCTCGAACTGCGTCTCGCCGGGGTGGGCGGACATGATCGAGTTGTAGGCGTCCGGCCCGCTCCAGATGCCATACCAGACGTCCGGATAGGCCTCGGCGTGGGCGGCCAGCGTGTTCTTGCACCATTCATCCCAGGCCATCTCCCCATCCCGGGTCGCCAGGGCCCACACCAGCGTCCCCGTGATCGACGGCCACACGCCGCCGTTGGTCAGAACGCCGGGCTCTAGCGCCATCCCCGCAAGCGGAGAACTGTGCAGCATCGCCCCGATAGGCGAGGGGCGCCGCAGGAACTCGTCGACGGCAGAGAGGAGCTGGTCCGTCTGCTCTGGAGTGGCCGCGCCGCCGATGATAGCCCACGGCTGCGGCTCGAGCCATAACGGCTCCTCACCCAGCCAGCCCAACTCGGGGCCGAGCCAGGCTCGCCGGAACCACCGCCCCGTCCACTGGGCGCGCACCGCTTGTGCCTGGTTCTCTGCCCAGCGACGGGCATCGGCCGCCGCCCCGCTGCAGCCGATATAGTCCAGCAGCCGCGCATAGTGCGCCAGGACGTAGGAGGCCATGGCCGCATTCAAGACGCTCTCGGCGCGCCGGCGCACCACCTCATGATGCTTGCGGGGCACGCTGCCGACCACCGCGTTGTCGTTCCAATCGCCGTTGGAGAGGCGCAGCAAGCCATGCTCGCCGGCGCCGGTGACCTTGGTCAGGTGCTGGTAGCAGCGCGCCAGCAGGTCGCGCACCGAGGCTCGCGCGGCGTTGCGGCCATACAGGGGATAGGTGCGCAGTTCCTCAGCCAAAAAGGCCACATCGCGCGTGGCCAGCACATACTCGCTGGCCAGCCAGAGCACCCATAGCTCCAGATCGCTGGGAACAAAGGGGGCGGGCATGGGCATGCCGTGCCCGGCGATGCCGTAGGGGATGCTGCCGTCCGGCCCCACTTCTTTCAGCGTATAGCGCAAAACCTCGCGCGCGATGCGCGGCTCGCTAAAGACAAAGGGCAGAGCATGCTGCAGTGGGTCCCGCGCGGCCCCCTGAAAGCCGATGATGTACTGGTACACATGCCCCTGCGAGAGGATGTGGTCGCGGAAGTAGCTGTCGTAGGTCAGGTTGCTGCGCAGGTAATAGTTGTGCCAGGTCGTCTCGCGTTTCACCCACGGCCGGCCGGGGATTTCGAGGCGCACGCCGTCAGCGCGCCAGGCGGCACTGGAACGCGTCCAGATGCCGGCCGGATCCTCACGATAGGGCGAGAGTAACTCCTCCAACCCCACGCCCTGCGGCAGATAGCCATAGGCCAGGTAGAGGGTGCGCTGCTCGCCGGGCTCCAGGCGAAAGCGCCGCTCCAGGAGCAGCCCGCTCCCCTGCGCCGAGCCGCCAACGCTCCCATCCAGCGGGCTCAACACTCCGTCCGGGCGGGCCGGCCCGCCCGCGCCGAAGAAAGCCGCCGCGTCGGTGGAGAGCGCATCGGCCGGGGCATCGAGGGAGGCGAGAAAGGTGGGTGGCGGGTCGAGGTCCTCCAGCCCGGCCTGCGGCGAGGGCGGGCGGACCGGTCCACCAAAGACCCGGCGCGCCACCGTCGCCAGGGCCAGTTGCAGCAGCCCCCAGCGCAGCCGCTCGGCCAGGGACCGGCCCAGGAATCGCTTGCGCTCCAGCAGGCCGTAACCGCCGGGGATGGCTTCGAAAGAGTGCGCGAACCGCCTGCCCAGGTCGCGACGCAGGTCTGCCGCCTCACTCAGGTTCCGCCCGGCGATGGCCAGCATGGTTGCCCGATAGGAGAACTGGTAGACCCGGCAGCCCCAGTACTCGACCCAGCGCAACTCTGCCGGCTGGTCGCCGCGGTTGGTCACCGTAACCTGCGAGACGAGCAGCGGATCATCGCCAAAGGGCGCCAGGATGACCTGGTCGACGGTATAGGGTCCGCCGGACACCGTCTTGCGCAGGTAGCCGGCGCCAAAGACACGGTCGCAGGAGCCGGCATCGCCGGAGCAGAAGGTGCTGAGCACCAAGCGGCCGTCGGAGAGGTAGCCGAAACCGCCGCCGTACTGGCCTTGAGCCGGGTCATAGTCGTTGAGGAACTTGGGGCTGCCCTCATCCTGGCGCACCTGCACATAGCCGTAATTCGAAGCTGCCGCCACCAGCCGGTCGTTCCCGATCTGGTGAGTGTGGTCCGTCGGCGAACGCCAGGCCTCGTTCACCGGCGTGCGAGCCTGCGGGTCATTCGCCTGATCGCAGGTATAGCGATAGGCGGGCAGGCCGAACTCATCCTCGATCCACACGCCAAAGCCGCCCGAACCGTAGGGTTTGCCGTCCATGGTCCCGCTCCTTTGCTCGCCGCAGACCGGCAGTTCGTCGCCTAGCACAGACCGGCCGTATGGGATGCTCTGCATAGAGTTTGTAGCACACTCTGGCTCTGCTGTCAATGCACAACTTGCGCCTTCCGGAGGGCCCTTGCACGATGGTAATCCCTTCCGCCGCCCCTGTGCGCTTCTTGCCTGTGGCGGGCAGAGGTGTATAATCGAGGCATCGTCTGGCATCGTGGGATAGGTAAGCCTTGGAGAACAGAGACGAATCCCAGTTCATCGCCGAAATCCGAGATGCGCTGGCGCACCTGTACGATTTCACATTCTTGCAGCGACACCCGCTAGCAGAGCGACTGGTATCGCCTGACGCAGCGCTCATACGCCCGCGCGGACAGGAACTGCGTCGCATCCTTCTGGATGCCATCGAAGCCCTGAACCCAGGTGACGCCGTTCCCATGCGCGCCCCGGAGCGGCGGCCTTACGCCATCCTCTTTGGCCTCTATGTGGAAGGACGCACCCAAGCCGAAGTGGCCGGCAGCCTGGGCATCGGTACGCGCCAGCTACGTCGCGACCGGGTGACAGCTCTTGAGGCATTGTCGCGGATGCTCCAGGATCGCTATCCGGAGGCGAGTGGTGAGCCCCGCGTATCGCAGGCGGCGCAAGAGCCGGTACGACGCGAGAGCGAGCGCCTCGCCAGCGGTCGTGAACCACTGGACCTGGAGGAGGTCTTGCTGGGCCTGCTGCCCCTGCTGCAGGGAATGGCTCAGGAGCGAGGTGTCTCGCTCGCAACGCACATCGGCCGTGAATTGCCCAAGCCAGTCGCCAATCGCACCCTCGTGCGCCAGGTGCTGATCGGCCTGGCCAGCCAGGCCCTCAGCGATATGCCACTGGCAACGCTCTCGTTCGAGGCTCGGTCCAGCCCAGCCAAAGCTGAACTCGGCCTGGAGCTGGAGCTGCGCCCGGAGCGAGTGCCGCCCAGCGGCCAGTCGCTCGTACCAGAGCTTCGGACCCAACCGGTAGTAACGCTAGTCTCTGCACTTGGCGCTTGCCTGCTTCAGGAGAGAGTCACGACCCGTAAGGAGAGAGTATGGCTCCTTCTACCCATAGAGAAGGAGACGCCCGTCCTCGTAGTTGACGACAATCAGGAGCTCTTTGCACTCTTTGAGCGTTACGTGGCCGGCCAGCCGTATCGCTTGATCCATGCCGGGTCGGCGGAGCAGGCGCTGGCCCTCGCCCGTTCCCAAAAGCCCCACATCGTGACCATAGACCTGATGATGCCTGGGCGCGACGGTTGGGAACTGCTGCAGGCCCTGCGTAGCGACCCGGCGACGGCCGACGCCCCCGTCATTGTCTGCAGCGTCCTCGAAGAACCACAGTTGGCGCTTTCGCTGGGCGCTCAGGCCTACCTCAAGAAGCCGGTAGGGCAGGCGGATCTGCTCCGGGCCTTGGAGGCGGTGAAGAAGCGGTCGGGGCCGGAGGCAAGGAATCAAGAATCGCCTGCAGGCAGTTGAGCATATCGGTCACCGTCGGTGTCTGCAGCCCATCGACAGTGATGCGGCTGATGCCCGGCAGCCGGTCTTCGCCGCCGGGCATATCGTGAGCAGTAATCACCACCACCGGCACGGACCGCAACTGTGTATCGGCGCGCATCAGCTTGAGGATGGCGAGGCCGTCCAGGCCCTCCATCACCAAATCGAGTAACACCAGGTCCGGGCGCCACTCCTGCATGCGGGTCCATCCCTCCTCGCCGCCACACGCCACATCCACCGCATACACGCCCGGCGCCGCCCGTACCATCCGCGCCATCAGTTCGGCCAGTTGAGCATCGTCGTCCACGATCAGCACGCGACGAACACGCTCGCCATAGAATGCCAGGATATCGAGCAGCCGCTCGCGCGTGACAGGTTTGACCACATAGTGGTCCACGCCCAGCATGTGACCCAGATAGGCGGAATCGGGCAACGGACAGGTGATAGAGGGAACCGGCAACACGGCATTGTAGCTCTCGGCCATATCGAGCGTCATGCCATTGCGGATGACCGCCCGAGGCAGGTGAGTCTCTACCGCCTCCAGCAATTCGGACTGCGGTGTTGTCAGGATGCGATAGCCCCGCAGATGGCGCCTGAGCAAGCTGACGGCCATAGGCTCTAATCCCGTTACCAAAACCAGCGGGGCCCCCTGAGCCTGCACACCGGGCGGTAGGGGCAAAGCGGTGAAACCGGCTGCAGCCTCGGTCTCCGCCGGGGGGATTGTGGGCAGCGTGAAGTGGAAACGGCTGCCCCGGCCCAACTGGCTCTCCACCCACATGCGCCCGCCGTGCAGGAGCACGAAACGCCGACTGAGAGCCAGGCCAAGGCCCGTGCCCTGGTGAGCCCGACCGAGTGAGCCGTCGATCTGGTGGAACTCTTCAAAGACTCGGCCCAGGTCCTCCGGTGCAATGCCGCGGCCGGTGTCGGCGACGGTTACCTGAACCTCGCTCTCCACCATTTGAGCAGAGACGGTGATGCCACCAGCATCAGTAAAGCGGATGGCGTTGGACAGCAGGTTCAGGAGCACCTGGCGGATGCGCAACCGATCAAGGGAAACCAAAGGGAAGGACTCAGGCACGTCTACAGTCAGATGCAGACCCTTCTGTGCTGCCAGGCTCCAGACCATGTCGGCAGCCTCGGCGATCACCTCGCTTAGCACCGCCGGCTCGTTGAGGAGCAGCATACGCCGGGCATCGACCTGTGAGAGGTCCAGTACATCATCGATAAGACCCTTCAGGTGCTGAGCGCTGCGGTAGATGCGGTTCACATCGCCTATGAACGGGCGAGGGACGCCACGAACGCCGTACGATTCCGGCGAGAGGGTCATCAACTCGGCAAAGCCGATGATAACATTGAGGGGCGTGCGCAGTTCGTGGCTGACGGTGGCCACGAACTGCTGCTTGGCGCGGCGAGCCTCTTCTGCGGCTTCGCGGGCCTGGGCCAGTTGGCCTGAGAAGCGTTCCAGGCGATAGTAGGCCTCATCGAGTGCTTTGAGGGTACGCGCCAACTCACCGCGGCGCTGGCGCGCCTCTTCGGTAGAAGTCCGCGCTTGCTGATAGCTAGCCCAGGCCCACTCGACGGCGGTCGTCAGGTTGCGATGCGAGAGCCAGGCGACAATCGCAGTCAACCCTAGAACAGCAACTGGTGCAATGACTGTCTTGTCCAACTGGCCATGCCGCCCGGCAGAGGACAAAGCCACAGCAACGCCTAGCATCGTCATGACAGCCATCGACCGCGTACCCAGAATGGCCATCGTCAGAAGGATAACTGACGGGAAGAGAGCAACAGAGAGCGGTGAGTAGGCAATGGCGATCAGCGACAGCGCCGCACAGGCCACACCGGCCAGATAGACCAAAGCAGCCAGCGCAACGCGGCGATGCTTCAGCCATTGGGCCGCGATGCATGCAGTAATGACCCCGGCACCGATTGCCGGAATAGCGGGGCCGTGGAGGCCAAAGACATTCTCGGTGAATAGCAGCGCGTAGTATGTCACAAGCGCCGTGGGCAACGGAAGCAGTCCCATGAGATCGGCACGCAGGTCGCTCAGCATGCCATCGACGTCTTCCTCGTATGCAACACTCATCTGACCCCCTCTGGACGCACGACAAAAGGTCTGCGCGAACTGCTGGTTCCTGACAGCCTTGCAGAGACCCGGTAACAACCACTGGCTGAGAGGTGTGATCACACCTCGCCAGGACCCGCCATAGCCTGTGCTAGAGATTATACACGGGCCTCGCATGAGCCCGAAACATCTCTAACCCGATGTCCAATTCTTGTCCAATCTATGTCCAGACAACCCTTGTCGTGGCTGGTGGAACGCTCTAGACTAAAGATGAACTAACCGCGCCATGCCTCGACGATAGCGAGTAGGTTCGGCACGACTATGGGCAGAGCCAGACCGGAAAGGAGGGACTAATAGACTTCCCAACTAGACATCGGACAATGAGCAGATGAATCTCTAACCTAGAACATCGGTCAAGCATTCCAGCAGTTGTCTTTTGCACGCCCAAACGGGTTATTCTGAGCCATTTCGCGGCCGAAAGACAGCTTTGTGGGCGGCAACCGGTGTTCTAGGCACCATTTTCCAGGTCGGCGATTGTACGGGTTTCAGTTGCGATGTCTATAAGCAGTTCACAACTCCTTTCAAAGGCGTAACCGGTTTGTGCGAGCAGTATTGCTATTGGTGGCCATCTCCTAAGGAGGAATCTATGTCCGAGCACTCAACTCCCAGACCCTTGACCCGCCGCCAGTTCCTGACCCGCGCCGCCGCTGTCTCGGCCGGCCTTGCGGGCACGGGTGTGCTCTCGGCCTGTACTGCTCAGACCAATGCACCCCAGATCATCAAGGAAACACAGATCGTGAAGGAGACGGTAGAGATCTCCAAAGAGGTCACCGTGGCCCCCGAATCGGTCAACCTCTCGTTGTGGCACCACTGGGGTGGTACTCGTGAGCCTCTGATGCAGAAAGCACTGGCGGACTTTTCCGCGCTAAACCCCGGGTATAGCGTGGAGCAGACAATCATTCCGTGGGAGCGCAAGGAAGAGACCGTACTGACGGCAGTAGCTGCGGGCGAGGCGCCGGATGTTCTGATGCTCAGCGCATCCGAGATGCCGCCTTACGCCCTAAATAACGCGCTCACCCCCATCGATGACCTGGTCTCGCAGGCAGGGATTGAGGCCGACGAAGTCTATGATGCGGATTGGCAAGCAACAGGCTATGCGGGGAAGATATGGGGCTTGCCGCAGACAGTCGGAGGGGCAGCCTATCTGCTCTTCTACAACAAACAAGCCTTTGAGGAAGTAGGGCTGGACCCGTCTAAGCCACCGACGAACTGGGCGGAAACGCTTGATGCGGCCAAGGCACTCCTAAAGAGCAGCGGAGACGACATTGAGCGCTTGGGTTTGGTCCCTGGCCTGGACTCCTGGTCATGGCTCAACTACCTGGCACAGAACGAGGCAGCTTGGCTGAGTGAAGACGGCCGTGAAGTGAAGATGGATAATGAAGGTGCCGTGGAGGCGCTGCAGTGGCTGGTAGATGTCCTCGATGCACAGGGTGGCCAGGAAAAGATCGCAGCGTTCACTAGCGCTGCTGGTGAGAGCGACCCCTTCATGTCAGGTCGTGCGGCGATGGTTTTCCAGGGGGTCTGGCAATACTACATGATCCAGACCAATGCGCCCGAACTAGAGTACGGCTCGGCCCTGGCCCCCAATAACAAGGGACCCTGGCACGAGGGCAGTTATGGCCCACACCTATACGTGCTGCCTGCCAACGGCAAGCAGACCCCCCAAGCGTGGAAGCTTCTGCTATGGTTGACGAGAGAGGAAGGCGGCTGCGACTTTCTTACTGCCCAACTACGTCCTTCCCCTTGGAAAGAGTGCACAGAGAACAGCCCCATCTCGATGGCTGCAGATTACTGGCCGGTAGTCCTCTCAGCGCTAGAGTCTACACGCCCCGAGCCGCTAACCCCGCTCTTCAATCGCTTCGCGTCCACTTGGGACGAGATGATACAGAGAGCTACAATGCACCAGCAGAGTGCCGCGGAAGCGGTAGCCTGGGGTGCGGAAGAGATGGCCAGAGCCAACGACGAGTTCTGGTCCACGCAGGGCTAGGCCTCCGTTCTCAAGGCAGAGGCGAGCAAACTCGCCTCTGCCTTGAGAACGAGCGTATGTTTGACTGGCGCGAGATATCTGCAGTGTAGGTGTTGGAGAGGAGAGTCCATGGTTTCGTCAGTCGCTGTCAGGTCGCAGCGATCCAGAGCTCGGCGGCGGGAAGCAATGTGGGGAATGGCATTCGTTTCCCCAGTCGTTCTCGGCTTTCTGGTGTTCAACGTAGGACCCATCGTTGCGTCTTTCATCCTGAGTCTGACCGACTATAACATCCTCAACCCGGCGCCACAATGGCTTGGTCTAGCCAACTACCAAAAGGCCCTCCGCGAGCCGCTCTTCCACACCTCACTGGGCAACACCCTCTACTACACTGCGTTCCGCATACCCCTCAGCGTAGCTATCGCTTTCGTCCTGGCAACGCTAGTAAAGAAAGCAACCGCTGCCTCGAGGATATACCGTTCGGCCATATACCTCCCCAGCATAGTGCCAAGTGTCGGCTCAGCCATTGTCTGGATCGTCATCCTGAACCCTCAGTTTGGGTTGGTGAACTATCTGCTCGAACTGGTCGGCATCTCTGGGCCCGGCTGGCTAACCAGCCCTACCTGGGCCAAACCAGCAATCATTCTAATGAACTTGTGGGGCATCGGCGGTAGTTTTGTAGTGTTCCTGGCAGCGCTGCAAGACATCCCGCCCGAATACTATGAGGCTGCTAGCGTCGATGGCGCGAATCCGTGGCATCATTTCTGGCATATCACAGTGCCCTTGATGACACCGACGGTGCTCTTCAATCTGGTCATGGAATCGATCTATGCGTTCCAGGTCTTTGAGGCAGCCTTCATTATGACCAGTGGTGGACCGTTGCGGGCCACCTACTTTATGGCGCTCTACATCTATGACAATGCTTTCAAGTTTCTAAGCATGGGCTTTGCTTCAGCAGTCTCCTGGATCCTCTTTGCGATAATCATGGTGTTCACACTGGCCGTACTGCGCAGTTCGAACCGCTGGGTCTTTTATGGAGGTGGGCGGTGAGTGATCATGTTGTGACAGCAACCGCGAGGAATGCTCGCCGTTGGCACCTTGGAGCAAGGTTACAAGCGATAGCGGTCCATGCTGTACTCACGGTCATCAGCCTACTGGCCGTCCTGCCACTTCTGTACATGTTCTCTGTCTCACTGCAAACTATGCCGCAGATTCTCAAGGGTACTGGCTTCATCCCGAGTCCACCTACTCTGCAGGCTTATGTCGATGTTTTCACCCACATGCCATTCTTGCTCTATATGAAGAATACGCTAACCATCACCTCCTGGGCAGTGCTCGGAGCAGTCATCTCGAACACGTTAGGAGCCTACGGTTTCGCGCGTTTCCGTTTTCCGGGGCGCGATCTCTTGTTCACCATGCTGTTGAGTACAATGATGCTGCCCAGTGTGGTCAGACTGGTACCCACTTTCATCCTGTTCCAGAAACTGGGCTGGATGAACACGTTCCTGCCTCTCATCGTCCCCGCATTCTTTGGCAGCCCCTTCTACATCTTTCTCCTCCGGCAGTTCTTCCGTGGGCTGCCTGAGGACTTGTTCGACGCCGCCAGAATGGACGGCTGCAACGAATTGATGACTCTGGTTCGCATCGTTGTTCCCCTCGCCAAGCCCGCTCTAGCCACGATGCTCATCTTTAGCGCTCAGGGCTCGTGGAATGATTTCATGGGGCCACTGCTGTACTTGAAGGACGCCAAGCTGCGCACCTTGGCCCTTGGGCTCTGCGCCTTCCGCTCCGAGCCGCAGGGGATCCCAAGCTGGAACAATCTCATGGCCATCGCCATGTTCATGGTACTACCTATTCTGATCCTGTTCATCGTGTTCCAGAGCTATTTCATTGAAGGGATCACCATGAGCGGGATAAAGGGCTAATACATGCGAGTAGGCGCCTCTTTGCCGCCCCAGAGCGAACCTCACCCTCGGGAGAACAGATATGGCTAGACCAAAACCTCTTACTTCGCGCCAGCGTCTCCTACGAGTCCTACGCCGGGAGGAACCTGATCGCATTCCCATCTGGATGCTCTACCCGCGCGAGCGCTACGGTGCCTATGTGGATGTCTATAGCCTGCCCGCCTACCGCGAGGTCGCTCCCTTCATCCGCCGGAACACAGATTTCCTGGACCGCCGGGGCCTTGCCACGCCATTCCTGTACACAACTGCTGCGAAGGTCGCCACTGAGACCGTCGATGAGGGCACCACACAAGTCACCCACACTATCGTTCACACGCCTTACGGCCCGCTGACGCAAGAGTCCCGGCTGGGCCCGGCCAGCAGTGCCCACTGGGACACCCAATACCTGTTGCACGAGATCGAGGACCTGGACAAGCTCTTGGCTATCCCTTATGAGCCGGCCATGCCCGACCTGCGTGCCTATCTCGAGGCCGGAAGGCGGTTAGGCGACGACGGGCTGATGATGATGGACCTGGGAACGCCTATCGGCTTCCTGGACGGCCACGCCGCTCCCGAGACCCTGGCTTACTGGATCGCCACTGAGATGGAGACTCTAGTGCGGTTTCTTGACGTGCTCTTTGAGCGCCAATACCAGTTCCTAGAGAAGGCGCTCCAGGGGGGTGCCGGGCCGGTGTTCTTTGTAACGGGCACCGAGTTCGTCGCTCCACCACTGGCGTCGCCGGCTGCGTTCGAGCGCCTCGCGACACGCTACAACCAACCCCTTTTTGAACTGATCCGCCGTTACAACGGGCACATCATCGTGCACCACCATGGGCGCATCAGGGCCGTGCTCGAACAGATTGTAGCCGCAGGCGCAGATGGCATTCACCCCATCGAGGAGCCACCGGTCGGCGACATGCCGCTGGCGGAAGCCAAGGAATCCATCGCCGGGCGCGCCTGCATCGTCGGCAGCGTGCAGTATGACGATCTGGCACGCCTGCCCGATGACGAGTTCGAGGCCCTCATCCGCCGCCAGATGCGTGAAGCGGGCCGGGACGGCGGCTACATCGCAGCCCCCACGGCTGGGCCCTATGAGGCCGAGATCACACCGCGCTTGGCCCGTAACCTGATGCGCATGGTAGAATTGGTTCGCGAGTTGGGCACCTACCCGCTTGCCAACGATATATGATAGGACACATAGAGATGCGCCGTATTGCTCCGCGCGTTGTCATAGACATCACCGATGAGGATCTGGACAGGATCGAGCAGCAGGCCGCCGAACTCCTCGACACAGTGGGGCTGTCCGTGCCGCTACCGGCAGCACTCTCGCGGCTGGCAGAGTACAACACAGTGCGGGCAGAGAACGAGCGCGCCCACTTTGACCGCAACTATGTCTTGGAAGTGCTGCAGGCCCAGCGACGGCCGGCACCTGAACCGGAGAGCTACCGCCTGAAGGTAAGCGCTGGCGGTGGCGCCCTGAGCATCCTCGACCATCGTACCGGCTCTCTACGTCGCCCCACGACCGATGACCTTCTCTTGACCTTACGCATCTGCGACCAACTCGGCTTGGGCGGTGACCCGCCGGTGATTCCGAGTGACATCCCCATGCCACTCTGTGAAGTGGCTCTCTACAAGTTAGCTTGGGAAAACACACGTGGGTTCGGCGGGCGCGACATCGGGTCCATCACCGTGGGCGAGTACGTCTTCGAGATGGCGCAGGTAGCGGGCAAGCCGTTCCACCTTCCGCTGTACATGATCAGCCCCCTGCGCGCCAACGCCGAGAACCTCGAGATCATCCTTCACTTCGCAGATCGCCTATCGATGGCGGGTGGCAGTACGATGCCCATGCCCGGGGCTACGGCGCCGCTTCTGGCTCCTGGCTACTTGGTACAGGCACTGGCTGAGATGATCGGGGGGTATCTGCTTCTCTCGCTCTTGCTACCGAAAAGCACCGTGCACTTTGGAGCCAAGATGCTGGCCTTTGACCCCTTCGCTAATGGCATCGGGTGCGGCAGCCCCGAATCGCTGCTGCAGGGGCAAATGGAGGTTGCTCTCCTCACACGCTACGGACACATCCCCACTCACCATTTTTGGAGCATGGCCGGAGGCTGTGATGCACAAGCTGCTGCAGAGCGCATGGCGGATGTCCTCCTCGGCGCGTTGGCGGGGGTGCGGCACTTTGGTGTCGCCGGGCGTCTCCAGAGCGAGGCCTTTAGCCTGGAGCAGTTGCTCATCGATCTGGAAATTGCCCACCATGCAGAACGCGTACTGCAGGGCCAACTCTGGGCACAATCAGAGGACTGGTTGGCCGAAACCAGGGAGGCGTTGGTGGAGGGCACCTTCCTAGGCGCAGCCTCCACCGCCACCCATTATCGCGCAGAGACGTGGAAGAGTTCTCTCTTCAGCCGCTACAGTCTTGCTCAGCGTCGCGACATGGCCGAACCTGGTCTGCAAGAGCGTATTCGCCGGCGACTGGAGGCGCTTGATCGGCCTTCGCCCGAGTACCTGTCTCCTCAAGTCAGGGATGAGCTTGCGCGCATCTACAACCATGCTCAACGCCATTTTGGTGCCTAACCTTGAACCGCAACCCACGCTGTGGAGGAACGAGTATGCCAGGTTTGCTTGGTCCCGCCGAGTGCGGGATCAGAAACGAAACGCACCAAGTCGACATCTGCGTGATCGGCGGTGGCCTCACCGGCCTCTGTGCAGCCATCGCCGCCGCCCGGCACGGCTCCCACGTGTTACTTATGCACGACCGCCCTGTCCTCGGCGGTAATGCCTCCAGTGAAATCCGCATGCACATCTGTGGAGCAGATCGTCACGGCCAGATCCCGAACATGCGCGAAACGGGCATCCTGGAGGAGATACGCCTGGAGAATGCGCGCCGGAATCCTACTCAGAGCTACTCTATCTGGGATGCCCTCCTCTACGAGAAGGCGCGCTTCCAGCCCGGGCTGGATCTCTTGCTGAACTGCACCTGTCAGCGCGCCACGATGGAGGGACCTCGCATTGCCAGCATCACTGGCTGGCAACTCACCACTCAGACCTATCATACCGTCGAAGCTTCTGTCTTCATCGATTGCTCCGGCGATGCAATCCTCGCACCGCTCACCGGCGCCGAGTTCCGCATGGGCCGCGAGGGGCGCGACGAGTTCGGCGAATCCATCGCCCCCGAGGTGCCCGATGCCAAGACCATGGGCCTTAGCTGCATGTTCATGGCCCGCCGTCACGACACGCCCCAGCCCTTTGAGCCTCCTTCATGGGCCTACGACTTCCCGCGGGAGGAGGATTTGCCCTACGGCATCGGCGGCCACAACTGGCTGCAGTACGGCTACTGGTGGCTGGAACTCGGTGGCGACAGGCACAGCCTCTATGATGCTGAGATACTCCGCGATGAACTGCTGAAGGTGGTCTTTGGCGTGTGGGATCACATCAAGAACCACGGCGATCACGACGCCGACAACTGGGCGCTAGACTGGGTGCAATTCCTTCCTGGCAAACGGGAGAGCCGACGGTACATCGGCGACCATATCCTGACCCAGGGCGACATCGAGGCTGAGGGGCGCTTCGACGACGTGGTGGCCTACGGCGGCTGGACCATGGACGATCACCATCCGGCGGGTTTTTGGGCCGTGAAGTTGGGCCAGCCGGCTACTATCTTTCACCCCTGCCCATCACCCTACGGCATCCCGTATCGCATCCTCTACTCGCGCAATGTCGAGAACCTCATGTGCGCCGGCCGTTCGGCTAGCTGTACTCACGCCGCGATGAGTTCGACGCGGGTTATGGGCACCTGTTGCAGTATGGGCCAAGCAGCAGGCACCGCGGCAGCTCTTGCCGTGCGCCACGGCCTCAACCCTAGGCAGGTGGGCACCCACCGAATGCGCGAGTTGCAGCAGACGCTGCTGCGAGACGACTGCTATCTCCCCTGGGTGCGTCAGGACTATAGCCCGCAAACCATCGGCGCGAGACTCACCGCTTCGCAGGGCGACCCAGAGCCCATGCGCGACGGTGTGAACAGGCCAGTCGGCGCCGAGAGCCACGCCTGGGAATGCCGAGCAGGGGATTGGGCCTGTTACCACCTGCCCGAGCCGACCATGGTCCGGGAAGTGACCCTGGTTCTTGATAGCGATCTGGAGCATCTCCTCACCCTGAACCACGATCGTCCAGTGGAGGGGGAGCTTTTCAACGTGCCACTCACTCTGCCCAAGTCGTTCCGGCTGGAGGGACTGGTCGCCGAGCAATGGGAGCTCTTGGCGGAGATCGAAGACAATTACCAGCGGTTGGTGCGCATCCCGGTCGGCCAGAGCGTTGAGAGCATTCGCGTGACCTTTGCAGAAACATGGGGTGCGTGTACCAGTAAAGTATTCGCCTTCTACATGGACTGATACGCGGGTCATCTCTCCCTTTCGCTCGTGTAGGCATGCAGGGTGAAAGGAGTAATGGAGGACAGAACATGAAGATCGTTATCATTGGAGCGGGCTCGATGGCCTTCACGCCAGCCCTACTTGGTGGCTTTGGCGGCGACAAACGCTACCAGGGTGCGACCATTGGCCTGGTTGACATCAACGAAGAGGCGCTGGACGTCATCCGGCGCCTCGCGCAGCGCGTGTCTGCCGAGCGCGGCCTGCATTGGCAGATCGAGGCCTCCACCAAGCGCCGCGACGTGCTGTCGGGCGCGGATGCGGTCACGACTGCCATCGGCGTAGGCGGCCTCGACGCCTGGGGCCTGGACATTGACATACCGAGCAAATACGGCTACGTACAGCCCGTGGGAGACACCTCCGGGCCTGGTGGGCTGGCCCGCGCCCTGCGACACATACCAGTGCTGGTGGCCATCGGGAGAGACATGGAAGAGCTCTGCCCGCAGGCCACCCTGTACAACTTTACCAACCCCATGACGGTGATCACCCAGGCTGTGAACCAGCTCACCCACATCCGCTGTGTTGGGCTGTGTATTGGTGTCGACCTGACTTGGCGCCACCTCTGCAGCGTCATCGGCGCCGAGAAGGAACGCACCAGCATCGTGGCGGGGGGCATCAACCACTGCCACTGGATCACGAGCTTTGCGCTGGACGGCGAGAACGCTTTCCCGATTCTCGACGCCGCGCTGGATGAGATGAGTGGCAGTCCGCAAGCCATGGCCAGGATGCGCGCTAGGTACTCTGGCCTCGCCGCACGGACGGACGAGCCCTTCCGGGGCGCCGAGCCTCTGTGTACGGCACTCTACCGCCGGTTCGGCTGCTACCCAGGTCCCGGGGACTTGCACGTCGCCGAGTTCTTCCCCCAGTTCATCGGCACCGTCCTCGGCAGCAGCGAGGCCTCCCTGAACGGCGCGGCGCTGGCCCGCTGTCGCCAGCGGTACCCGCAAGTGATGGCCCGTATGGTCGACATCGCTGAAGGCCGCGCTCCCCTTAGCGACGAGACCTTTGGACGAGAACTCGCCTGGGAGCACACCCAACTGTTGGATCTGCTGGCCGCCCAGCAGGACGACCTCGGCCGCGTCTTTTTTGTCAACATTCCCAATCGCGGCTCGGTGCACAATCTGCCCGACGGGATGGTACTTGAGGTTCCCGTGCGCGTGGACGCAAGCGGGCTTCACCCCTATGCCCTGGGCGATCTTCCCAAGCCCATTCTGCCCACCCTCGCGCGCCAGGGGGCAAACCTCGACCTGATCATCGAAGCAGCCATGGAGGGCTCACGACACAAGGCGGTGCAGGCCTTCCTAAACGACCCGTACTGCACCGACCCCGATGCTGGGACGCGCATGGTGAACGAACTGATCGATGCAGAGCAAGCGTATCTTCCTGCATTCTGACACTGCGGAATCCAGATGCGCAAGCGTCTGCGGGAGCGGGAGCTGGCAGGCCAGCTCCCGCTCCTCGACTCTGACGATCGAGAGCTTCTCCCTTGGTCGCCCAATACCGGCGCTGCCTCGGTAACTGGGCCTGCGCCCAATAGGCGATTCCCGGAATCTGTAGTAGACTTTATAGACATCGCAACTGGAACCCGTACAATCGCCGACCTGGAAAACGGTGCCTAGAACACCGGTTGCCGCCCGCAAAGCTGTCTTTCGGCCGCGAAATGGCTCAGAATAACCCGTTTGGGCGTGCAAAAGACAACTGCTGGAATGCTTGACCGATGTTCTAGGC
>DAOUGZ010000260.1:0-6187 GCA_034428955.1 Anaerolineae bacterium | reverse complement strand
CTGGCTCGGCTGATCTGTACCAACACCTCTCGCTCCTCGTCGGTCAGGCTGCGGAGCGGGTCTATGCGATGGCGGGTCATCTGGTACTCCCGTAAATCATGTTTGAATGCCACATTATCACGTTTCACCAGTTATGGCAAAGGTCGTGACAAGTGACCCACTAGTGGGCCGCCGCGCAGAGCGCCGGGGCCCACTACCAATTTGCGGGGGCAGCCCCGCCTTTGGATGTGGCTAATGGATCAAGAGCGAATTAGGAATTTCTGCATTATCGCCCATATTGATCATGGCAAGTCGACCCTGTCGGACCGGCTGCTGGAGTTGACCGGAACGCTGAGCGCCCGCGAGATGGGCGAGCAGGTGCTCGACCAGATGGATCTGGAGCGGGAAAAGGGTATCACGATCAAGGCCAAGGCCGTGCGCATGGTCTACCAGGCGCCGGACGGCCATGAGTACGAACTCAACTTGATCGACACGCCCGGGCACGTGGACTTTGCCTACGAGGTTTCCAGAGCACTGCAGGCCTGCGAGGGCGCCATTCTGGTCGTCGACGCAACCCAGGGTATCGAGGCCCAGACCCTCTCCAACCTGTATTTGGCGTTGGAGCATGACCTGGCCATCATTCCGGTGGTCAACAAGATCGACCTGCCTTCGTCGCGGGCTGAGGAGATCGCGCAGGAAATCGAGGACCTGACCGGTATCTCAGCGAGCGACGTGCTGTGCGTGTCGGCCAAGACGGGGGCGGGGGTGGACGAGGTGTTGCAGCGGATTGTGACGCACATGCCGCCGCCGCATGGCCAGCGCCGGCAGCCGCTGCGCGCCCTCATCTTTGACTCGCATTATGACCCCTACAAGGGCGTCATCGCTTACGTACGAGTCGTCGACGGCCGGCTGGAGCGAGACGCCAAGCTCGAGTTCATGGCCCAGGGCACCACCTTTGAGTCCCTGGAGGTCGGCGTGTTTCGCCCCGGGATGGCTTCGTGCGAGGCCCTGGAGGTGGGCGAGGTGGGCTATGTGGCCACCGGGCTAAAGACGATCCGTGACGTTCCCGTCGGCGATACGCTCACCTTGGCCGGCGAGCCCGCCGGCGAGCCGCTGGTGGGCTACCAGCCGGCCAAGCCCATGGTCTTTGCCGGGCTCTATCCGGTCGATTCCGACGACTATGGGCTGTTGCGCGAGGCCCTGGAAAAGCTGCGACTGAACGATGCCTCGCTCGTCTTTGAGCCGGAGAACTCGACGGCCTTGGGTTTTGGCTTTCGCTGCGGCTTTCTTGGCCTGCTGCATATGGAGATCATCCAGGAGCGGCTGGAGCGCGAATACGCCCTGAACTTGATAACGACGGCGCCGAGCGTGGAGTATCACGTCCTGTGCTCCGACGGCGAGATGCTCATGGTCGACAATCCCGCCGACCTGCCTGAGGCCGGCGAGATTGAGGAGATCGAAGAGCCCTGGATGCGCATCAGCGTCTTTGTGCCCTCCGACTATGTGGGGCCGGTGATGGAGTTGGCCGTGGCACGCCGCGGCCAGTTCGACCATATGGAGTACCTGGATGAGAAGCGCGTTCTACTGACCTTCTTTATCCCGCTCTCTGAGCTGATTATCGATTTCTATGACCAGCTCAAGTCGCGCACGCGCGGCTATGCGTCGTTGGATTATGCGTTTTCCGACTATCGTGGGGGCGACCTGGTGCGGCTGGAAGTGCTGGTCAACGAGGAGCCGGTGGATGCGCTCTCGCTGATCGTGCACCGCGATCAGGCCTATCACAAGGGGAGCGCGTTGGTGCGCCGACTCAAGGAGGTCATCCCACAGCAGCTCTTTGCCGTGCCGATTCAGGCGGCCCTGGGCTCGCGGGTGATCGCCCGATCGACGGTCAAGGCACTGCGCAAGGACGTCCTGGCCAAGTGCTATGGCGGCGACATTACTCGCAAGCGCAAGCTGCTGGAGAAGCAACGCGAGGGCAAGAGGCGAATGAAGCGCCTCGGGCGCATCGAGATCCCGCAGGAGGCGTTTATGGCCCTCTTGAGCCTTGATGAGGCATGAGGCTTCAGGAGCCTACCACCGGGCCGCAACCGTGGGCGGCGCACAAGCCCGCCCACGGCCTACGGCGCAGAGCGCTCTGGGTACTGCTTGTGGCCGTCCTCCTGCTTGCGGCCGGCCTGCGCTTTGTGGGCCTGGATTGGGACGGCAGCTGGCTTTTTCACCCTGATGAGCGGCAAATCCTCATGGTGGCCGATGGCCTGCACTGGCCCCGTTCGGAGGAGTGGCCACTGGTGCTGGGGCCGCGCAGCCCTCTGAACCCCCGTTTCTTTGCCTACGGTTCGCTGCCTATCTACCTGCTCTCGCTGTTGCAGTCGCTGCTGCGCGTGGATGTGCATGGCCTTGCGCTGCCCGCGCGGGCTCTCTTCGCTGCCTGTGATCTGCTGACAGTAGCCACGCTCTACCCCATCGGCCGCCGCTTTGGTGGACGGCGTGCGGGGCTCTTGGCGGCGGCGTTCTATGCCGTTGCCGTTCTGCCTATCCAGCTTGCGCATTTCGCCACTGTTGAGCCGCCGCTGACCCTGTTTGCGACTTTGGCCGTGTTGGCGCTTGTGCGCGTAGCTGAGGGCGGGTCGCGGCGGATGGGCCTTGTGGCCGGTGCACTCATCGGCCTCGCCCTGGCCTGCAAGGTGAGTGCGCTACCCCTTTTGGCCCTGGCCTGGCCGGCCTGGGGGCTATGGGCGGTGCGCAGCCGGCCGCTGCCGCAGCTCCGGCGCGGCATGGGCGGCCTCGCAATCACCGGCCTGGCTGCTCTGGCCGTCTTTGTGGCTGTGGAACCCTATGCGCTCATCGACTGGTTTCGCTTTGTGGTGGCTGTGGCACGCGAGGGGGCCATGGTCCGTGGCCACAGCGTTGTGCCCTACACCCAGCAATATGTGGGCACGGCTCCGTTCCTCTATCCGCTGCGCGAACTCGTGCTCTGGTCGCTGGGCCTGCCCCTGGGGCTGCTGGCGCTGGCCGGGCTCGTCTGGTTCACCTGGCGCGGTCTGCGCCGGCAGCGGGCCGCGGATCTGGTCGTCCTGGGCTGGGTCTGGGGGTATCTGCTTATCGCCGGCTCGTCGCACGCCAAGTTCTCTCGCTACCTGGCGCCGCTCATCCCCTGGCTCTGCTTGACGGCTGCTTTGCTCCTCCGGCGGCTCTGGGACCTGGCGCGGAAGCTGCGCCGGTTCCGTGGCGTGGTGACCGGCCTGGGAGGGGCCGTGCTTCTCCTGTCGGCCCTCTACGCCTTGGCCTTCAGCGGCATGTACCTGCGGCCCCATCCCTGGGTTACGGCGAGCGACTGGCTCTGCCGCCGGGTTCCTGCAGGGGCTACCTTGCTGGCCGAGGTCTGGGATGACTCGCTGCCGGCCCGGCCCAGCCCGGCGTGTGCGGCGGGTCTGACGCAGCTCTGGCTGGACCCCTACGCGCCGGATGGCACCAAAAAGCTGGATCGGCTCGTCGAGGCGTTGCAGGGCGCGGACTATGTTGTGTTGGCCAGCCAGCGGGCCTATGGTGCGCTGGGCCGCCTGCCGGCAGATTTCCCCCTTACAGCGGCCTACTACCGCCTGCTCTTTGCCGAGGATCTGGGATTCCGGCTCGTGAAGGTGGAGTCCAACTATCCCCGGCTGGGGCCACTGGCGCTCGTCGATGAGCCGCTGGCGGGCACGCCGCTGCCGCGGCCGGCACTGTTGGCGACGAACCGGGCTGCGCCCTGGGTTCTGTCGTGGGGGAGGGCCGATGAGAGCTATTCGGTCTATGACCATCCGCGGGTGCTCATCTTTGCCAAGCAAGAGGCGCTGCCGGCGGATGAGTTGCGTGCCCGGCTCCTGGCTGCAGCCAGGGCCGTGGAGGGCTGACCTCGGGACTCTTGCTGGGCATTCTGAAGCATGTTATAATAGCGCGCGTGTCGCCGGCCGGGTCCGGCCGGCACTTTTGCATTGTGGAGTTGATGGCGTGTCATGAGGATTCTGCTTGTCTTGACCTATTACCATCCGCACTGGACGGGGCTGACTGCCTACGCCCAGCGATTGGCGGAGGGGTTGGCAGCGCGTGGCCATCAGGTGACAGTGCTGACGGCCCAACACAGGGCCGACCTGCCCCGCCGCGAGCGCCACAACGGTGTGGACATTATCAGGCTGCCGGTGATGGGGCGCCTGAGTCGCGGGGTGCTCATGCCGGGCTTTCCGGCGGAGGCGCGCCGCCTGGTTCGAGAGCATGACGTCATCCACCTGCACACGCCCCTGATGGAGGCGCCCTTGGTTACCTGGCTGGCCAGGCGCGCCGGTAAGGCTGTGCTCTTTACCAACCATGGTGACCTGACCATGCCCGCCGGACCCTTTAACCAGTTCGTACAGTTGGTGGTGCGGGCGATGATGGCTCAGGCGTTGCGCTGGTGCAGCGCGGCCAGCACGCACAGCCGCGACTATGGCGAGCACTCGGATTTCATGCGGCCCTTCCTGCACAAGACGCACTATATCTATCCCCCGGTGGAAATCCCCCGCCCTGACCCGCAACACATAGCGGCTTTGCGTGGGCGGCTGGGCCTCGACGGGACCCCGGTGGTGGGCTTTGCCGGGCGCTTTGTGGAAGAGAAGGGTTTTGATTACCTGCTGCAGGCCATACCGCTCGTCGCCGAGCGCATCCCCGACGTCAGGTTTGTCTATGCCGGCGAGCGTAACGTGGTCTATGAAGGCTTTTACGAGCGCTGGCGGCACCTGGTCGATGCGAACATCGACCGTCTCGTCTTCCTCGGCCTCCTGACCGACCGTCAGGAGCTGGCTGATTTCCTGGGCATGTGTGACGTCTTTTGCCTGCCCAGCCGAAGCGACTGCTTCCCCAGTGTACAGATCGAGGCCATGCTCTGTGGCACCCCATCCGTTACCACGGATATTCCCGGTGCGCGCGAGGCGGTATGGGTGACGGGCATGGGCAGGCTGGTGCCCCCGCGGGATCCGGTCGCGCTGGCGGAGGGGCTGATTGCCGTCTTGCAGGAGCCTGAGCCCTACCTGCGCAGCCGCGAGCAGCTCCGCGAGGTGTTTGATACGGCGCGCACCGTCTCCGAGTATGAGCAGTTGATGGAGAGCCTGGTTCGGCGCGGCGAGGCGGAGCGACGATGACTCGTCAGGCAGCTATCGAGCGTATGCTGCGTAACGAGTCCGACGTGGCCTACAAGCGCCGCGTGCGTACGATGCTCGAGTTCCTCGACCCGCAGCCGGGCGAGCATATCCTGGACTGTGGCTGCGGCATGGGCTTTTACCTGCAGGCGCTCTGCGCGCTGGAAAAGGGCGCCTACTGCGGCATCGACGGCGATATCCGGGCGTTGGGTTTTGCCCGCGAGGCGCTCGACGGCCTCGGTGTGGCGCTGTCGCGCGGCAATATCCTCCGCCTGCCCTACCGGGATGCGGCCTTTGACAAGGTGCTCTTTAGCGAAGTGCTCGAGCACCTGCCTGATGACCGCGAGGGCCTGGCCGAGATCCGCCGCGTCCTACGCCCGGGCGGCACGCTGGCATTGACCGTCCCGCAGCGGGCCTATCCGTTTCTCTACGACCCCATCAACCGCGTGGCCGAGGGCCTCTTCCGCCGGCCCATTCGCACAGGACCTTTTGCCGGCATCTGGGCCAATCATTACCGGCTCTACCGACCGGAGGAGGTCGTCGCCCGTGTGCACGAGGCGGGGTTTGAGGTCCTCGAGGTGCGGAATCTCACGCACTATTGCTTTCCCTTTACGCAGACTATTGTCTACACCTTTGGCAAGGGGGCCATCGAGAGAGGCCTGCTGCCTGATTTCATCCTGCGCAGTACCCATCGCTTCCGCTCGGACGACAACGCCGGCAGCCCTTGGAACCCGATCAACTGGGTGCTGGCCCTTTTCAATGCGGTGGACCGGCTCAATCGTACGGATGCCGCCCCGAAGAGGACCTATGTGAACGTGGCAATCAAGGCGCGGAGGGTAGCTTGACATAGAATGAGCCCACGACATTGTCGCCTGGCCTCTAGCTGCACCGGGGGCGCTCAATGAACTCGGCGGAGCGGCGCTCTATCGGCAACCTACCCGGCATCCCCCTGGAGCGTGGCCATTTGGCCATGGCGTTGGGCATGGGCCTCGTTCTTGCAGTGGGCTACCTCGGCCAGCGCGCCCTGGACCGGCAGCCGGCGTCGCTGTGGGGCTGGGCAC
>DAOUGZ010000259.1:0-8683 GCA_034428955.1 Anaerolineae bacterium | reverse complement strand
CGGTCGTAGACCTGGCCCAGGTCCACCCCCTTGGAACGCTCGCTGGCCAGGCGCTGCCGCTCCCATGGCTGCAGGCCGGCCAGCTTGAGCGATGTATCGGGCAGGGGCGCTTCGCCGCGGACGGCCCGCTCCCGGTTCAGCAGCCGCCGCTCGGCATCCGTGACGAAGGACAGGGCCACGGCCCGCCGCGCCTCGGGGCTCTCGGGCCGCTCCTGCACGGCCTGGGAATAGACCTCGGGGTAGAGCACCTGGGGGTCCTCGGTCAGCACGCCGTGCTCCAGGTACAGCCCGCGCATGGCCTCTCACAGCCAGCCGGCCTGGCGCTCGCCCATGCGGCCGGCGTTGCACAGGAGGTCCACGGTGGCGTCGAGCTGCAGGTCGGGCGGGATGCGCCTGCCGATCTGCATGGGGTTCCAGCGAATGGGCCGGGGCGAGCCCTGGTAGAGGCCGTACAGGGTGAAGCGCTCCCGCGAGATGACGTTCATGAGCTGCCGGTGGCCGAGGCCAAAGTCGAGGACGACCACCCGGTCGCGCCACTGCAGGGCAATCTCCTTCTCCAACCAGGTCATGACGACGCTCTTGCCAAAGCGGGTGTCGGCAAAGGCGGCCGTGTTGGTCATGCGCTCGCGCGTCAGGCGACACTGGGCCGGCGTCGTCTCCCCTGTCTCGTAGGAGACCAGGTTCCCCACGACGACGTCGCCGGGCATATCGGTGGGAAAGGCGTAGGGTGGAATCTTTTCCTGCACGGTCAACGCCTCGCCCTCCTCGAAGCAGCCCGGGGCCACCAGCGCCGCGGCCTGGGTCAGGGTCAAAAACGAGGTGTCGCGGTAGCCCTCCAGGATGCCGGGGACCGTCTCGCGCCGGGTGGAGGGGGTGAAGGCCTGGGCGTGGTAGGCGATGTAGCGCGCCTCGGCCGACCGGAGGTCGCGCGTCTGCGCCGGCGTGACGACTTCCTGCTGGCCGTGGAAGGCCTGGGCGTGGAGGGCGGCCAGGGCGCGCTTGCCGCGCTCGGTGCGGCAGAGGAAGTAGTTGTCCACCCAGAAGGCGCCCTCGGCGGCGGCCTGGGTGAGCAGGCGCTCCTGCCCGCGCAGGAGATCGGCGACGGCCGTGGCCAGGTGGTCCTCCCACTGGTAGCTCTTGGAGGCGGAGAGGGAAGGCGACAGGCCCGCCCCGATGCCCATGCCCGAGGCCGAGGCGACGCTGCGCGCCTGCACGACGCCGGTGCTCTGCGACTCCGCCACGCCGGCCGAGTCCACGTGGCTGCGCGATTGCGACTGCGACCAGGCATCGCCCTCCGCCCTGGAGACGGTGTCCGCCACGGAGTAGGAGTCGGAGACGCTGGTGGCCCTGGAACGGGTGTAGGCCACGGAGTCGCTCTCCATCTGCGAGGTGGTGCTGCTGGAGAAGGTGCCGTCGGCCACCGAGCCGCCCTGGCTGACGGAGTGAGCCTGTGACTCCGTGGTCGAGCGCATGGTGGCATCCACGCGGCTGACGGTGTCGGAGACCGACCGCGTCTGTGAGCTGCTCACCGTGTCGGCCACACTGTCGGTCGAGGCGTGGCCAGCCGTCGTGGCCACGCTCTGCGTGTCACCGACCGATTGCCCGACGGAGTGCTGCGTGCCCTGGCTCGCGCCGAGCGAGGCGGAGACGCTCGATCCCGCCGTGTCGCCCACGCTGGCGCCCTGGGTCACCCCCACGTTGACACCCTGGCTGGCTCCGTGCGATGCGCTCGTGCCGAGGGAGAGCGAGTTCGACTGGCTGGCGGTCTCGGTGTGGGAGGTGCCCATCTCCTCGCCCGTGGAATGGCCGCTGGTGAGCGAGCCGCCCAGGGTGCCGCTGGCCTGCGTGCCCAGGCCGAGATTGGCGCCCAGCGTGCCCGGCACGCCCAGGGCGACCCCGCCCGTGCCGGAGACGCCCAGGGTGGTCGAGCCGTGCAATCCGACCGTCTGGCTCTGCCCCTGCGACGTCGCGTGGCTGCTGCCGTCCGCCACAGAGTGGCCGGCGGTCTCGCCGACCTGCACCGACTGGGCAACCTCCTGGCTCTGCGTCGCCGACAGGCCCAGGGACTGGCTCTGCGACTCGCCGGTAGAGTGGCTCTGCGACTGGCCCACGGCCAGGCCGGCATTCGTGGACTGTGAGCTGCCGTCGGTCACCGTGGTCCCGGTGTTGTGGGCCGCGCCCACCGTCTGGGCCGAGGAGCCGGTCTCGGCGTGCCCGCCCGTGTGTGCCTGGCCCTGGGTCTGGGCGAACCCTTCCGTGTGCGCCTGGCCCACGGCGTGGCTCTCGCCCACCGTCTGGGCCGTGCCGTGCGTGTCGGTGGTGCTCCAGTTCTGGCCCACGGTGTGGCTCTGGCCGGTCGTCTGCGCCTGCCCGTGCGCCACGGTGTGGCCGGTGGTGACGGCCTCGCCCACGGTCTCGGTGACGCCGTGCGTCCTCCCCTCCGTGTGCGCCTGGCCCTGGGTCACCGAATGCGTGTAGCCCTCGGTCTGGGTCGTGCCGTCGGCCGTGCCGCGGCTCTGACTGACCCCCTTCGTGTCGGATACGCCATAGCCGGTGCTGGCGCCGGCGTTGAACGCGCCCGACAGGATCACCGGGATCGAGATGCCGACACTGATGCCGCGCGTGCCCTTTTCCATCGAGGCCCAACGGGAGGCCTCGCGGGCGTTGGCCGCCTGCAGGCGGTAGATGTCCCGCTGGCGCACGCGGCAGGCCAGCACGACGCTGACGAACTCTTCGCTCAGCCTGGCCATGCCCCGGTACAGGAGCTCGTTTTGCTGCAGGGTGTACTCGTCTACGATAGGCGAACGGGCGCTGTCGCCGGTCATCCCGCGCGCCGTCTCTCGCGGGTCCGGCTGCCCGATGCCGACGAGCCCGTAGCGCATCTCGCCGAACGCCCTACGGAACCACTCGGCGCGGGCCAGGTCGAGGGGTACGAAGCGCGACTGTTCGAAATTGGCCAGGGTGCCGTGCAGGGCGGCCAGGGCCTCGCTCGCCCGTGCCCTCGCCTCGTCGCGGCTCGCCCCCAGCCCCTGGACGCCATAGCACTGCAGGAGGCCCAGGTAGGGCTGAAAGATGCCCGCCACCAGGTAGACGAAATCGACCTCGGCGTTGTACAGCCCTTTGAGCGCCTTCTGCATGCGTTCGATCAGGGTGATCTGTTCCCGCGTCTCCTTGGGCAGGAAATCGAGCGTCACCAGGCGCACGACCTTGTGCCGGCGCAGGGTCTCGCCGCCCTCCCGCTCGACGAGGTCGAAATACAGGTGGTCGAGGTGCCCCTGGGCGTCATATGCGGCTTCGCTGCGCAGGATCTCCAGGTCCAGGGGGACCGGGCGGGGTGGGCTATCGTGTCGCTGCAGCAGGCCGGCGACGCGATCCAGGATGCTCGCTGGCATAGGCGTTCCTCCTCACAAGCGAGATGGCCGGGCGAAGCGAGAGCCAGGATACCTTGCGTGGCCCGCCTGGCTGTGCCCTTCGCCCGACAGCGGTAGTGGAAGCGGAATCCTAGGGCAGTACCCGTCTCCTACCGGTATCCACTTCCGCGCCGTCCGCGCAGAGCGGCGATGAGCTCCTCCACCGTGGCGAACGGCGCCGCCAGGGAGAGCGGATTGACCAGCAGCCGCTGGATCAGGTAGGAAAAGTGTGCCAGGGGCAGGACGAACCAGGTCAGCCAGGTGCCCACGGTCGAAAAGATGGCCAGGTTGCCGGCGATGACCCGTTTGGCCTCGCCGCTGGAGCCCAGGATCTCCGCCCAGGCCGCCGGATCGAAGCGCGCCGCCGTGGCGAGATAGGTGCGAAAGCCCAGCAGGGCCAGGGCGTAGATCAGGAGGAACCCCTTGCCACGCCAGAGCAGCGCGGCGCGCTCGCCGGGCAGGGCCGCCAGCGCCAGGAGCCAACCCCACCACATGGCGGCCCCGATCCAGGGCACCGGCGGCGGGTACACCAGGGCGGCGAGCGTCCAGGCCAGGCCGATGGCCGCCGTGAAGCCCTGCGCCGCCCACGCGCGCAGCCCGTTGGGCCGCACCTCCGGCCGCCCCTCGCGCCCCGGCCGACCCAGGTCGTGCAGAGCCGCACGGCGATCCAGGCGCAGGGCCAGGGCGGCCGCGGCCAGGGCCAGGAGGTGCGGCAGATGATCCAGCAGGGCGTAGGCCATGACCAGGAGGCCATTGAGCCAGGTGATCCCGGCGTCGAGCAGCAGGCGGCCGAGCGCTTCCAGCGTCTCCATGCTCAGACCGCCTCGCGCACCAGGGCCGTGACCGCGGCGCGCAGGACGTCCAGGTCCTCCGGGTACAGGTTCTCCTTCACGACCACCGGCACCATCTTCACGCCGGCCTCCCGGGCGGCCAGCAGGCCCCGCTGGCTGACGGCGTCCAGCACCTGGTACCGCTCCCAGCCCTTGCCGTGCGGGGCCACGCGCACCAGGAGCGGAAAGGCAATGCCGGCCGAGCGGATGGCTTCGACCAGCGGCTGCAGGTGGTTCGTCACCGGCAGCGCCGGGTCGGGCAGGACGTTGCGCACATCCACCAGGAGATGGTCGTCGATATGGCGCTCCCCACGTTCGATCCAGTAGCGGCGGACCTGCGCCGGGTCCACGCACGGGCACTGCCGGATCCACATGCAGGTCGGGCAGTCCCAGTTGCAGCTCTCCGGCACGGCCAGGGCCTGCGGACAGTCCAGGCAGTCATCGCCCCAGCCGCTGCAGCGCAGGAGGGCGCGTGTCTTGCAGCGAGTCATTCTCGTCCCTCCTCAGATCGGATGGTTGTGTGGGCGTATCTCGCGCTCCAGGGTCCACAGGCGATCCGTCGTCCGCGCCAGGCAGGCCACATGCAGGCGCACGGCGCGCTGTGCCTCCAGCGCCCAGGCAGTGATCTCGGAGACGATCGCCTTCTGGGCCGCCGCATCGGGGCAGATCAGGCAAAAGTCCTGGCTCACCTGGTAATGGTTGGCCCACTTGCGCGCCCGGGCGGTGGGATCCTTGCGGGTTTCACGCTCGCATTCCACGTACAATGGCCGCCCCTCGAGCACGGCCACCAGGTCGGGTGCGAAGGTCCCGCCGTCGGGCGTGGGCACCGGGACGGGGTCCAGGTCGACGGCCGTGGCCCCGAAGCGCAGGAGGTGATCGCGGGCATCCAGGGTCAGGAGGACGTGGGCGTCCGAGCCGTGGCGCGCCACCAGGCGCTGCCACTCCGATGGGAGCGGCTCCAGGCCCCAGCGCCGCCGCACCTCCTCCACGCCGGCCTCCGACAGCCGGACCAGCTCGGTGCTGCGGCCGCGCACGTCGGGCTTGGGCCGCGCCGTCACGAGCCACCCGGCCCGCATCGCCCGCTCGAACAGGCGCTGCATGGAGCCTCCCTCGGGGACGCCGTGCCGCTCCTGCAGGAGGCGCTCGATCTCCTTCCGCCGGCTCAGGCCGGTCGTCGCCAGCAGGCGCAGGAGCGTATGGTCCCGCGCCTCTCCTTCCAGGTCAGCTTCCACCGCGACCGATGTCTCCTGGCCGGCCGCCCTTTGCTCCAACAGCGTGGCTACGCGCGCTTCGAGCGCCTGGGCGCGGGCTTGGGCCTGCTGGCGCTCCGCCTCGCTCGCGGCCAGCCGGGCCTGCAGGGCGGCGATCTCCTGTCCCTGCTCCTGCAGCCGTCGCTCGAGCTCCTGGGCCTGGCCTGCGTCGGGCGCAGATTGACCCGCCTGCAGGCGGTAGAGCCGGGCGGCCGCTTCGGTCTGCACCAGGCGCGCCAGGTCGATGGCCGGCAGGCTCTGGAACCGCACGGGGTCCTGCCGCGCCAGCTCGGCCAGGCGCTCGGGGATGAGCGCCTCGGCGACGCCGCGCAGCGCCCGCGCCAAGCCGCGCTCGCGGGCTTCGGCCTGGGCTCGCAGTTGCTCCAGGCCCTGGTAGTTGGCCGCCAACTGGGCCAGGTTCAAACGCAGGTGGCGCACCTCCAGCAGGGCCTCCTGCAGCCGTTCATCGCCGGTTGCTGCTTCATTGTCCATCGTCATACCATCGCCGTGCCAGTGCGGCCTGCTGCTGGCGGATCACGTCCTGAAGCGTCCCCACGCGACCGAGCGCGTCGGCCAGGTCCTGTTGCGCCAGGGCCAGCGCCTCCTGGCTCGGCGCGCCCACGCAGGCCAGGACGTCCTGCGCCGCCTGCAGTTCCACGGCCACGGCGTCGCACAGGTCCCGGTGCAGCGCGCTCTCGGCTGGCGGTACTTGGGCGGAGTCGGACTGCTGCGCCAGGCCCGCCAGGCGCTCCAGGGCCTGCGTGCCCGTCTGGCCCAGGTCCAGGAGGCGCCCTGCGCCGGGGTCGCGCGTCGCCTCATCCAGGATGCGCTGCAGGGTGTCCGCTTCCCTGCCGAGCCCATCGGCCCACCCCGCCGCCCGATCCAGGTAGCGCATGATGTCCCGTCGCTCAGGGGTCAGCAGGGTGGCCCGGCCATGCAGATAGGGCGTGTGTGCGATCCCCAGGGGGATGGCGACGACGGCCAGGAGCAGGGCCAGGGCGCGCAGCAGGTGCTCAGGCCGGATCCGGATCACCGTTCCCGTCATGCTCGTCTGCCCCTGGGCCGCCCGATTCGTCGTGCCCCATCATCCCCTGATCGCTCCGCGGGTCGAGGAACTCGATGCGGCGCGCCAGCACCTCGTTGACCGTGCGCGCCTCGCCGTTCACCGTCACATCCCGGCTGATCAGGCCACCGACGACCAGCACGCGCGACCCTCTGGCCAGGTAGCGGTGGATCTCGGCGACGTCCCTGCCCAGCATGACCACCGTCACGTGATCCGGGCGGCGCACCTTGCGCCCGTCGACGACCTCCCACTTGGGCGGCATCTCCGGCGGGCGGCGCACGGCGAGCCGGAACTGGAGCTTGGGCCGGCCGATGCGCGTCGGCAGGAGCTCGGGCTCGCTGACGATGGTGCCGATCATGTCTACCTGGTTGTGTAGAGGCATCTCACCCTCCTCGACGGTGGCATGGCAACAAAAGAACGACCTTCGCCAGCTGCTGGCCGGCTCGGTCGTTCACGATGGAAGCTCACAAACGGGGCGAGGCCCCGCCTCACGTTGCAGGTATGCGATTGGTCCCTCTGAGGGTCAGCCCGTCTGTGGCCTCGCCTCGGTGGCCGGGATTGGGATGTCGGGCTCGGCGGCGAAGGTAATCTGCTCGGCGACGGTCTCGATCACCGAGTGGTTCTCGCCATCCCGGCCGCGGTAGTTGCGGCTCTGCGTCCAGCCGACGACCAACACCCGGACACCGGCCCGCAGGAGGGGGTGCAAGGCAGCGGCTTTGGGGCCGTACATCACCACGTGGATCAGATCGGCGCCGCGGCCTTCTCCACCCTCCTCGCCGCGCTTGGGAGCCCGGCTCGCGTCGCGGGCGATGGCCAGGCGGAAAGCCAGCTTGGGGCGCCCGGTGCGAGTCGTGAACAACTGTGGCTCCGATGATACCTGCCCTTCCTTCACGTCCATGTTGATGACCATGATGTACCTCCGTTGGTATGATGGTCCTTGCGTATGCCCCCCGCTACTCTCCACTGGCGAGCGGCCTCGGAATGTGTCCGCCTTTTGCGCCGGGTCGCCCGGTTCGCTTCGTCGCTACTACATTAGCACAAATGTTCTAGACAGTCAAGAGGGTACGGGCAAGATTCATCAAAGATTTACGGATAGGACAACGAGTCGGTAGGGCCTCGGTCCGCGAACATGCCCCTGGGCGCCCAGGGTAGACCGTCCGAGGTGCGTGATGCTCAACGACAGCGCACGCAGGCTCGATTGTCCCGCATGCTGAACGCGGCCCGGCCCCGGCGTAGGCCGTTTGGCCGGCGGCGCAGTTCCTCGGGCGCAAAGACGTCCGCCGGGACACCCAAAACCTCGCTGGCCTGCTCGACGAACTCGGCGGTGACTGGGGCCTCACCCCTCAGGACGGCCTGGAACTGCTCGTAGGCGTAGCCCATGCGACCGGCGATGAGGCGTGGCTCCAGGCCGGAGGCCTGCATCAGCGCCCGGAAAGAGCCGATGGAGTATTGCGTGGTCGCCGACATCTTCCTCCTCCTCGCTATGGCCCCAGTTCTTCGACGTGCTTTCTCGGCGGCAGCAGGTGCTGCGCGCCGCATATGCTGTGACCGGCGAGGTCGTCTGCGGGCTCCAGCGCGCCAGCGCGTCCGCATGCCATCGCATGACCACAATAGCACATCTGTTCTGAGGTGTCAAAGAGGTCCATCTGATGGCTCTGCAGCGCGGCGCGGGACAGTTGTCGAGGGGCTACCGAGGCGGTGAGCCTACCCGCCAGCGGGTAGGGTCGGCAGTGGTCACGCACTGTTCACGGGTGTGCCGCGGATGTGCCACCCCTCGGAAAGCGGGGCGAAGATCATCAGGAGGCAGAACTATGCGAAGGAGGCATTTGACAACGAGTCTGAAACATGCTATCGTATAGTCGTGGCTCCAGCGACCAGATGATGATCGTATCCATCCAGAGAATGGTGGCGCGGCGCAAGCCGGTTGATTGAGCAGTCTACCAACGTGAAGCGGGCTGTATCGGTGCTGGGAACACCGATACAGCCCTGACCGACCACGCTGAGGTAACCAGCGCGGCGGCTGCAAGGGATTGTACCACGGATGCATGGGTGTGTACAATCTCCATTGGGCGGCCAACCGCTGAACATTCGGCGCTTGGCCGCCTTTCCTTTCTGGCGGCCACCCAGGAG
>DAOUGZ010000258.1:0-3176 GCA_034428955.1 Anaerolineae bacterium | reverse complement strand
CGGCGGGCAGGAGGGGCCCCTGATCCAGCAGGGCCAGCAAGGCTACCTCATCCCCCTGCGCCTTCAACTGCTGGGCCATCTCGAAAGCGATGACGACGCCCATCGACCAACTGCCCAGCAGATAGGGTCCCCGCGCCTGGACGGTGCGCAGCGAGCGGATGTAATGCTCGGCCATCTGCTCGACCTGCGTGTGCAGCGCCTGGCCGCCGTGGAGCCCCTGCGCCTGCAGGCCATAGATGGGCCGGCCCGCCCGCAGGTGGCGCGCCAGTTCGGCATACCAATGCACACTACCACCGCTGGGATGCACGAGGAAGAGGGGCGGCCCCGCCTTGCCGGGCCGCAGCTCGACCAGCGACGACGGGGAGGCCGCTCTCTGCCCACGCAACACGGCCGCCACCTGCTCGACCGTCGGCCCCTGGAAGAGCGTAGCCAGCGACAGTTCGACGCCAAAGCGCTGCTCGACCTGTGCCGCCAGGCGCACGGCGAGCAGCGAGTGCCCGCCCAACTCAAAAAAGTCGTCCCGGACGCCGATGGGCTGTACGCCCAGTACCTCCTCCCAGAGTTGCACCAGTCTCGCCTCCCAGACGTCCCGTGGGGCCACCACCGCCTGCACCAGACCGGGCCGTGTGCCGTCGGGGGCGGGCAGCGAGCGATAGTCCACCTTGCCGTTCGGGAGCCGCGGCATCTCGCCCAGGGTGACAAAGCTGGAGGGCACCATATACTCCGGCAGGCGATGCAGCAGGTGGCTGCGCAGCTCGGCGCTGCCCGGCAAGGCCCCCTCGGCAGGAACGATATAGGCCACCAGGCGCTGGTCAGCCGTGCCCTCCCCCTGCGCAGCCACCGCCACCTGGCGCACGCCGGGGAACTGGGCCAGGGCCGCTTCGATCTCGCCCGGCTCGATGCGGAACCCACGCACCTTGACCTGATGGTCGGTACGCCCCAGAAACTCGATGTTGCCGTCGGGCAGGTAGCGCGCCAGGTCACCGGTCCGATACAGCCGCTCGCCGGGGCTAAAGGGGTCGGCGATAAAGCGCTCGGCGGTCAATTCAGGCCGGTTCCGGTAGCCGCGGGCCAGCCCCACGCCGCCGATGTGCAGCTCACCCGGCACGCCGGGGGGTACCGGGCCGCCCCAGCGATCCAGGATGCGTATCCACACGTTGCGAATCGGCCGGCCGATGGGCACTCTGGCCGCCTCGGGCCGCCCCGCATCGGCCAGCCACAGGGTCGGCCCGACGGTCGCCTCTGTGGGGCCATAGGCGTTCACAAAGCGCCGGCCGGGCGCCCAGCGTTCGACCAGGTCCCACGAGCAGGGCTCGCCGGCGGAGACGACCGTGCGCAGCGCGGGCAGGTCGCCCTCCGGCAGCGCCCGCAGCGCCGAAGGCGGCAGGGTCACGACGCTGATGGCCTCGCGACGCAGCAAGCCCAACAGGTCCGGCCCAGGCAGCAGCGCCTCGCGGGGCGCCAGGCAGAGCGTGGCGCCGGCGACCAGCGCCGTAAAGACCTCAGAGACGGAGGCGTCAAAGCTGAGCGAAGCGAACTGCAGCAACCGGCTCGTCGGGGTTATGTCAAAAGCCTCGATCTGGGCCAGAACGAGGTTGCACAGCCCGCGATGCTCGAGCAACACGCCCTTGGGCCGACCTGTCGAGCCCGAGGTGTAGATGATATAGGCCAGATTGCCGGCCATCGCCCCACTCTCCGGGTTCACATCGCTCGCCTCGGCAATCGCCGGCCAATCGCTGTCCAAGCAGATGATCTGCGGCGCCGGCCGGCCGTGCAAGACGTCCTCGCCGGCAGGCGCTGCTACGGCCAGCCGCAAGCCATCCAGAACGCCCGCGCCAGCCAAGGCAGACCCCAGCTCGCCACCATCCGCCACGGCAAGCCCCTCGCCCTGCACGCCCCCCCCAATAGCCGTCGCGGCTCCCATGCCGCGCTGCCCCGCCATGGCGAGCCCCTCGCCGTCGCCGGCTTCCCGGGCGTGGGAGCCCGGTCGGCTGGTGGAGGGTGTGCCGACCGGCGAAATGCCATGACTCCACAGCGGCAGGAGATGCTCCTGCGTCAGCACAATGGGCACCGCCGCATCCTCCAGCATGAACGCCAGCCGCTCCGGCGGGTAGCTGGGATCCAGGGGCAGATAGGCAGCCCCAGCCTTCAGGATGCCCAACAGCCCGACAATCATCTCCAGGGAGCGCTCGGTGCAGAGGCCCACCAGCATCTCGGGGCGCACGCCGAGCATGCGCAGATAGTTGGCCAGGCGATTAGCCCGCGCGTTGAGTTGCTCGTAGGTGAGGGCCTGGTCGCCCAGAGTCACAGCCACGGCCTCCGGCGTGCGCTCGACCTGCGCTTCAAAGAGTTGGTGGATGCAGCCCTCGTGCGGATGGCCGGCTGCCGTGTCGTTCCAGGCGCGCAGGCAGCGCTGCTCGAGCTCGCTGAGGTAGGGGATGGCGCCCAGAGACCGGCTCGGGTCCGCGACCATGCCCTCCAGCAACATTCGCAGGTGCCCCAGCATGCGGGCGACCGTCGCGGCGTCGAAGCGGCGGCTGTCGTAGACGATGCGCAGGAGCAACTCTTCGTCGGCGCCGGCGACAAAGGTCAGCGGATAGTTGGTCTGCTCGACGGAGCGCAGGTTCTCGAGAGCCAGCCCACCCTCCTGCGCCTCCAGCGCCTTGCCGGTAGGATAGTTCTCATAGACCAGAATGGTATCAAAGAGTGGCGTGCCGCGGGGCACCTGGCTCCAGCCCTGAACCTCAACCAGCGGGCTGTACTCGTATTGGCGCATCTCGAGCTGGCGCGCTTGCAGGTCCTGCAGCCAGGGCAAGAGCGCCGCATCGGCGGGCACGGGCACCCGCAGCGGCAACGTGTTGATGAACAGACCGATCATCTCTTCGGCGAGCTGCGGCGGGCGCCCGGAGACGGTGACGCCAAAGACCACTTCCGCCTCACCGCTGTAGCGAGCCAGCAAGAGCGCCCACGCCCCCTGGACCAGGGTATTCAGCGTGAGCCGGTGCTGCCGCGCCAACGACTGCAGCGCGGCGGTAAGCGCCACCGGCAGGCGAGTCTCCTGCTCGGCGTACTCCTCGGCGCCATCCGCCAGCACGGGCCGGGCCACGGGCAGCGGCGTCGGCGCGCTGAGGCCCTGGAGCGCCTGGCGCCAGTAGCGCTCGGCGGCGCCCATGTCC
>DAOUGZ010000257.1:0-4236 GCA_034428955.1 Anaerolineae bacterium | reverse complement strand
TCGCCCAGAAGTGGGGCTATACCCGCGGTGTGCGGATGGGCAGCTTTGCGCAACTCAATCTCTTTGTGGACATTATCCACGACATGGAAGAGATCTGCCCCAATGCCTGGTACATCCAGTCGGCCAACCCGGTGTTTGACGGCACGACGCTGCTCCAGCGCATCTCCAAGATCAAGTCGGTGGGCCTCTGCCATGGGCAGAACGCCACGTACAGGATCGCCAAGATTATCGGCGTCCCCGAGCCGGAGAAGGTCGAGTTCCAGTGCTACGGCGTCAACCACTTTATCTGGTTGACCAAGTTCACCTACCAGGGGCAGGACTTGTACCCCGTGCTGGACAAGTGGATTGAGGAAAAGGCGGAGGAGTATTGGGCCGGCGAGTGCCCCATCTCCGACGACCTGGGCCCCAAGGCTGTCGATGTCTACAAGCGCCTGGGCCTCTTCCCGATCGGTGATACGGTGACGCCCGGTGGCGGCTCCAGCTTCCGCTTCTATCATGCGGACAAGGAGACCGAGCTGCGCTGGAAAGAGGACCCCGCGGCCTGGTTCGAGCGGCACATCAGTCATGTGGGCGGCGAGGTGGAGAAGATGATCAATGTATCCAAGGATCCCGGCGCCAAGGTGACTGAGGTGTGGCCGTTGGAGCCGACCCACGAGTCCATCGTGCCTATCATGAATGCTATCGCCAACGACGAGCCGGGCATCTACCAGGTCAACATCCACAACAAGGGCTGCGTGCCGGGCATCCCCGACGACGTGGCCGTGGATATCCCGGCCCTGGTGAGCGCCTCCGGCATGCAGGGGCTGCGCCTCGACCCGCTCCCGCGGCGGATCATGTGCCACTTGACGGAAAAGATCGTCGGCATGGAGCGCAACCTGGAAGCATTCCAGAGTCGTGACCGCAACGCGCTGCTGGAGCAGGTGCTGGCCAACCCCGAGACGCGCACCATCGAGCAGGCGCGCGGCGTCCTCGCTGACCTTCTTGCTCTGCCGGAGAACGCCGGCCTGGCGGAAGCCTACAAGTAACCCGCCAAGGGGGGCGTATGGACCTTCTGATGGGTGTCGATGTCGGCACCACGCGGATCAAGACCCTGCTCTTTGACTTGACCGGCAAGATCGTGGGACAGGCGGGTGTGAACGCCCGCCTGTCCCGCCCGGGCCCGGGATTGGCGGAGCAGGATGTGGAGGACGTCTGGCAGGCGGTTGTGGATACGGCGCGAGATGCTGTTGCTCAGGTCCGGCCCCTGGCCCCAGATGAGTCCATCGCGCGTGGGTCCCATGGGGCAGGGCGGGGTGCACGCGTTCTGGGCCTCTCATTCTCCACGCAAACGGGAACTATGGCGCCTGTCGACGCTGAGGGGCGTGCTCTGCGCCCGGCGTTCAACTGGATGGACCAGCGGGCGGCGGTGGTTCTCGACGAGTTGCGGGCCGTCCTCGACCCTGCAGAGGTCCATCGCTACGGTGGCTGGGGGCTTTCCGGCGGTTCGGTGTTGGCTCATATCGCCTGGCTGCGGCGATATGAGCCGGCCCACTATGAGGCGGCCCGCTACTTTTTGCAGCTCAACGACCTGATCATCCACCGCATGACGGGCAAGCCGGTGCTGGACCCCTCCATCGCCGGTTACTCGGGGCTCTACAACATCGTGGAAGGCCGATGGGAGCCGCGGGCGCTCGCGGCGGTGGGCATCACCGAAGAGCGCCTCCCGAAGGTGCTCCCCGCAGGGGCAGCGGTGGGTACCCTCCGCCCGGACGTGGCCCGCGCGATGGGCCTCAGCGAGGAGACCTGGGTGATGAATGGGGCCCACGACCAGTATGTGGCTGCCCTGGGCGCCGGGGTCATCGCGCCTGGGCAGGTGCTCCTCTCCTGCGGCACGGCCTGGGTCGTTCTGGTGACCACGGCGGCACCTGAGTGGCGAGAGGGAGCGAGCCGCTTGGCCGTCAGCCGGCATAGCGTGCCCGGTTTGTGGGGCGCGCTGCGTTCCCTGGGCGGCGTTGGGACGTCGGTGGAGTGGTATGTGGACAACGTTCTGGCGCCCTTGCGTGGGTTCCAGATGGGTACGCGAGAGCGGGCCTTTGAGTTTATGGACCGCGAGTTGCCCCAGGTGCCTATCGGAGCGCGCGGCCTCTTTTGCTTCACCCCCGCGGGGGGGAGTTCGCGGGCAGCGGGCGGCCGCGGCGCTCTCTGGGGCCTGACCACGAGCCACACTCAGGCGGACATCGGCCGGGCCTTGCTCGAGGGCATTGCCTTCGAGCTGCGACAGGCCATCGAGGGCATGGAGAGCGAGACGATGCCGATCGATTCGCTGGTCATGGTCGGTGGGGCTTCGCAGAGCACCTGCTGGCCCCAGATCGTGGCCGATGTCACCGGGCGGCCCGTGACCGTCCCCCGGGTGCAGGAAGCGGCCGCGCGCGGTGCCGCCCTCCTGGCCGGCATGGGCCTCAAGCTCTTTACCGCCGCTGACGGCTTGCGCGGGCAGGCCGGCGGCGATCGCGTCTTTGAGCCGCAGGCTGAGGCGGTCGGTGCCTACGATGATCTGTACGCCCGATATCGGGCCGCCTTTGCGGCCTTTTGCAGTGCGGCGCCGGCCGATGACGGCCGCGCCTGATTACTCTGACACGGGAGGACAAGATGGAACAGGGCAAGAGCAAGGTCGGTTTCCTGAGCCTCTACTTTGATCTGTACCTGGGCCGAGGCGATGCCGGGCTGCGGACCCAGGAAGTCTACGCCAAGCAGTTGGTAGAGTGCCTGGAACAGTCGAACGAGGTCGTCTTCCCCGGTGTGTGCACCAACCGGACGCAGGTTGACGAGGCTGTGCGCGTCTTTGACCGGGAAGAGGTTGACGTGATTGTCGTCGTCTTCCTGTGCTACGTGCCCAGCCTCTATATCATGCCCGCTCTGAAGCGGACGCCGCGGCCCGTCGTGATCTGGAACACGCAAAAGCTGTGGGCCGTGACGCAGGAACTCAAGCCTCACGACACTTCCGAAAACCACGGCATGCACGGCGTGCAGGACCTGGCCAACGTCCTCAAGCGGGCCGGCCGCCCCTTCCACATCGTCACCGGTTTCTGGAAGGACGAGGCTGTGGTGGCCGAGGTGCAGGCCTGGTGCGACGCGGCGCGCGTTGTGCGGGAGATGCGCCAGGCCCGCGTGGGCCTGGTGGGCCATGCCATGGAGAGCATGGGCGATTTTGGCCTCGACGAGTCGTCGTTCCTGGCCCAGGTCGGTGTGCACGTGCACCATCTGCCGATGCGCGTCGTCGCAGACGAGGCGGCTGCCGCCCCTCAGGCCGAGATCGATGCGCTGATGGCCTATGACCGCGAGACCTTCCAGATGGACCCCAAGATCACGCCCGAGCAGCACGAGACCAGCTCGCGCCTGGAGTGGGCTTTCCGGAAGCTGCTCAAGGACCGCCAGCTCATGGGCTTTGCCGCCCACTTTCTCTCAGTGGGGAACGAGCAGATTCTGGACACGCTGCCCTTCCTCGCGGCCTGCAAGCTCCTCGGCGAGGGGTACGGCTATGGCGGTGAGGGCGATGTCACCAGCGCCGTCGCTACCTGGATGCTGAACCGGCTGGTCGGCGAGGCCACCTTCACCGAGATGTTCACCATGGACTTTGGTGGTGGCACGACCCTCATGAGCCACATGGGTGAGGGGAACTGGCGGATGGCCCACCCGAGCTATCCGGTGGTGTTGCGCTCCAGCCCCTTCGGCATGACGCCGCTGCGGGTGCCGCCGACCTCCCTGGGCTTTAGCTACCGGCCCGGGCCGGTCACCCTGGTCAGCCTGACCACGGTCGAGAATGGGCGCCTGACCTTTATCATCACCGAGGGCGAGGTTCTGGACAACCCGCCGATCCCCGCGGTGTCGCGTGTGCATTGTCGCTTCAAGCCCCACCGCATGGGTCCCCTGTGCGATGGAGGATCCGGGGGCCAGGGGCCACACATGCCGCTGCCCGAGTTCCTCACTCGCTTTAGCGAAGCAGGCGGCTCGCACCACCAGGGTATGGCCTATGGGCACGTGGCCTCCAAGGTCGTCAAGGTGGCCAAGCTCCTCGGCGCGGACTATACGATCATCTAAGTAGGTCGCAGAAAGTTCTTTGCACATTTAGCAAGCGCATTTAACAAAGACGGAGCTGGCGGGTAAACTAGTGGACACCACATCTCGCTAGGAACCCGCCATGCTCCGTACAAGACTGGATGATACTCAATACGCCGAATTGCGCCAACTGGCCCGCCA
>DAOUGZ010000256.1:0-25926 GCA_034428955.1 Anaerolineae bacterium | reverse complement strand
CTGCGATCTCGTGCCGGGAGTTGCGTTGGCCAGGGGCAGACGCGTTCCCGACCGGCGCCGCGGATGATGTTTTGGGCAACGTACAGGGGTTTTCAGTCTCCAAGGAGGATAGACTATGAACCGGAACACTTCTCCCACAGTCATCGTCATCGTCGCCCTGGGCGTGGCCGCAGACGTCCTCTTCCGCGGGCAGATGTTGGGGGCTTCGTTCCCCCTGTTCGTCGTCTTGGCCCTGTCAGCGCTCGTTGGCCTGGCCCAGAGAGAGGGGGTGCGGCCCGTGCGCAGCAACCTGTGGCTGCTGGTGCCGCTGCTCTTTTTCGCCGGCATGGTCGCCGTGCGCGCCAACGGGCTTCTCACCTTCCTCAACGTGACGGCCGGCCTGGCCCTGCTGGGCCTGGTGGGCTTTTTCTACGCTGGCGGGCGGGTGGAGCGGCTGGGGCTCCTGGGCTACCCCCTCGCCTGGCTGCGGGTGTACGGCAATGCGCTGTTCAAAGTTGCGCCGGTGACGGGCGAGGCGCTCCGGCCCCTGGCATCGCCGGGGGTGCGACGCGGGCCGGCGCAGGCCGTGGCGCGCGGGGTAGTTTTGGCCCTGCCGGTGGTAGCCGTATTCGCCTGCTTGCTTTCCTCGGCGGACCTGGTCTTTGGCCGCTACCTGAGTGACCTCTTCCGCCTGCGCTTTTGGCGCGTACTCACCGGGCACGGCTTCACCGTGCTCCTCTTCGCCTGGCTGCTGGGGGGCTGGCTGGTGTACGCTCTGCAGCGTGGGCGCGAGGAGGATGGCCGGGGCATGACCGACCGGGCGCTGGACAGCCTGGCCAACAGCCTCAGCCACGGCGAACCGGTGGAAGGGGAAGACGCCCTGGGCCGGGCGTTGGCGGCCCTGGGGCGGACCATACCTCTGGGCATGGTCGAGGCGTCTATCGTGCTGGTGGCTGTGGATCTGCTCTTTGCCGTCTTTGTCGGCCTGCAGCTCGCCTACCTCTTTGGCGGGCAAGCCAATATCAGCACTCAGGGGTTCACCTACGCCGAGTATGCGCGACGGGGCTTTGCCGAGCTGGTTGTAGTGGCCGTCTTGACGTTGGGGCTGATCCTGGGCTTGCAGTGGCTGGCGCGGCGGCGCTCGGCCCGGCAGGTGCGCGTCTTTAACGCCCTGGCCAGCGTGATGATGGCGCTCGTGTTGGTCATCCTGGGTTCGGCCTTCCAGCGCCTGCGCCTCTACGAGCAGGCCTACGGCTACACCGACACGCGCCTCTACGTCTATGTGTTCATGGCCTGGCTGGGAGCGGCGCTGGCCTGGTTCCTGGTGACCCTGTGGTGGCGGCCGCGCCGCTTTGCCGTCGGCGCCTGCATCGCCGCACTGGGCTTCTTGGTCACCCTCAACCTGATCAACCCCGATGCCTTTGTCGCCCGGCAAAACCTGGCCCGCTACCAGGTGACGGGCAAATTGGATGCCGAGTATCTGACGACGCTATCGGACGATGCGACGCCGGTGCTGATGGCCGGGCTGGCGGACGTGACCGGCGAGGAAGAGTGGCAGACGCTGCGCGACGACCTGCAGCGGCGCCACGAGCGCATGGTAGACGATCCCCACTGGCAGGCGTGGCCGGCGGCCAACTGGGCGCGCTGGCGGGCGTACTATGCGCTTCTGGGAACTGGAGGGAACTGAGCTTGGATTCTGCGCTCGCGTGGAGGGTAAGGGACGGATTCACCAAGGCCGCAAAGGGCTCAAAGGTAGGGGCGCCGCCCCTAACGCTGGAAGGCTTTCGCAGGGCCTGCATAGGTGTTGCATGTGCGAAATACCTTTGAACTCTTGGCGCTCTTTGCGGTGAATCCGTTCTCTCAGGTGCGGAAAACAGGCTGAGGGGTCTGGAGCGCAAAGGCCACGAAAGGAAAGGTGGGGATAGATGCCTGCACTCGTTATCGGCTTGGTGGTGATCGTTCTGGGCATTTGTTTCGCGGTGGGGTACTTGCTGAAAACAGGGGGAGAAGTCAATCTTGAGGGCAGAGGGCTCAACATAGCTGTCTTTGTCTTGAGCCTGGTCTCTCTGGCCATTTCTGTGAAGCTGTTCTGGAATATGGGTGTGTACGCCGATGAATACGGCTCATCGCCCGTCTTGGTGACCGGCGGATGGTTCTGGCTTGGTATGGACTGGGTGAGGTTGGGTTTGCTTCTCGTCCTCTGCGTGATTTCAGGGCTCAGGCTGATCAGGCGCCCAAGTCGCCCGGGCGGCCCTGTCCTGTAAGCCGCGGGCTTGCCCCCGGAAGGCATGCGGGCTATACTCTCTGTAACTTGTGATTTGATGACAGAGAGTCGAGGTGCCATGCCAAGCAAGGCGATGCCGGCCAAACTGCAGCGGCTCAACGATCTGGCGGAGTCGCCGAGGGAGCAGGCGCGCTATGCGGCCGAGTTGCTGGAGGGCGAGAGGCGCACACAGATCGTGGTGCCCGCGCTGCGCGCGTTGGCCGGCGCCCCCGAGCTCGCCCCGCGGGCGGCTCTGCACAGGCTGTATGACCATCTGGACGCAGCGGGACCCAAGCGCGACCCCGCTGCGTCTGTGCGCATAAGCATCATCCGGGTCCTGCGCGGAGCGGCCCAGCTCAGCGACGTCCCCCTCTTTGAGCGTGCGGCGTCAACCTACGAGTTCGCGCCTTTCGGCCACGCGGAAGAGGCCATGGCCCTCCGCGCGGAAGGCTTGCTGGCGCTCAACGAGATCGACGAGCGCCTGGCCGCCTATCACTGCGCCCGGCTGCTCATGGACAAGTACACCTGCGCCATGTCCGGCGAGCCGGCCCTTACCGCCGTACGCATCCTCGCCGCTCAGGGCAACATGCTGCTGCTCTACGCCTTTGCGGCCGCCGAGGCAAGCTGGGCGCCCGAGGCCGTCTCGGAGGCCCTCAAGGCGCTGGTCGAGATACCCGCCTCGTTGCTGCCTGCGCTGGTGGAGCGGCACAAGGAGAGCGACGATGAACTCATCCTCGTCGGGCTGATTGACCTCCTCTTCGGCCACGAGCGCCGCCCCGACTATGCCGGCTTCCTCACGGGCCTGCTGCGGACGACGCGCAAGCTCAACGTCTACCGCTACCTGGTGGCCCTCATCGTCGCCGGCCGCGACGAGGCCCTGCTGGGCGACCTGCTGGCACTGGCCCAGGTCGAGACGGACCCTCGCAAGGTCGAGTGCCTACTGGAAAGCCTCCCGCTCCTCGCACCAAGCGAGGATATCTCCTCCCTCGTTGCGAGGCTTCGGCAGCGCCTGCGTGGCAGGCGCTAAGTCTGTCGGAGAGCAATGCCTTCCGCGCTAATGACCGGGTTTCACGCTTCGCACTATCCCGGTACGGAGCTTTTTGGGGTAATACCTTGAAACAAGGCGCGAGTATCTGTTCATGGCCAGGTTTCGGGAGGCGCAGAGAGGCACAGAGGAATGGAAAAGGGCCATCCGGCGCAGCCTCTGCGTCTCTTGAAACGTAGCTGTTTGACAGGCATTGTCCTTTGAGGGGGTGGAGGGTCTGCTATGCAAGAGGCACTGATCCGGCAACTGGCGGCGCGCGGCTACCGGGCGCGCATTGTGTCAATCCGCCGCCTGGGCGACCTGCAGACGGCGCTCGCGGGCCAGCGCAGGCAGGGCCTACTGGATGAGGATTTCTACCAGGAGTGTCTCACCCGGTTCCGCTTCCAGCCGCCCGAGTCGTTGCCGGAGGCCCGTTCTCTGATCGTCGTTGCTTTCAGGGATGCCCAGGCCCGCTTCTACTTTAACTGGGAGGGAAGGCGCATCCCTGTGGTTGTACCCGCCACATACCTGCACTGGCGGAATAAGTTCAAGCAGGCGGAGGCGGTGGTGACCGGGCTGCTGGCGGGGGCGGGCTACCGCGTGGCGCCGCTCTTGACGGCGGCGAAACGCCTGGCCGTGTGCAGCGGCCTAGCCGCCTACGGCCGGAACAACATTGCCTACGTCGAGGGGATGGGCAGTTTCCACCGGCTGACGGTCTTTTGCTCCGACCTGCCCTGTGAGGTCGATCCCTGGCGGGAGCCGCAGGCCATGGCGCGCTGCGAGGGGTGTATGCGCTGCCTTCAGGCCTGCCCAACGGGGGCGATCGACCCGCAACGGTTCCTGCTGCGCGCCGAGCGCTGCCTGACATTCTGGAACGAAAAACCCGGGCAGGCGCCATTCCCAGAGTGGGTAAAGGCCGAGTGGCACAATGCCCTGGTGGGGTGCATACACTGCCAGCGGGTGTGCCCCGAGAACCGCGAGTTTCTAGGCCGGTACGAGGAGGCCGGCGAGTTCTCGGAAGAGGAAACGGTGCTCCTGCTGCAAGGGGAGGCGAAGGCCGAGTTGCCCGCGGACTTGACGGACAAGCTGGCCGACTGCGACCTGCTCCACCGGCTCGGCATCTTGGCGCGCAACCTGCGCGCCCTGCTGGATCAGCGGCCCGCCTGACGCGTTGGCCGGACCACACGGCCGCACTGAGGCTATGGAGCGAATCGCTGCGGCGTCACTGGGGGCACGGAGGAGCAGGGGGCTGCGGACTGGCAGTTGCTCCTCTATCGAGCAGAACCGAGGGCAGAGTCATGACTGAGGGCGAGGCCCATACGAGGCCAAGGAGCGGCGGGCTACTTCTGCAAGCGGCTGTGGCCTATGGGGTTTTCTGCGGCATCGGGCTGGCCAGCCGCCTGGTTCCCGTGCTGTTTCTGCCCTTTGTGTTCTTTGGCATCGCCTTCCCGCTCCTGTGGGCTGTGTTCTCCGGAGATTGGGGGGCTATCGGCTTTGTCAGGCGGAACCCGAGGAACGCGCTGCTGTGGGGCCTGGGAGCCGGTGCGGCCTGGGGGGGCTATACGTACGTCGTATTCGCTGAGGGTGGTCCCCTGCCTCCGCTGTGGGGCCTGCAGGTGGCCATCGCCCTGCCCGTCTGGCTGCTTGTGCTGAGCCCCTTTCAGGAGCTCTTCTTCCGAGGGTGGCTGCAGCCGCGGTTGGAACTGGTGCTGGGGCGCAGGTGGGGGCTGGTCGTGACGGCGCTGGCGTTCACCCTCTGGCACTTTTTCCCACAACTGGAAGGCACCATGACGGCCACGCTCCCTCTGAGCTCCCCCGCCGGCATCCTCTCCACCCTGGCCGCAGGCCTGCTCTTCGGCTACATCCGCCGGCGCACGGGCAGCATCATCGGCCCTTGGCTGGCGCATGCCCTGGCAGGCATCGCGCTCGTGCTGATGGGGCGAATGGCCTTTGTGCAGTATGTGCCATAGGATTTGCTGCATCCTTGCGTGATATGGCACCATGCCCGTGGTGACCAGCGACGTAGCGGCGTGTAGATGCCTCTTCGCCGGCGCGTGCCGCTACCTCGACAGGCTCCCCAAGCAGTATCGTAGTAGCGGGCTTGAGCCGCCCAAGCAGCAAGTGGCAGGCTTCCACGCCGATACGACACACATGCAAGGATCCCATTCAATGCAGCAACTCGCTGACTGTCACTTGGTCCAATAGCTGCTTTCTGCGGAATCGCGTCAAACGCCGCCTGCCGCGAGCCTTTAGAGCCTTTAGACACTTCCTATCCATCCGATTAGAAATCGGGCTCTGGGGGCCTACGGCCGGCCGTCCACCTGCGTGGACGGGACTTGGCGTCCTGGTCTCGTAGGCAGACAGCCGGCGCCGCAGCGCCCAGTGGGGCCGTGTGGTCTGGCGCCACGGCGAAAGGCTCCGCGGCTCCAAAAGCGTGACTTGCAGTCGCCAGGCTCCAAAGTGTCGTTGCAGTACTAGCAGTGAGGGCAAGTCCGTTAGGAGACTGGAGTATCCGCGAGAAAGGGTCATGATGCAATATGGCTAATGAGATCATCTCTTATCTCGAAATGTGTCAACGGGAGGGTATAAGCCTTCAGCGGGGTATGAACTATGGGCTTGGAGGGAACCATTCGGTCATCCTCATGTCACAGAGGCCCAGTGCCCCATACGAGGACGAACTACTCGACGACGGCACAGTGCTCATATACGAGGGCCACGACGTGCCTCGCGGTTCGCAAGTGCCTGACCCGAAAGCTGTCGATCAGCCTGAGCATACCCACTCGGGCAGGCTGACCCAGAACGGTCTTTTCCTGCGAGCGGCTCAAGATGCGAAGGCCGGCTTGCGGCCCCCAGAGCGTGTCCGGGTATATGAGAAACTGCGACAGGGCATCTGGTCCTACAACGGAGTCTTTCACCTTGTCGACGCGTGGCGACAGGAAAGCAATGGACGCCAAGTCTTCAAGTACAAACTCGTTGCTGTGGAGGGGGAGGAGGACCTGAGTGCACCGGTACGACTGGAGGTGGCGCGGAGGAGGATCATCCCTACGCATGTGAAGCTGGAGGTCTGGAAGCGCGACGGTGGGCGGTGTGTGGTCTGTGGCGCTACCGATGAACTGCACTTTGACCATGTTGTGCCTTACTCAAGAGGCGGTACCTCGCTGGTGGCGGAGAACATCCAGTTGCTGTGTGCTAGGCACAACATCGAGAAGCGTGATCACATACAATGAAAAGGCAGTTGAACCTCGACACCCGCATCCGCGCATCCCTGGCCCAGCGCATCCTCGCCTCTCTCGAGCGCGCCGCGTCAGGCTCCACGGCCGAGTTGCGCGGCTCGCTCGCCGGGGGCGATGCGGATGATTACAGCGACATCGACATCCTCTGGCAGGTGCCGGACGAGTTCTTCCCGACGGCGATTGGCCGCATTACCGAGACCCTCGCCGCGGCCCATCCGCTGCAATCCCTGCGCTCGGACCGGCGGCGGCTGTTCTTTGCCCAGTTCCAGGGCATGCCGCTCTTCTGGCGGGCGGATATCGACGTCCTAGCCCAATCGCTGCAGGGGGACCCGGCCTACGACCAGGATAACCCCGCGGCGCGGGGCGACGATTGGTCGCGGGCGCACAGCGCTCTGATGAACGCCGTCGGCGCGGTGAAGGCCATCCTCAGGGGGCAGGAGGAGACGGCGAAGGGGTCGCTCCGGCGCGGGTTCGCGCGGGTTGGGCTGGCGGTGCCTGCCGGGGAGGCGCAAGAGTTGGTGCCGGCGCTGGCGGAGGGCGTCGCAGCGCTGGACCCCGCCCAGGCTGCTCTGGCGCAGCGGATTGTGGCGCTGCATCGAGAGGTGTTTGGGCCGGATGGGTCAATGCGAATGCGTGGCCTCGTTGCCCCAGGTCAGCAAGGGCGTATCCTCCCGCAGGGTCAGGAAGGTGGCGCATGCGCGCGGGCTACGCCTGGGATCGTCCATGGCCGCATATGGGCTGAGTCGTGGAACCTGCGAGAGGGGTGCCGTTCAGACCCGATAGGCCCCGGAGACCTGTCGGGTCTGAACCCCCCACTATCTCTTACTGCAGCACGATCTCTTGGTGTAGCGGCGACTGGGCGGCGGGCTCGCGCAGGTGGGCGCGGATGCGCTCGTCGCGGCTGAAGAGCAGGATTTGGGTGTTCTCGGCCTGGCTCAGGAGGTAATCCAGGGCGCGCTGCAGGTGATCCGTATCGCAGTGGGCCAGGGGCTCGTCGAGGAGCAGGGGCAGGGTTTCGCGGCTCTGGCCCAGCAAGCGGGCCAGAGCCAGGCGCAGCAAGAGGCGCAGCATCTCGCTGGTGCTGCCACCTACGCTCTCAGCAGGCAGGGGCGCTTCGCAGCCGGGAACGCGCAGCGATACGGCCAGGTTGTGCGGGTCAACCGAGACGCCGCTGTAGCACCCCGGGCTGACAGCCTGCAAGGCATCGTGCAGCAGGATCTCCAAGCGCGGCCCGTACTGCTTGCGGTGCTCGAGGCCGGCGGCTACCAGTTCGTCGCGGGCCAGGCTCAGGGCGGCACGAAAGCGCTCCAGATGACGCACGGCAGCTCGGACGCTGGCCAGTTCCTCGTCGAGTTCGGCCAGATGGCGAAGGTCGGTGGTGGCCTGATCGACCTTAGCCTCGAGGTGTTCGCGCTCCTGGCGGGCCGCAGCGATTCGCCCTTCGGTCTCCCTGATGAGCGGCGCATACTCATCCGCAGCGCGGTCCGGCTCGTGAGCGGACCAGGGCGAGGTGATACCCATTGCCTGCAGACGGGTATCGATCTCGCACAGGCGTTCCGCATCGGCCTCAGCACCAGCCTGGGCGCCCTGCAGAGTGCGGTGCCAGCGCTGCGCCGTCTCCAGAGCGGCCTGGGCCTTCTCCCAGCGCAGGTGGTTCTGATAGCCCTCCTCAAAGGCCTCGCAGGCGGCCTCCAGCGTCTCCACCGAGGCGCTGATGCCAGCCAAGTCGAAGAGGCCAATCAGTTTTTCCTCGACCTGGGCCAGGGCGGCCTGCCGCTCCTGCTGGCCCTGCACATCGCGCTCCAACACCTCGGCACGGATCTGCAGGCGCTCCAACTCGGCCTCAGCCCGCAGGCGCTGGCGCTCGTACTCCAGGGCCTCTTGCCCCGTGCTCGCGTCTGTATGGGCCGCCTGCTCCAGAGCAGCCAGGGCTTCGCCGGGGTCGACCTGGTCGTAGCCGAGCCTTTTCAGCTCGCTGCACAGGGCGCGGCGCGCCGAGTTGGTGCGCTCGCGGGCACGCTCCAGGTCAGCGCGCATGCCTGCCACGGCGATGCGCTGGTGTTCGAGTTCGGATTCGGCGCGCAAGTGGACGGCCAGTCGCTCGCTCAACCGGGCAAAGGCGTGCTCTCCCAGGGAGCCGCCGAGGAGGTCACCCATCTGCCAGAGGGTGGCAGCCTCGGTATCCCGCAGCGCCTGCTGGGCGGTGTTGACCTCGATGCGGCAGCGCAAGAGCTCGGCATAGAGCGGTTGCGCGTCAGCGTAGGAGGGACCTTCGGGCCGGCTCTCCCCGTCGGATTGACCGAGGCGCCGCAAGAGGCGCGAGAGGAGCGGGCCCGCCGGCTCAGGCTCGGGGGCGAGAGCCGGCACGGGGCTTGCGCCGTTGCTCCCCTGAGCAGCCTGGAACTCGGCCTCGTCGATGCCCAGGCGTGCCCACTGGGCGGTAGCCTCACTCAGGGCGGTCTTGGCCAGAGATAGGCGCTGGCGAGCCTCATGCAGGCGCTTCTGAGCGGCGTTGACCCCCGCCGGGCCGATGGGGAGCAGCCTTTCCAGCGGCTCTCGCTGGGCGGCCACACGGCGTTCGAGGTTGTCGAGAGCGGTGCGAGCCGTCTGCCAACGCTCTTCGGCAGCCTCCTCAGCCTCAGTGGCGGCCCGCCACTCACCGGCCAGTGCCTGGATCTCGGCGCTCTGCTCGGCGTGAGCCTCGCTCGAGGCGAGCAGGCTCGCCAAGCGCTCTTCAAGGGCCACCCTTTGCGCCGAGAGGGTAGCCAGTTGCTGCTCCGCCTCTTGGGCGCGCGCCGCAGCGTAGCGGCACTCTACCAGTAACTGGTTGCGCTGGGCGCTGAGCCGCAGCAGGTCATCGCGGCTATGCGCCGGGAAGCCGGACCAGGCCTGCCAGCGGGCAACCTCGCCCCGGCAGCGCTCGAGTTCGCCGGAGGATTCGGAAGCGGCAGACTGGGTGTGCAAGCCGGCGCGCTCGGCTCGGCGCTGCAGCAGGAGCAACTGCTCATGTTGCAGTTCGAGCTGGTCCAGCTCGAGGCCGACGGAATGGAGGGCGCGGGCGCGAGCCAAGAGCTCGGAGCGGGCGGCGAGCACGCGCTGACGCTCGTCTTCGAGGTCGGCGCGCCGGGCCAGGGCCTGAGGAAGCGGGCCGTTGCGGCCGTCAGCGGAGGCGACCTGCTCGACCATGGCCGCCTCCAGGCGCTCAATGGCCTTGGCCGTGGCCACATCCGGCGGCGCCGCGGCCAGAACCTGGAGCAAAGCCTCTGTAACGGCAGAGACGGGCAGGTCGTGCCGACCGCCCTGCCACAGGAGGCAGACGCCCGCAAAGACCTCCTGGGCCAGGCCAAGGTGCTCATCGGCAAAGCAGAGGCGCCCCTGCGGCTCGGTGCGGAAACGGCCGGTGACCTCGACCCCCTCGGGATGGGCGAGCAGCCGCGTCTCGGGCCGGGGGTAGAAGCGTCGCGAGACGCGAAAACCCTGCCCGTCGTCGAGGCAATAGGTCAGCGAAGCGGCATAGGCGGACCGCTCATCCCAGGGCTTGAGGGCGTGAAGTAGCGCGCCTTGGCCATCCAGGCCATAGAGGAGGGCAACGACGGCCCGCTGGAGCGTGGACTTGCCCGCATCGTTTGGGCCGTAGATGAGGTTGAGGCCCGGCGTGAAGCGCAGATGGCGATTCGCGAGCCGGCCAAAGCCTTCGATGTGCAATTCAGTCAGCCTCATGGGGGCGTAACCTCCTGCCGTCCAGGGCGTGGAGCGCCAGTTCGAGCGCCTCCTGGGTCGTGGCGCGCTCCGCGGGGGAGAGCAACCCCTCCAAACGGCCGCGCAGGCGGCGCGCCAAGTAGCCACGGACCATCGGCTCGGCGACGATCTGCTCGATGTCCAGGGTCTGGGGGAACTGGGCGCACAAGTGGGTGTAGGCGGCGCCAACGCGTTGCCTGATGGCCTCGCGGTCCAGGTCCAGCCGGCGGTTGCTACAGCAGGTCAGGCGCAGGATGGTGCGCTCGTCGATGGGCCCTGGCCCGCTGCGCAGCGAGGCGGCGACGAGGGCCGTCACATCCTCGGGCGAAGCACAGCCCGAGAGATCCACACGCTGATTCGCATAACGCCACTGCCCAACGGCCAGTGGGTGGACCGTACAGGCCTCGCCGTCAACCGTGACCAGGAGCACCTGATGCTCACCGGCGGCCTCCGAGGGCGCCAAGGGCTCGGGGCTGCCGGGGTAGACAAAGCGCGCCTGGCCTTCCAACTGGGCCAGTGCCTCGTGCTCGTGGCCGAGGAGGGCCAGATCGATGCATGCCGCCTCCAGCACCGTGCCGGAGACCTGCGGCAGGTCCCCAGCAGGCCGGCCGGGCGCGGCAGCGTGGAGGAGCAGCAGGTTCACCCCCGATTCGGCGGGCACCAAGCCATCCACTCCCTCGCTCAGCGTAGCGGGGGCATAGCCGGCACCCCAGAGGGTGACATCCGGCGCCAGCTTGGCGGGGGTCAGGGGGCCGGGGGCGAAGACGGTGACGTTGCCGGGCCAGCGGGTGACGGCATAGAGCGACTCCTGCGTGTAGGGGTCGGCCTCGCCCGGAGCGATGTAGACGCGGATCGGAGCGATGCCGGCAAAGGCCTGCTGCAGAAAAAAGGCCGTATCGGCGCCGGCGTAGGCAGCCTCGTAGAGATCGCCGCCGATGGTCACAGCATCGGCGGCGTGCTCACGGGCCAGGCGGAGGATGCGGTCCAGCAGCGTACGGAGGCCGGCGCGGCGCTGGTTTCCGACCGCCGCCGGCAGGTGGGTCGAAAAGCTCGCCTCGAGGTGAAGGTCTGCACAGTGTAGGATGGTGAGCATCGACGGGAACCCTCCAGGAGACTGGCGGCTGCGACCCCCGTTATGGGGGCACGGCAAGGTTGGCTGCCTGAGAAGGTAACAATTTGGTTACTAGAGTATAGAGGGGGGCAGGAGCAGTGTAAATACACGTAAAGGGGGCTTGGGGGGATTATCGGGCAGTCCATTGCTTGCCCGATAATCCCCCCAAGCCCAAGGCAACCCGGATGGCGGCTACCTCTGGGTTATCTCATAGGGCAGGGGCGCTCAGCCACCGGCTCGCGGATGGGGTAGGCGGCAGGCGCTTCCCGGTTATAGGCGGCGATCAGTTCCGGGTCCACCTTGGGGCGGCGGTCGTAGGTCAGCAGACCGTTGACTTCGCCCTCGACATCGGTCAATTGGGTGAAACAGTAGCCGGCGACGTCCGGCATGTCCAGGATTGCCCGGGTTAGGTCGTGGTAGCGTTGGGGGTAGACCTGGGGCACATCGATGCCGCAGGCCTGCAGCGGCTTGCCCGGCGGCGGGGGATAGCCCTCCATGGCCATGCCGCCATACTCGCTAAAGATGACGGGCTGGCTCGCATAGTGATAGCCGGCCGCCCAGAAGCGGTGGTTGCTGTCGTAGACATAAGTCTGTCCACTGCGATAGCAGGGCCACCAGACGTGCAACTGCTCGCCGGTGCGCAGATAAGAGTGGACGTCGGCAATGTCGGTATCGACGTGCTCCCAGCCGCTGTTGTCTACGACCGGGCGCGTGGGGTCGTAGCGCCGGGTGGCGTTGACCACCGCCGCAACCTGACGCTGTACCTCCTTATCTTCGCGGACGCCCCAGATGCCCCAGGACTCGTTAAAGGGTACCCAGGCGACAATGCAGGGGTGGTTGTGGTCGCGAGCCAGAATGTGCAGCCACTCTTCGCGCACGTTGGCCATAGCTTGCGGCGAGTAATGGTAGATGGCGGGGGAGGGCATCTCGCCCCAAACAAGCAAGCCGAGCCGGTCGCACCAGTAGAGCCAGCGGGGGTCCTCGACCTTTTGGTGCTTGCGCACGCCGTTAAAGCCCAGGCGGCGGGCCCAGAGGATGTCGGCGCGCAGAGCCTCGTCGCTCGGCGCCGTGTATTGCCCTTCGGGCCAGTAGCCCTGGTCCAGGACCAGGCGCTGGTAGTAGGGGCGATCGTTGAGCAGGATGTTGCGGCCCTCGCAAGAGACCTTGCGCAGGCCAAAGTAAGAATCGACCCGGTCCACGACCTGATCGCCCGCCATCAGATAGACCCGCAGATCGTACAAATGGGGCGACTCCGGCGACCAGGGGCGCGGCTGCGGGATGTGCAGGCTGAGGTGGTGCTCGCCGATAGAGGCCGTCTCGCGCGCGACTTGCTGCCCAAGGTGCGAAGCAACGGCCTGCACGTGAAGCTGCGCGCTCTCGCCGGCCAACTCGGCCTCCAGATGCAGGGCGCCGTGGTCGAGGTCGGGCGTCAGGCGCAGGCGGCGGATGAAGGAGATAGGCACCGGCTCGAGCCAGACGGTCTGCCAAATGCCGGTAATGCGATCATACCAAATGCCGGTGGGTTGATCCTGCCAATACTGCTTGCCGCGGGGCTGGTCCTTGTCGAGGGCATCGACCACGCGCACCGTGAGCGTGTTCTCACCATTCTGCAGTTGGTCGCTAATGTCGAAGGAGAAGGGGATATATCCGCCGCGGTGGCTGCCCACCTCGCGGCCGTTCAGCCAGACGCGGGCCTCATAGTCCACAGCGCCAAAGCGCAGCAGCAAGCGCCGACTGGCGGAGGGTTTGCTGGCCTGAAAGCGGCGGCGATACCAGACGATAGGGTGGGGTGCGCGTTCGTTAATGCCACTGAGAGGCGCCTCAAAGGGAAAGGGAACCAGGATCTGCCGGTCGAATGTGCCCTGCTCGTGCCAGCCTTGGGCCAGGCCGCGATCATCATCGTCGAAGGCAAACTCCCAGGGGCCGTTCAGGTTCTGCCACTCCGGCCGGCGCAGGCAGGGTCGGGGATACTCTGGACGCGGTATATTCACACGGACCTCCGCAACTCGCACAAGCATTTCGGCTGTAGCATACAGCCGCAACAGGCCAGGATGCCGAATTTAAGGGGACCTGTCAAGGGCAATGCAGGCGCGGCCGATAAGCCATAGGCGTTCCTTGACAGAATAGTGCAAATGACTATACTGCCTGTGGATAAAAACCGCATTCTTTGAACACGGGGTGAAGATTGAGCCTACCTGCCAGACCCCGGCTGGGAAGCTTACTGACCCTGGGTTTGAGCCTGCTGACCCTGGCCTGCACCAGGCCGCAGGTCGTTACCCTGTGCCCGCCAACCCCCGAACCGACCCCTCCCCCGAACCTCCTGCGAAATAGCGATTTCGCTCTGGACATCTCTCTATGGGAGCCGACCAATGATGACGCCATGGTGGCGTTAAGGCGTGACCTGGCCGGCTTTGTGACCCTGGCGGTGACCCCCTCACCCGAGCAACGGGCAGCCGGCTGGGAGCAGTCCGTGCCGGTACGCGGCGGCGAGAGCTATGTCGTTCGCTTTCGCGGGCAGGCGGAAAAGCTGCGCGGTTATGCGGGGCTGCGCCTGCGCTTCTACGATAGGTCCGGCCAGTTCCTGTGGGAGACCGGAGGCGTGCCGCTGGCGGGCGATGCGCGCTGGGCAGAGTACGCCTGGCGTTTCCGCGCGCCGGCCAGGGCGACGCAGGCCGCCGTGTCTTTGGGGGTGGTAGGTGCGGCTGGCGGCCGGGCAGCTCTGGACGACCTATGCTTTGGCCTCGACGATTCCCCACTGGTGCGGCCACTGATCGTGGACTATACACGCGTGGTGGGCCGCGTGCGCAATCTGCTGCAAGTGGAGGCCGGCTGCGCAGCAGCGACGACGGCCGGCACCGTGGTCGTGCCGGTCGATGTGGCCGCCGTGTTTGCCGGCCCGGGGGCCGACCCCACCCTGCCGGAGAGCTATGATCTGGCCGCTCTGGATGCGGCGCTGGCCGAGGCCGCGAGCCGGGGCACGCGCATTATGGTCAGCCTGTATGACGGCACAGAAGGGGGAGCGGAGCGCCTGCCGGCCGAACAGTGGGGCGAGGTAGCCCGGCACCTGGCCATGCACTATAACGACGCCTGGGCTTGGGGTTATCGACACGATATCCGCGACTGGGAGGTGCGCGGCCGCGGCGAGGCCGAGGAAGACTATGAGCGGCTGGCGGCGACCATTGAGGCGCTGGGGAGCTATGACCCTACGCTGCGAGTAGGGGGAACGGCCGTGGCGACGACGGCAGATATCGCCTACCTGGAGGGCCTGCTGGCCTACCTGGCGGAACGTGAACTGAGCCCGGGCTTTATCTCCTGGCGCATTGACTATGCGGATGCCCCGCAGGGAGCACTCCGGGCGGTGCTGCGAGTGGAGCAACTGCTGGCCCGCTACGGGTTTGGGCAGGCCGAGACGGCGATCAGCGCCTGGGCGCCTCCGGTGGGCGACACCGGCTACCAAGTCGCTCACCTGGCCGCGGCAGTCTCCTACTGGCAGAGCACTGGGCTCGGCGCAGTGCGCCGGGGATGCGAGGCACCATCGCCGCTGAGCGAGCGCACCTGGCAGGAACTGGCGCAATTGGCGGAGACGCCCCTGCGCCTGGCCACCCAGGGCGACGACGCCCTGGGGTTCACCCTGCTGGCAGGCAAGAGTGAGGACGGGGGTTTGGTGCGGCTCGTCATGGCCGATACCGGATCACGCTGCGAAGAGTACCGGCTGGCGCTGGCCCACTTCCCACCGGGCTTTCACTACACTGTGCGTGAGGTCTCGGAAGGGTGCCCGGGCGAGGTCATCGCCGAGGGAGACAGCCGGGAACTGGTTGGCGACGTGCTGGTGATGCCCTGGCACGCGCCGGCGGTGCATGTGATTGAGGTAGAGTGGTAGGGCAGCCAGGCGTGGCTGAGCGGTGAGCCTGGGCGTATCGGTTGGCGCAAGATGGCCCCCTGCTGGCGTGCGAGCAACTCGCTTCCCGCCCCGCGCCGAGAAAGGAAAAGCGAACGCCGGTTTGATGGGAAAGCTACTGTGACTCCCCCTCCCGTGCTGTCGCATCAGCAGGGCGGCCGGCCGCATCCGCCTCCTGTTGCCGCAGACGGGTGCTGAGCGCAAGGCTGGAGGCGATGGCGCTGGCAGGGAGGTAGACGAGCAGCAGGTTCCAGTTCAGCCGGTGGAGCCAGCCCTGAGAGAGGGCGAAGAGGCTGGGGATGAGCGCCCAGGCAACGGCCGGGCCGATGTACAGCAGGAGCACCGCGCTCAGGGTATAGCCGGCAAAGAGCCAGCCAAACCCAGGGAAGCCAAAGAGCGCCGCCAGGAATTCGATCAGGAGCACCTGCGAGCGCGGCAGTTCGAGCAGAGCCAGGGGCGAGGGGCGTGCGCCGGCCGACCTCAAGAAGCGCAGACGGGCGCGCAGCGCCTGACGGTAGGCGCTGGTGGCCTGGAAAGCGTGCAGGGCAAAGGTCAAAAAGCCGGCCAACTGCAGGCCGCCGGCAGCGAGCGAGGCGGCCGGCCCACCGAGGCCCAGGGCAGCCAGATAGGCGAGCACCAAGCCGGCGCTCAAGAACCCGAGGCCGGCGTGGAAGAGGTTCACCGTGGGGCGGGTACGCGCCGTATCCACCAGCAGCATGTCCGCCAGGGTGAGAGCAGGCAGAAGCAGGCCGGCACCGGTAGCCAGGGAGCCGTGCGCCTGGGCCGTCGCTGCGGGCGGCGCCTGGGGAGGCAGGGAGAGCAGGGCACCGTGGATGCCGGCGATGAGGGCCAGCCCCAGGCTGACGGACAGGGTGCCGGTGGTGATGACCGGCAGATAGCTGCGCGTGGCGCGGGTGAGGCGCCAGGTGTACAGGGCATAAGCCGCCAGGGCGACGAGCTGGCCCAGGCCGGTCAGGGCCAGGAGCTGGGGGCGCCAGGCCAGGGCTGTACCCTCCGACGGGGCGTAGGCCTCATAGACGCCCAGAGCCAGCCGCGCCAGGTAGAAGGCACTGCCGGCGATGGTCAGCCCGGCGAGGACGCGGTAAGCCTGGTGCCAATCGGTGCGACGCTCGGCCTTGCGCTCCAGCAGATAGACAAAGGTGGCCGCAGCGATGGGGACGAGGGCGCCGCTGTACAGGTGCAGGTGGATGTAGCCCTGGTAGCCGATGAGGATACCCGCCTCGCTGCTGCTCTGCAGCAAGAGAGCGTTGCCCGGCCGTTCCTGCAGGATGCGCTGCCAGACGACAAGAAAGAAAGCGGCCGCAGCGATAACCAGCCAGTGGATCAGTCGCCGGCGGTGCCGGGGCCAGATCACACTGCGGCTGGAGAGCACGGTGAGGACGACAAGCAGCGCAAAGGTCCAGTAGCCGGCATCGCGGGCACCGGCAAAGATGAAGAGCGGATAACGCACCCAGGGGCCGAGCCAGCTCAGGGCGCCGGCAAAGGTGCCGCCGCGGTGAGCGTAGAGGGCCGTCAGAAAGCCGATGGTGGCCGTCATCAAGGCGGTGAGCAGGGTGCCGGCCCAGGTCAGCACAAAGGAGAGACGGGCCAGGTTGTGGTTGCGCAGCGGCCGGCCGATGAGTGAGGGCAGGGCGTAGCAGGTGAGGCCCATGGTCAGCATGACGGCCCCGCCGATGGTCACGAGCTGTTCATTCACCTCATCGACGAGCAAGAGCGCCGGCTCGCCGGCCAGGGAGAGCCAAAAGCGCACGGCGGGGAGGCGCACGATAAAGCCGTGGATGCCCCCCAAGAGCAGGCAGGTGGCCGCGGCCAAAAGATACTTGGGCAGCGCAGTGTGGTAGCTGGCGATCTCGGCACGGGTAAAGGCACGGGGTTCCGGGGCAGACGCTCGTCTACCCCGGCGGGCAAGCCATAGGCCAAGCCAGAGGGCAATCAGTGCAGCGAGCACAATGAACACCGGTTACCTCTTTGCAGTCAGAGCGCAGGCTTTAAATGGGGCGCGCCGCTCTTTCGGCCAGCGATGCGGCAGGCTGGCGGAGGTGAGTCGAGCGGCGCGCCTGTGGGCGGCCAGGCCGTCACCCCGAGGATCATGGGGTTGATCCTCACGCCCTTCCAGGCGGAGGCCGTTCTCGCTCGCTGCTTGCCGGCCCCCCGGCGGCAAAGCTAGAGGGACTGCAACGGCAGAGAGCCTCCTGGCCGCTATTGCCTACGCCTTCGACCGATTTCGAAGGCTGCCATGGCCTCAGCAAGAAGCGTGCCAGGAGTCAAGGCCCAGGGATTGCTGGGGCGATGGTAACGAGATGGCGGAGGCTAGGGCGCGCCTTCAAACCCAGCAGAGGCGGCTCCCACGCCGCCGGTCTGCCGGATGAGGCGTTTCCATTGGGGTTTTCGCCTCGCCCACGCGGCCTGCACGCCGAACTACCGGCGGCGTGGGAGCCGCCTCTGCTAGTATGCAAACACAACCTGGCGTCGTTGGAGGGATCAGTGAGCGCGAAGGAACGCTGTTCGGTTTTGGTGGTGGAGGACGATGCGTCAATCGCCGAGTTTGTGGTGTCGGTGCTCGAGGATGAGGGATATGCGGTGCGGGCAACGGATAACGGCGAGGAGGCGCTGGCCCTGGTGGGGCGCGAGCCGCCGGATGTGATCCTGCTGGACCTGGTGCTGCCGGGGATCAGCGGCGAGGCGCTCCTACGCGAGCTACGCGCGGCGGATGCCCACATGCCCGTCATCCTCATGACCGCAGCGCGCGAAGCAGCCCCCGGGGGCCCCGTCGCCGCTGAGGGCCTGCTGCAAAAGCCCTTCGAGCTGGCCAGCTTGCTGGATGAAGTGGAGCGGGTGCTTGGCGAGCGGGTGTGCGAGGCGTAGAGATGTGGGGGAACCCAGGAACCAGGGAAGCAGGGAACTCATAGGTTCCCTGCTTCCCTGGTTCCTGGGTTCCCTTCTTCCCCGTTACGCCCTAATCGCCTCTATCGCCGCCTTGAGAGCCTGGATGTGGGCCGGCGTGCTACCGCAGCAGGCGCCGACGACACGCGCGCCCAGCTCCACCAACTGCGGCACCTGGGCCGCAAACTCGTCGGGGGTCGAGTCGTAGGTGGTCTCGCCGGTGGCCTGGAGCTTGGGCAGCCCCGCGTTGGGCTGGGCGATCAGCGGTAGCGAGGTGGCGCTGCGCATGAAGCGGATGGCCGTCGAGACGGCCTCGATTCCCTCGCCACAGTTGGCGCCCACGGCATTGGCCCCCAGAGCCTGCATCTCGCGGACAACCTCGGCGGCGAGCGCGCCCATCATGGTGCGCCCCGTGGCGTCGAAGGAAAAGGTGACAAAGACGGGCAGGCCGGTGGCCCGCTTGGCCCCCAGGAGCGCCGCCCGCGCCTCGGTGACGTCGCTCATCGTCTCGACCAGGATCAGGTCGGCACCGGCCTCGGCCAGCAGGCCGGCCTGCTCAGCGTAGGCGTCTTCCGCGTCTTCGCAGGCCAGGTCTCCCAGAGGCTCCAGGAGCTTGCCGGTGGGGCCCATGGAGCCGGCGACCCAGGCGCCGTCGCCGGCGACTTGGCGGGCCAGCTCAACGCCGCGGCGGGCGAGTTCGGCGCGGCTGTGGCCCGCGATATCATCGGGCATGCGATAGCGATTGGCGCTAAAGGTGTTGGTGGTCAGGATTTGCGCCCCGGCGTCCAGATAGGCCTGGTGCATGGCGCGCACCGTGTCGGGGCGCTCAACGTTCCAGAGTTCGGGCGGCGTGCCTCCCGGCAGGCCCTGGGCCTGGAGGTAGGTGCCCAATGCGCCATCGGCGAGCAGGATGTTCGGCGGGCAGAGCCGGGTCAAGATATCGACGGGCATACGAGGCCTCCTCTTCAGGGGTGGGTTTTGAGGGGAGCGCATCGGCAGAGGTATCCCTACCGGCGCCCCCCACCTCAAAACCCACAAGGCGTATCGGTTCACGCTGCTGCGAGCATAAGGCGTGCCTGCAGCAAAAGCGCCGTCCTATCCGAGCACAGCGCGGATGCGGCGCAGGCCACGGCCAATGGACTCTTGCTTCTGGATCTTGAAGTGGCCCAGCTCGCCCGTGCGCTCCACGTGCGGCCCGCCACAGACCTCCTTGGAGAACTCGCCAATGGAGTAGACGTTGACCTTGTCCCCATAGCGCTCGCCAAAGAAAGCCAGGGCGCCGGAGGCCTGCGCTTCTTCGAGGGACATGGTATCTGTGCAGACGGCATAGTCGGCCGCGATGGCCTCGTTGACCAGGTCCTCGACCTTCTGCAACTGCTCCGGCGTGAGCTTTTCCGGGTGGGAAAAGTCAAAGCGCAGCCGCTCAGCGGTAATGTTGGAGCCGGATTGCTGGACGTGCTCACCCAACACCAGGCGCAGGGCGGCGTGCAGCAGGTGGGTAGCGGTGTGCAGCCGGGTCGTCTGCGTGCTGTGGTCGGCCAGGCCGCCGGCGAAGCGCTGCTCGGCCCCAGCCCGCGAGAGTTCCTGATGCTTGGCGTAGGCCTCGTCAAAGCCGGCCTGATCGACGGTGAGACCGCGCTCGCGCCCCATCTCGGCGGTGAGTTCGAGGGGGAAGCCATAGGTCTCGTAGAGGTAGAAAGCGTCGCGGCCGCTGATGCGCTTGCCCTCCAGGCGGGCGGTGAGACGGTCGAACTCGCGCTCGCCGCGCTGCAGCGCCTGCAAGAAGCGCCCCTCTTCCAGGCCGATTTCGTGGGTGATGGTGTCGCTCTTCTCCCGCAGCTCGGGGTAGGCCATGCCATAGTGCTCCACCACGATCAGCGCCAACTGGGGCAAGACGCTGCCCTCGATGCCCAGCAGGCGGGCAAAGCGCATAGCCCGGCGCAGCAGACGGCGCAGGATGTAGCCCTGCTCCACGTTGGAGGGAACAACCCCATCGGCCATCAAAAAGGTGGAGGCGCGGGCATGGTCGGCGACGATGCGCATAGCGCGCGCGTCATCGCCGGCGTATTCGCGGCCGGAGAGTTCACAGAGCCGGTCGGTGATCGGCGTAAAGAGGTCGGTGCGATAGGCATCATCGTAGCCGTGCAGGACGGCCAGGGTGCGCTCCAGGCCCATGCCCGTATCCACGTTGCGCTGGGAGAGGGGCTCGTAGGTGCCCTGGGCCGTCTTGTTGTACTGCATAAAGACGTCGTTCCAGACCTCGACGTAGCGGCCGCAACCGCAAGAGGGGTCACAGTCCTCACCGCGGCCGTGGCTACAGGGGGCGCCGGTAAAATAAAACATCTCGGTGTCGGGGCCACAAGGGCCCGTCTGCCCGGCAGGGCCCCACCAGTTGTGCTTCTTGCCAAAGAAGTAGATGCGCTCCCGCGGTATGCCGAGGGATTCCCAAACGGCCGCCGCCTCGTCGTCGCGCGGGGCGTCCTCGTCGCCGGCAAAGCAAGAGACGTGCAGCCGCTCGGCGGGTATCTCCAGCACCTGAGTCAGGAACTCGTAACTCCAGGTGATGGCTTCTTTCTTGAAATAGTCGCCGAGCGACCAGTTGCCGAGCATCTCAAAGAAGGTCAGGTGCGTGGTGTCGCCCACTTCGTCGATGTCGTCGGTGCGCAGGCATTTCTGCACATCCACCAGGCGCTTGCCCTGAGGGTGCGGCTGCCCGGCCAGGAAAGGCACCAGGGGGTGCATACCTGCGGTGGTAAAGAGCACCGTCGGGTCGTGCTCCGGGATCAGGGGTGCCGAGGGAATCTCGGCATGGCCGCGCTCGCGGAAAAAGTCGATATACGCTCTGCGCAGTTCGTGAGCGGAGAGTTGCTTCATGATTCCTCGCTTTCTGGCCCCCGCCGGCATCGGCAGCCGGCGGAGCGTTTGCAGCCTTAACAAAAAAAGCCCTTGCCTCCGGCAAGGACCCAGTGGGTGGTACCACCTTGCTTCGCGCGGCCGTCGCCGGCCGTCGCCTCAATACCTCCGTCGGCGAGCGCTTCGCCGCAGAGGCTGCCTCTATATCGGGAGGACCCGGCAGGGTCTACTGGCCATTGGTGGCGTTCTTCCTGCATCTCGGGGAGGGCTTGGGCGCCTGCCTGGTGACCGCGTCGCACCAACCCGCGGCTCTCTGAACACAGCCGGCGAGCGCCTACTCGTTCCCGTCATCGACTCGTATTGCCTGGAAAATAGCACAATCGAGCCGCGCTGTCAAGGCGCCGAGGCCAATCTCTCCCTGAGGCGGGCCACCAACTCACCCGATCGCAGGACAGCTATACGGGCGTGCCCTGGCTGGAAGTGGCGGTGGTTAGGGGTGACCAGGTAGGGCCAATCCTGCTGCAAGGGTCAGCTATAGCGATGGCAGGCAACCTGGCGCCCAGGGCCGGCGGTGCACAGAGGCGGCTCGGCCTCCCGGCAGATGTCGCCGAGGCAGGCGAAGCAGCGGGTGTGGAAGCGGCAGCCGGAGGGCGGGTTGATGGGGCTGGGCACACCACCTTCCAGAATGATGCGCTCGCGGCGGGCGGACTTGTCCACCTTGGGCACGGCGGCCAGGAGTGCTTGCGTGTAGGGATGCAGCGGGCTGGTGTAGAGGTCATCGGTAGCGCCGGTCTCTACGATCTTGCCCAGATACATGACGGCCACGCGCGTGCTGATGTGATAGACCACGCTCAGGTCGTGGGCAACGAACAGATAGGTCAGACGAAACTCGTCTTGCAGCTCTTGCAGGAGGTTGATCACCTGAGCCTGGATAGAGACGTCGAGGGAGGAGACCGGCTCATCGGCGACGACAAAGCGCGGCTGCATGGCCAGGGCACGGGCGATGCCGATGCGCTGGCGCTGCCCACCGCTGAACTGGTGTGGGTAGCGGTCGATGTGCCGCCGGCTCAGGCCCACGCGCTGCATCAGGTCGAGGATCTCCTCCTCCTGCCGGCCAAGGCCCCGAACGCCACGCTGCTGCAAGGGCACCGAGAGGATCTGGCGCACGGTGTGCCGCGGGTTCAGGGAGGAGTAGGGATTCTGGAAGATGATCTGAACGGCACGGCGAAACTCGCTCTCCGGCACCTCGGCGGTAGCACCGTTCGCCGCGTCAAAGACCAGCTTGCCGTCAAAGGCCAGGCGCCCGGCCGTAGGCCGGTAGATCTGGGTGAGCACACGGCCCAACGTCGTCTTGCCGCAGCCGGACTCGCCCACCAGCCCCAGGGTCTCGCCGGGGTAGACCTCCAGATCCACCCCGTCTACGGCCTTGAGCCGCTGGGTACGCCGGCCGCCGATCGCCTGCGCCAGCAGGCTGGGGCGGAAGTGAAAGTAGCAACGTATGCCCTCGGCCCGAACCAGCGGCTCAGGCCCCGGCGTTGCGGGAAGGGTAGCCACACTCTCTTTGCTCAGGTCCACAATAGTCTCCCTCATCTCTTCGCGCCGCAACCGTACCTGCTATCGCGCAAGCAGTAGCATCCGGGTGCGGCTGCCTAGGTACACAGCAGGCAACGTACAGCGTGACCGTCCGCAAGGTGCACCAGGGGGATCTCGCCTTCGCGGCAGGCGGGCATCGCCTTGGAGCAACGCGGATGGAAGGCGCAGCCGGTGGGCAGGCACGCCAGGTCGGGCACGTTCCCCGGGATGGGCTGCAGCTTGGACCGGTCGCGGCCAATGCGCGGGATGCACTGCAGCAGGCCCTGGCTGTAGGGGTGCTTGGGGTCCTCGATCACGGCATCGGTGGGACCCTTTTCGACCAGCCGCCCCGCGTACATGACGGCAATGTTGTCGCAAAAGGTGGCCGCCAGGCCCATGTCGTGGGTGACGAGGATGATGCTCGTGCCGTGGTCGTGGTTCAGCCGGCGCAGCAGGTCCACGATCTGCGCCTGGATGGTGACGTCGAGCGCGGTGGTGGGCTCGTCGGCCAAAAGTATCTGTGGCCGGCAGGAGACGGCGATGGCAATCAGTGCGCGCTGCTGCATGCCGCCACTAAACTCGTGGGGATAGCGCTTGCAGGCCTGGGTGGGGGCCGGGATGCCCACTTCCCGAAGCAACTCGACGACACGGCGCTGCTCAGCGGCGCGCTGTACCCTGTCAAGAGGCCAGGGCCAGCGTGGGCCACAGCCGTTGACCATGTGGTGAATGCGCAGCGATTCGGCAACCTGGCTGCCCACGCGAAAGGCCGGGTTCAGGGTTGTCATGGGATCCTGAAAGATCATGCCGATGCGGCGGCCGCGCACCTCACGGATCTGGCGGGATGAGAGGCGGAGGAGATCCATGCCGTCGAGCAGGATCTCGCCGCCGACGACTTGGCCCGGATAGGGAACCAGGCCAAGAATGGAGAGCATTGATATGCTCTTGCCGCAGCCCGATTCGCCAACCAGCCCGAGCAACTCGCCCTGATGCAAGGAAAGATCCAGGCCCGACACGGCGCGGGCAGGCCCACAGCGCGCCGGAAAGACGGTAGTCAGGTTGCGAATCTCGAGTAAGGACTTTTTCCCGTTCATGGTTTCCTTCATTCACACTACTCGCAGCCGCGGATCCAGGATGTCGCGCAGGCCCTCACCAAAGAGGTTGATGGCCAGCACCAAGATCAGAATGGCCGCACCCGGCGCTGTGGAGACCCACCAGGCGACGGTGAGATAATCTCGCCCTTCGGCGACCATCGTGCCCCAGGCCGGCGTGGGAGACTGAACCCCCAGACCGAGAAAGCTGAGGCTGGCTTCCATGACGATCATAAAGCCCAGGCGCAGAGTGGCCAGCACGAGCACCGAGTGCAGAATGTTCGGCAGGATCTCGGCAATGATAATCTGTCGGTCGCTGCGGCCCAGGGCGCGGGCGGCTACAACGTACTCCTTGGTCTTTTCGGAGAGCATCTCGCCGCGGGTCAGGCGAAAGAACTCGACCCAGCCCTTAAAGGTCAGGGCGAGGATGAGGTTGGTGAGGCCCGGCCCCAGGAAGGCCATGACAGCGATGGCAAAGATGAGATAGGGAAAGGCCAAGAGCAGGTCCGAGAAGCGTGAGAGGACAGTATCCACGACGCCCCGGTAGTAGCCGGCCACGCAGCCAAGCAATACGCCCAGGCTCATCGAAATGGTGACCGAGACAAACCCGACCCACAGCGACACCCGGCTGCCGTGAAGGATGCGGGACCAGATATCGCGTCCCTGGGCATCGGCGCCCAGCCAATAGCCGGCACTGCCGCCGGCCCAAGCCGGCGCATCCAGGCGCCGCAGCAGGTTGCCCGCGGCAGGGTCGTGGGGGGCGATGTGAGGGGCCAGCACGGCGGCAGCGATGTAGAGGAGCACAACCAGCCCACTGACCAGGGCGATGGGATGGCCCCACAGATCACGCAACAAGTTACCGGCGTTTTCCGCCTGTACGCCTAGTCGCACTCGCCAGGGGTACCACCAGGCCCCAGCGGTCTGCACGTTTTCCATGTATCCAACCTTTCCAATGCCGGCTGCCTATCGGGGCGCAATGTTCCAAAGCGGCAACCGGGCTATGCGCTTCGCACCTGCCCAGTGCGAGCCCCGCAGGCGGTTAGAGAGTGATTCTCGGGTTGATGTAGGTATAGAGAACATCCACGGCCAGGTTGGCCAGCACAAAGGTGAGGGCATAGACCATCACGACCCCCTGCACGAGGGGAAAGTCGCGTGAGAAGATGGCCCGCACCGCCAGCCGGCCCAGCCCAGGCCAGGAAAAAACCTGCTCGACGATCATGTTGCCCCCCAGAAGGACGCCGAACTGCAGCCCAACGACCGTCACGGTGGGGATGAGGGCGTTGCGCAGCGCATGCTTGGTGACGACCAGTACCTCGCGCACGCCCTTGGCTCGCGCCATCTGCACGTAATCGGTTCGCAGCGCCTCGATCATGCTGGAACGCAAGACGCGAGCGATCATGGCAGTGGTGCCCGCACCCAGAGCCATGGAAGGCAGGATGATATGCCTGAGGGATGAGAGCAGGGCTGCGCTGTTGCGGGTCAATATGCTATCCAGCACGTGCAAGCCGGTGATGCTCTGCAGGCCCGTGCCGTAGGTAATACGCCCGGAGGTGGGGAGCCAGCCCAGCCAGACGCCGAACAATAGCATCAGCAGGATGCCGAGCCAGAAGGCGGGCATCGATATTCCCAGAAAGGCGCCGGCCATACTGAGGTTGTCCAGCAGAGAGTGCTGCTTCACTGCCGACCAGACTCCGACGGGCACGGCAATCAACAAGCCAAAGATGAGCGAACCGAAAGCCAGCTCGATGGTGGCCGGCAGGTGCTCGAGAACCAACTCGACCACAGGCTTGCGATAGGCGTAAGAGTAGCCCAGATCTCCACGCGCAATGCCGGAGAGGAAGAGGTACAACTGGACATGCAGTGGCTTGTCGAGATTGAACTCTTGGCGCAGTTGCTCCATTTCGCCCTCGGAGACAAAGCCGCCCTCGCCCATCATGATGTCTACCGGGTCGCCAGGAGTGAGCCGCATAAAGAGAAAGACCAGTATGGCCACACCAAGCATGATAGGTACGGTGTATAGCAATCGCTCCAGGATTTTGACTCCGCGCATGGCTGCCTCACAGAACGTGTCGGCCAGGCGGGGCGCGCTTCGCGCCCCGCCTAAGTAGGTCGCAGAAAGTTCTTTGCACATTTAGCAAGCGCATTTAACAAAGACGGAGCTGGCGGGTAAACTAGTGGACACCACATCTCGCTAGGAACCCGCCATGCTCCGTACAAGACTGGATGATACTCAATACGCCGAATTGCGCCAACTGGCCCGCCA
>DAOUGZ010000255.1:0-3202 GCA_034428955.1 Anaerolineae bacterium | reverse complement strand
AAAGAAGCGATGGAGCCCAAGATCGTGGACAAGCCCGCCTTCAGCATCATCGGCATGCGCTACTATGGGCGCAACCAAAACGGCGAAATCCCCCAGTTGTGGGGCGAGTTCAACGCCCGTAGCCGGGAGATCGAGAGCGTCTGCGGCCCTGCCTATGGCCTCTGTGACGATACCATCGGCCCGGCAGGCGAGTTCGAGTACGTCGCCGGGCTTGAGGTCCAGGGCACACCGCCCGTGCCGGAGGGCATGGTGCGGCGCGATGTGCCGGCTCGGCGCTATGCCCTATTCACCCATCACAGGCCGCTCTCGGAGCTGAAACAAACCTACGACTACATCTGGCAGGTGTGGCTACCCAACTCGGGCCACAAGCGTGCAGCCGGGGCCGACTTTGAACTCTACGACGAACGCTTCGATGCGGATTCGCCCGAGGCCGTGCTCGAGATCTATGTGCCGATCGAGTAAGCTAGCAGTGGCCCGCAAAGATTATGATGGGTGGCGCCGCACAACCAGAGGCGCCATGTAGGCCGTCGAAATCAATGCGGCAGACCACTAGGGGTTTTGTGGAAGGCGGGAGCCGCCTTCCACAAAACCCCTACACCCCCCCTAGCAGAAATGGGGCTTGAGGTGCCCTATGAGGTTTTCCCGGGCTCGGTCCGCTCGTCGTTGTCGAGGAAGGTGTTGATCAACTGCTGGACTTGCTCGCGGTTGGTCACACCGTATACGCGACTCAAGTAGATGAGCTTGTCGAAGGGATCCTCGAAGCAAAGCTCGCCCAGCGCGCGAGCCAACTCGTCGACGGTCCAGCCGGCGTTCTCCTTGCTCACGTGCTCGCCGAGCGACCAGTTGTGGCTGACCGTCACCGTGCTGCCGCGCACCGTCAGCACCTGGCCGGTCAGGGGACAGCCGGCGCTGGCGAGGTAGGCGACGACTACGGCTTGGTGGGAGGGGTGCCACGGGTCGAACGCATCAGGTGCAGGGGTGTCCCGCCGGGTCAGGGATTGGATCCCTGCGGGGAGGTCGAGGGAGAGCCGGGTACGGGCCCCGGGTGAGATGCAGTTCACCCGCACACCATAGCGGCCGAGCTCTAGGCTGTGCAGGAGCGTCATCGCTGCGACCCCGGCGTTGGCCGCCGCATAGTTGGTGTTGAGCGGATAGGGGGAGTTCAGACCAGTGGAGGAGGACGTGTTGATGATCGCACGGTCAGCGCGGTCCCCGGTCTCATACCGCTCGCGCCAGTAACGAGCCGCCCAACGGCTAACCGCGAAGGTGCCCTTCAGTTTCACAGCAACGACATCGTCAAACTCCCCCTCGGTCATGTTCACCAGCGCCCGAGGCCGGCTGATCGCGGCGTTGTTGACCACGATGTGCAGGTCCCCAAAGGCGTCGATGGCGGTATCCACCATGCGCTTGGCGCCCAGCCAGTCGCTGACGCTGTCGGTATTGGCGACCGCGACGCCGCCCGCAGCGTTGATCTCGGCAGCCACCGCGGCGGCCACGCTGGCGTCGCCGCCACTGCCGTCGGGAGCAACGCCGGGATCATTGACCACAACCTTGGCGCCCTCAGCCGCGAAGAAGAGTGCTTCTTCGCGGCCAATGCCGCGCCCAGCGCCGGTGATGAGAGCGATGCGTCCGTCCAGGGTTCCCATAGATGCTTCTCCTTATGAACTTTATGGACCACTTTAGTTCATATCTTACCACATTTCCCTTGACTTGTCAATCACAGAGTGCTATATTGTGAACCAGATGGATTTATATAGTTCATACTTTGGAGGCGACTCCATTGAACGGATTTGAGAAGAGAAGGAACGACAAAAAGAAAGCCATCTTGCAGACGGCTCTGGAGCTGTTCGATCAGTACGGGTTTGACAAGGTGACGGTATCCGAGATAGCGACAAAAGCGCACGTTTCAAAAGTATCGATCTACAACTTTTTCGAGAGCAAGGACAATCTCCGGCGAGTCATCGTAAAGGGCATACTGGATGAAAGCATTGCAAGGGTACAGAAGCTGATCGAGAAGGAGGGGGATTTCGTCGAAAAGATCGAAGAGTTTCTCCAGATCCGAGCCTGGTACTATGGTCAGTATAGCTTGCGCTTCTTCTTTGATGCCATTGAAAGCGACCCGGAGCTCCGGCAATACTTTGAGGACTTTAACGTTGCCAACAAACGGCTTGCGATGCAGTTCATAGACGAGGGCAGGCGGTCCGGGGTTTTTGCACCGGATGTATCCGACATCGCGATCGAGATATGTATCGATATGTTCCAGACGTACCTGAGCCAGAACAGGGAAATCCGCGACATGCTTGAGCACAATCCCAAACTGGCGCGTGAGGTAAACAGGCTGTTTCTGGATGGGCTGCTGAGATAATCACCGGTGATACGCAACCCGTGACCAAAGAGACCATTTTCGTCCGCATGCTGCCGGTCTTCATCTTGACGAACCATTTGCACTGGGTGGCCAACTCTATCTTGCGGGCCGTCTCGAACTGGGAGCGGAACTGCCTGTTGAGCCGCTGCCCAAAGCCAAACAGTGAGCGCTCCTCCACAGCCTCACGCCCGGCCAGCACTTCGGAGAGGTACTCGTAGTGGCGCTTGCACTTGGAGACCTCGCGGTTGGCCTCTGAGAATCTCCAGGGCACAACCTGGCAGACTGTCACCTGGTGAGAGGGGTACCAGCCATCCTGTTCGCGCTATAGCCCGGAAATATAAATATTGTCAACAGTATGCGGTGTAATTATTGTCGCAGCCCTCAATATTCCTCGATAGTTGCGAGGATTCTTCATCGGGGAAGGACTCAGGAGGTCCCGGCATCGTACAGCGATCCGGGATGCTCGCCGACCCACAACAGGCTACGACCAGGCGAAGCCGGAAAGGAAGAGGTTTGGGGAGGTCATCTGCCGGAGAGCGTAACAGGTTGGGGACAGTTTTCAGGCGTGAGGAGGGGCTAGCACTTCGTTACGGGGCGGTTCTTGCGGATCGCGGCCGGGAATAATGAAGGGGCCAGGTTTCTGAGGTATACTGTTTTCGCCAAAAAATAGTCACCTAAGTAGGTCGCAGAAAGTTCTTTGCACATTTAGCAAGCGCATTTAACAAAGACGGAGCTGGCGGGTAAACTAGTGGACACCACATCTCGCTAGGAACCCGCCATGCTCCGTACAAGACTGGATGATACTCAATACGCCGAATTGCGCCAACTGGCCCGCCA
>DAOUGZ010000254.1:0-10412 GCA_034428955.1 Anaerolineae bacterium | reverse complement strand
TGGCGGGCCAGTTGGCGCAATTCGGCGTATTGAGTATCATCCAGTCTTGTACGGAGCATGGCGGGTTCCTAGCGAGATGTGGTGTCCACTAGTTTACCCGCCAGCTCCGTCTTTGTTAAATGCGCTTGCTAAATGTGCAAAGAACTTTCTGCGACCTACTTAGGTTAGGGGCCAGGCCCAGGCCTGCCAGAGTTCTTGCCGACTTGCAGCCAGCCTCAAACTCCTGTTGACGCTGCATTGGGAGTGCACTATACTCTTAATCAGGGTAATGCAATGGCGGGAGGGGTGCGATGGAGATCCACGTCAGCATCGGCAAGGTAAAGCGGGATATCTCCGACCTGATCAACCGAGTCGCGTATCGCGGTGAGCGTGTCGTCCTGACCTCTCGTGGCAAGCCCAAGGCAGTGCTGGTGAGCCTGGAGGACTATGAGCGGCTCAAACGGGACGCAGGCAAGGACAGAGAGGCTCACTGGCAAACTTGGTTGGCCAGGAGCGACGCTCTAGCGGCCAGGATCCTCGAGCGGCGCGGCGGCGAGCCGCTGGACGTCGACGCCATCTGGCGAGAGGCTCGGGCCGACCTGGAGGCGCGAGATGACCGGATCCTTGGTTGTTGATGCCAGCGTCGCTTTCAGGCTGATCGGACCTGGCCCAGATCGAGGACGCGTGCGAGAGCTCTGGAGCCAGTGGGAGTCGGCAGGGCTTGAGCTGCAGGCCCCGTTTCTATGGCTCTACGAGTTCACCTCGGCTGTCTGCAAAGCCGTGCATCATGGCGGTATGACGCCACTCGACGCTCAAGAAGCCCTTGCGCTTGCGCAGGGTCTGAATGTCACTCTGATTCCCCCTGATGATGCCCAGATCGCCCTGGCTCTCGAGTGGACGATGCGCCTGAATCGGGTGGCCGCCTACGACAGCTTTTACCTGGCCCTGGCTGAGACCCGACAGTGCGAGTTCTGGACGGCAGACCAACGCCTGTGCAATGCCGTTGGCCTGCCATGGGTGCACTGTATCAGCGAGGAGCGGTGAACCCTGTAAAGCTCCACGACGAGTCCCATTGTGACGCGAGAGGGCCGAGCCAGATACCCGTCATGCGGGTAGATGCTGGAGCTTTAGCCAGGTTGCAGCCCCTACCTACCACCTTTCTCTGTGCACCCGCTCTGGCTGATACTGGGTGCGCGGCTCCTTCTCCTCCGCCGGATGGCCGATGGCGATCAGGCAGAGGGGGGAGTAATGAGGCGGCATGCCGAGCAGGTCGCGCACGTCGTGCTCGCGGTCGGCCCGCGGGTGTACCCCCAGCCACACGGACCCCAACCCCATCTCCGTGGCCGCCAGCAGGATATTCTCCGTGGCCGCCGAACAATCCTGCACCCAGTAGTCGTTCTCCGGCTCGCCGCAGACGGCGATGCAAAGCGTCGCCTCGTGCAGCATCTTGCCGTAGGGGTGCAGCTCGGCCAGGCTGTTGAGCGTGTCGCGTTCGGTAACCACGACAAAATGCCAGGGCCGGCGGTTGCTGGCTGAGGGGGCGGCCATCGCCACCTCCAGCAGGCGCCGGACCTGCTCCTCAGAGACCGGCTCGGCCGTGTACTTGCGGATGCTGCGCCGCGCCAGCATGGTCTGGAACACTGTGTCGGGCATCTCGGCCTCCTTTGCCTCGTGTTTTCTATAGTATTGCGGCCAAGCCGCTGCTTGTCAACCCCTCCCCGGTCAGGGCCGGATGTGCGAAGCGTGAGCCGGCTGCTGCCGGGGACCGACTTGCCAAATACGGTTGCAGTAAAGACGCGTTCGCATGGAATGCGCCTTGGAGCTTTTGCAGGGTTCAGCGGGCGAGAATCCGCTTGCCCACGGCAAGGGGCCGGGGTAAGATGGGGGCCTGCAATCCCCTCGTGGAGGTACGGCATGATGAGACGGCATGCTCGCCGGGCTCCGGCTCTCGCTCTACTGTTGGCCCTGACTGCCTGTGGCACTCCCGACGGTGCGCCGGCCGCTCTGCAGGCGACCAGCCCGCCCACTCCAGAGGCGAACAACCCGCCTGCTCTGCAGGTGACGGTCCTGGTCGAGGGGCTGGATACGCCCTGGGCCATCGCCTTTGCCGACGATGGGCGCATCTTTGTCAGTGAGCGCCCCGGCCGTATTCGCGTTATCCGCGACGGGCAGCTCGAGCCCGAGCCCTGGATGGCCCTGGACGTGGCCGAGGTAGGCGAAGCGGGGCTGCTGGGCCTGGCCCTGGACCCCGACTTTTCCGAGAACGGCTATATCTATGCCGCCCACACCTACCGGGCCGCGGACGGCAGCCTGCGGAACCGCCTGGTGCGCTTGCGCGAGGACCCTCAGGGCCGCGGCACCCTCGATCGGGTGCTCGTCGACGGCGGACGCGGCGCCTCCAACCACGACGGCGGCCGCGTCCGCTTTGGCCCCGACGGCATGCTCTACTGGACGCTGGGCGATGCCGAGACCCCCGACCTCGCCCAGGATGTGAGCGCCCTGAACGGCAAGGTCCTGCGCCTGAACGCCGACGGCACCATCCCCGCGGACAATCCCTTCGCGGACTCGCCGGTCTATGCCTACGGCCTGCGCAATTCGCAGGGGCTGGCCTGGCAGCCCGGCACGGGCCGGCTCTATGCCACGGAGCATGGGCCGTCGAGCGCCACCTTTTGCTGCCGCGACGAGGTAAACCTCATCGAGGCGGGCGCCAACTATGGCTGGCCGATCGTCGCCGGCGACGAGACGCGCCAGGGGCTCGTGCCGCCGGTCATCACCAGCGGCACGACCGTTACCTGGGCCCCTGCCGGGGCGACCTTTGTCTCCGGCGGCCCCTGGGATGGTTCCCTGCTCTTTGCCGCCCTGCGCGGCCAGAGCCTCTTCCGGCTGATCCTGGACCCCGCCGATCCACGGCGCGCGCTAGGCCTCGAACGCCATCTGGAAGGCGAATACGGCCGCCTGCGCGACGTGGCCCAGGGCCCGGACGGCGCCCTCTACGTCCTCACCAGCAACAGCGACGGGCGCGGCACCCCGCGCCCCGGCGGCGACCAGGTCCTGCGAATCACCATACAGTAGAGGCCGGCGCGCAGAGGGGACACTTCCGATCCCCTCTGCAGCTCTCTGCGTCTCCCCAAGCCCGGCAATGAGCAGCCGGGCACGCCTTGAGGGGGCTTTGACCCGAGCCTCCCCTACCAGCGCCCCCAGTGCACGCGCGCCTCGTCATACTGGGTGCGCGGCGCCTTTTCCTCCGCCGGATGGCCCAGCGCGATCAGGCAATGCGGCTCGATGGGGGCGGGGATGCCCAGCACCTCGCGCACGACCTGCTGCATCTCGGCCAGGGGATGGGCGCACAGCCACACCGACCCCAGCCCCATCTCTGTCGCCGCCAGCAGGATGCTCTGCGCCGCCGCCGAGCAGTCGTGCATCCAGAACTCGCTGGCCGGGTCACCGCAGACGGCGATGCACAGCGGCGCCTCGTGCAGCATTTTGGCGTAGGGGTGCCTGGCGGCCAGCCGGTCGAGGGTCTCGCGCTCGGTCACCACGAAAAAATGCCAGGACTGCCGGTTGTGCCCCGAGGGGGCGGCCATCGCCGCCTCCAGCAGGCGCCGGACCTGTTCCGGTGCTACCGGCTCGGCCGTGTACTTGCGAATGCTGCGCCGGGCCAGGGTAGTGCGGTATACGGTGTCGCTCATGAAATACCTCCATGTTCTCTTTGGCCAACCCACGCAACTCAGCCCCAAGCATAGATGAGCCCGCCGTCGCTGTCAAGGAAGCATGCTGTTTCCGCTTTGACTCAATCGCAAGAAACGCGTACAGTATGCGTGTCCATTATGGGTGTGCGCTCGCATACCGGCGCGCACTCGGGCTGGCACCCTGAACCGGAGCCTATCCAAGCGGTCACTGCCCCAGCATGGGCTGACCCGATGCTCCTTTGGCGTTTGTGCGTGCGCTGCCGGCGAGCGGCGCACGACGAATGCCGGCCGGCCACGTGATCGGCTGCCCAGTGGGGCAACCGTTGCCTTGCCGACCGTGCGTGCAGTGCAGCTTCCCGGGGGGTCGGAGGAGCGCTATTGTCCGGCCTTGTAACGCCGTCACCCTATGCTGGCTGACCTGGCCGCCCCGGAGGGAAGATGCTGAAACGCACCCTATCGGTGATGCAAAAAGAGTTCTTGCACATCCTGCGCGACCGGCGCACCATGCTGGTCATGATCGTCCTGCCGATCGCGCAGCTCCTGGTCTTTGGCTATGCCGTCGAGACCGACGTGCGCCACATGCCGACGCTCGTCGTGGATAGCGACCGCAGCCAGACCAGTTGGCAATACCTGGAGAAACTCGGCAACACCAGCTACTTTGACTTGCAGGGCTATGTCGATAGCCACGATGACCTGATTGCCGCCATCGACAGCAACCGCGCCAAGGTGGGCATCGTTATCCCGGCCGGCTTTGCCGCCGACCTGGCGCGCTCGACGGCGCAGGTCCTGGTGATCATCGACGGCTCGGACCCCAGCGCGGCCCGTTCGGCGCTCAACGCAGCAACGAGCGCCTCGCAGACCTATGCCGTAGAGTTGCTGGCACAGACGAGCGCCCAGCGCGGCGGGGGCCCAATACAGTCGCCGCTCGACCTGCGCACACGCTTGCTCTACAACCCGGGCATGCGCAGCGTGGATTTCATGATCCCCGGCATGCTCGGGCTGATCATGCAGTTTCAGACGCTCATGCTCACCGCTTTTGCCGTTGTGCGCGAGCGCGAGCATGGGACGATGGAGCAGCTCCTGGTCACCCCAATCCGCCCCTGGGAACTCCTTCTGGGCAAGATAGCCCCCTATGCCCTGCTGGCCCTGATCAACATCGCCACGGTGCTGGCTATCGGCGTCGGCTGGTTCGGCGTGCCTTTCAAGGGGAGCCTCGCGCAGTTGCTCTTGGTCTCGATGCTCTTCCTGTTCTCATCATTGGGCCTGGGGCTGCTCATCTCCACGGTGGCTATGAACCAGCAGCAGGCGCAGCAGTTGGCGGCGCTGATTCTCTTGCCTGCCCTGGTCCTTTCCGGTTTCATCTTTCCGCGCGAGAGCATGCCGCCCCTTATCCGCGATATCGGGGCGCTCTTTCCCCTGACCTACTTTTTGCAGATCGTGCGCGGGATCATCCTCAAGGGGGTTGGGGTGACGTGCCTGAAGAGCGATGTACAGTCCCTGGCCGTCTTTTCGCTGGCCGTGTTCGCCGTCAGTGCCGCCAGCTTTCGGCAGCGGCTGGGGTAGGCTACGGGTGGTTCGTTACTGGAAGAGGTGAATGGTGTGGGATTTCCGGTCTTTGGATGCCTGTGATCAAGCTCGCCGGCTGGCCGCGGAGGTGTACAGGGCCAGCGCAGCCTTCCCGGAGAGGGAGAGGAGCGGCGCCGTCCGCTCTATGCGCCAGGCGAGCATCAGCATACCCGCCAACATTGTTGAGGGCTGCAGCAGAATCCGCCGGCACGATGCCCTGCGCTTTGTGCGCGCCGCGCTGCGCTCAACTGAGGACCTGGACTACCAGCTCCTCATGGCTCGCGATGTCGAGCTGCTCAATGGGAGCGAATATCGTGATCTCTCCGCCGCCGTGCGCGAGGTCCGTCGAGCGCTCATCGGCGTGCTGGGAGAGATAAAAGGTAGAGTTTGATGGCAGAATCGTTGCCGGCTATCCTGGCCCAGGGGCTCACAAAGAGCTTTACGAGCCGCCGGCGGGATGGGCACACCCGCGCGGTGGATGGTGTGGACCTGTCTGTCGCGCCGGGCGAGATCTTTTGTTTGGTAGGGCCGGATGGGGCAGGCAAGACCACGCTCATCCGCCTGCTGAGCGGCCTGCTCGCGCCCGATGTGGGCTGGGCCAAGGTCTGCGGCCGCGATGTGCAGCGGCAAAAGCAGGATGTGCACCGCCGAATCGGCTATATGGCCCAGCAGTTCAGCCTCTACGGCGACCTGACCGCCTATGAGAACCTCTGCTTCTTTGCCGGCGTCTATGGCATGGGGGCAAAGGCCCGGCGCGAACGCATTCCGCGCCTGCTCGATTCCGCCCGCCTGAGCCCCTTCCGCAGCCGGCCGGCGGCCCAGCTCTCGGGCGGCATGAGGAAAAAGCTGGCCTTGGCCTGCACGCTGGCGCACGAGCCGGCGGTGGCCCTCCTCGACGAGCCGACTACCGGCGTGGACCCGGTATCGCGGCGCGAGTTCTGGGACACCCTGACCGGCCTGCGCCTGGAGCGGAACCTGACCATCCTGGTCAGCACGCCCAGTATGGACGAGGCGGAGCGTTGCCACCGGGTGGGCCTGATGTACGAGGGGCGCCTGATAGCCTGCGGCACACCTGCCGAGATCAAGCGCCTGGTGCCCGGGGCGCTCCTGGAGCTGCGCCCGGCCCAGTGGCGCATCGCCCGGGATGTGCTGCGGGTCATGGACGGTGTGTTGGAGGTCCAGACCTATGGCGAAAAGCTGCACGTCTTTGTCGATGACGCCGGCCTGAGGGCGCCGCAGCTTGCTCAGGCTCTGGAGGCCCAGGGGATCGCCTGCCCCCTGCCACGGCCCATCAGCCCGCGCCTGGAGGAGGCGTTCGTCTCGCTCATTCGCCGCCGCCGGCGAGAGGCGCTGTATGGCTAAGCCGGCTATCGCCGTAGAGCGGCTGAGCAAGCGCTTTGGCGCCTTTACCGCCGTAGACGAGGTGAGCTTTCAGGTGCCGGAGGGCGAGGTATTCGGCTTCCTCGGCCCAAACGGCGCGGGCAAGACGACGATCATCCGCATGCTGCTGGGTCTGCTCACGCCCTCCGGCGGCACGGCCCGCGTCCTCGGCTTCGATGTGGCGCGGCAGGCCAAGGCCATGCAGGCCCATGTGGGCTATATGTCGCAGGTCTTTACCCTCTACTGCGACCTCACCGCCGCGGAGAACCTGGATTTCTATGGGCGGGCCTATGGCCTGGGGGGCAAGGCCCTGCGCCGGCGCCGCCAAGAGATTCTGGCCATGGCCGGGCTGGAGGGCCATAAGGATGAGCTGGTTGCCGGGCTGCCCGGAGGGTGGCGCCAGCGCCTGGCCCTGGGCTGCGCCATCATCCACGAGCCGGCGCTGGTCTTTTTGGATGAGCCCACTGCCGGCGTCGACCCCGTATCGCGGCGCGAGTTTTGGGAGCTGATCTACGAGCTGGCCGCCGGCGGCACGACGGTCTTTGTCACAACCCATTACATGGACGAGGCCGAGCAGTGCCGGCGCCTGGCTTTTATCAGCGAGGGGCGTATTGCGGCCCAGGGCACGCCGGAAGAGCTAAAACTCTCGGTGATGCGCGGGCAGGTGCTGGAAATTGACTGCCCCCAGCCCGAGCTGGCCGTGCGCGCCTTGCGCGAGGCACAGCAGGCGCACGAGCTGCCTCTGTATGAGGTCGTGCTCTACGGCAATCAGGTCCATGCCGTTGTGCCCCATGCCCAGGCGGCCCAGGCCGAGGTGGCCCGGCTCATCGAGCGTGCCGGCGCACCGGCGCGCCGCATCGATTGGGTGTTACCATCGCTGGAGGATGTGTTCATCGCCAGCGTTAAAAAATAAACACACGGCAGGCAGTGCTGCCCCGGAGTGCACTGCCCCGGCTTTTGGAGACGTTGCATGATCAACCGTCGACGCATCCTGCAACTGGCCGTCGTGATCGGCATCGTGGCGCTGCTTGTGTGGCGCTATGGCTTTGATCTGCGCCCACCGCGCAGCAGCGGCATGGGCATGACCGTAACACGGACGGCTACGGGCTTTTACTCCGGTACTATCCAGGTCGACGAGGTGCAAGTCAGCACCGAATACGGCGGACGTGTAGCCGAGGTGATCGTGGAGGAGGGCCAGGCCGTGCGCCAGGGGCAGGTGCTGGCGCGCCTGGATACCACGCTTATCGACGATCAGATCGCCATCGCCGAGGCGCAACTGGCCGTGGCCCTGGCCGGGCTGTCTCAACTGCAGGCGGGGGCTCGCCCCGGCGCCGTCGCCATTGCCGAGGCGGAAAAGGCCCAGGCCGAGGCCACACGCGATGCCGCACGCCAGGCCCTGGCCGATGCTCAAGCCGTGCAGGCCAACCCGCAGGGCCTGGCCCTGCAGGCAACGGTGGCCCGCGCCCAGTTGGCGGCCGCCGAGGCCAGGGTAGAGCAGGCCGCAGCCATGCGCGATGCCGCCTCGGTGGGGGTCGACGAGCAGGGGAACCCGCTGCTGATAAGCTACAGCCTGGGTCTCGCCTCCCTGCCCCCGCTCGAGGTCAAGCTGGGCTCGCCCGAGGTCTACTATTGGAAGTCGTGGGCCAATGTGAATGGAGCCGCCGCAGCGCGCGACGGTCTGCGCGAGCAAGTAGCCCAACTGGAGGCGCAACTGGCCGACCCGCAGGGGCCGGTCGCCAGGACGCACCTGGCCGAGGCGGAACTGGCCCGCGCCGAAGCGGCGGTGGCGGTGGCCGAGGCCCAGGTCGCCGGCCTCAAGGCGGGGGCCCGCGCCGAGGAGCTGGCAGCGGTGCAGGCTCGTGTGGGCCAGGCCGCAGCGGCGCTGGATGCGCTCAAGCTGCAGCGCGAGCGCATGGCCCTCACAGCGCCCATCGATGGGACGGTGCTGGCGCGCCTGGCGGAGCCGGGAGAGGTGGCGGCGCCGGGGGCCTCGCTGATAACCCTGGGCGGCCTGCAACAGGTCACCCTGGCTGTGTATGTGCCCGAGAGCGAACTCGGCCATGTGCGCCCGGGGCAGGCGGCGCGGGTGACGGTGGATAGCTTCCCCGGACGCGTCTTTGACGGGCGCGTGCTGCGCATCGCCGACCGTGCCGAGTTCACTCCGCGCAACGTGGCCACCCAGGAAGAGCGAGTCAACACCTACTATGTGGTGACGGTGCGGCTGCCCAACGCCGACGGCGCGCTCAAGCCCGGCATGCCGGCCGATGCCGTCCTGGAGGAGGCGTAGCCATGAAGCAGCTCAGGATAGGGCCGGTGCTGGCTTGCGTTGTGGCAGGGGTTCTGCTCATCGCGGCGCCGGGCACGGGCGGGCGCCTGCAGGCCCAGAGCGCCCTGGAGGTCTCTGGCGTCATCGAGGCGCACGAAATCACGATTGCCTCCGAACTGGCGGGGCGCGTTCGCGCGGTGCAGGTCGCCGAGGGCGACGCCGTGACCCCGGACAGTGTGCTTGTCGTGCTCGACGATGCACCCTGCCAGGCCAATCTGGCCCAGGCGCAGGCCACCGTGCGCGCAGCCGAGGCGGACCTGGCGTTGGCCAAGGCCGGGCCGCGCCCGGCTGAGGTGGCCGCGGCCGAGGCGCTGGTGGGTGAGGCCCGGGCCGCTCTGCAGGGGGCCAGGCAGGCCTGGCAGGATGCCGTCGCCGCGCGGGAGCGGCCTCAGGAACTGGCGCTAAAACTGGCCGCAGCCCGCGCCCAGGTGGCCGGCGCGGAGCACAGTCTGGATGCGGCGCGGGCCGACGTCGAGATGGCCGCGCAGGAGCGAGACCGGCTGAGCTACAACTCGCGGCAGTGGCAGGCCGCCGAGTTTGTGCGCCAGGCCAATCTGCACGCCGTCACCGCGGCGGAAAAGGACCTGGAGGCGGCCAGGGCTTACCTGGCCGGGTTGGAGGCCATCCACGAAACGCCCCTCGAGTTGCTGGCGGCGGAGCACCAGGCAGCGGGCGCTGCCGAGGTGGCCGAGGCGGCTCTGGCGGTCGCAGAGGCGCGCCTGGCGGAGGTACAGGCCGGCCCCTCGCCCGAGGAGGTCGCCGTAGCCGAGGCGCAGCTACGTCTGGCCGAGGCCCAGGCCGCCGCTCTGCAGCACCAGTGCGAGCGGCACACCCTGCGCGCGCCGGCCGAGGGCACCGTCCTGGCCCAACTGGTCCGCGCCGGCGAAGCGGTGCTGCCCGGCACCCCACTGCTGCGCCTGGCCGACCTGCGCCGTGTGGAGCTTGTGCTCTATGTGCCCGAGCCGCGCATCGGTGAAGTGACGCTCGGACAGAGCGTGGAGGTGCGCGTCGGCAGCTTCCGGGGCCGCACCTTTGCCGGCCACGTCACCCGCATCGCCGACCGCGCCGAGTTCACCCCGCGCAACGTTGCCACGCACGAGGAGCGGGTGAACACCTACTACGCCGTCCGCGTCAGCCTGCCCAACCCGGAGGGCGCGCTCAAGCCCGGCATGCCGGCGGATGCGGTGCTGGGCTGAGGCGTCACGCCCCACCCTCCAGCTCGTACGCCAGCCGCCGGTACTCCTCGTTGCTGACCAGCCCCTGGGCGTAGCGCGCCCGCAGGATGCGCTGCGCCTCGCGCTCTTCCCATTGGGCGCGGCGAAAGTCATACTCGTCGTACAGCGATGCTTCGCCGATAGCGGCGCCCACCGCCAGGGTGGCGACCACCACCATCGTCAGGGTCAGGAAGAGGCTCCCCAGGATGCAAGCACCCAGGTAGGTCATCGCTCACCTCCCCTGCATCTCGGCTCTTG
>DAOUGZ010000253.1:0-11846 GCA_034428955.1 Anaerolineae bacterium | reverse complement strand
TCACTGGCTCACGGACTTTTACGCCATCATGCAGCGTGGCGGGTTCGATGTGATTGTGGGCAACCCACCCTGGCGGGAGTATGCCGCCGTCCGGAAGGCATACACGGTACGTGACTATGCTACCAAAAGCTGCGGGAACCTATATGGGTTGTGTATTGAGCGAGCGCTGAGCCTAAGGCAGCGTAGAAGTGGCCAGTGCAGCTACATTGTCCAACTTCCACTCGCCAGTTCGTCACGCATGGCCCCAGTGCGAGAACTGCTCGAGTGCCAGAGCGAAACGCTTTATGTCATTCCCTTTGATGATCGTCCCGGAAAGCTGTTTGACGGGTTGCAGCACTGTCGCAGTGTGATCTTCTTGTCTGAAGCAAGTCACCGGCGCGGTGACAGAGATCTGAAAACAACTCGCCATCAGCGTTGGCCCACCGAACTGCGCGCGCATCTCTTCAACCAGATCGAGTTCGTACCTGTCACCCGCAGGCCAATCTATCCTGATCTGTTCCCCAAGTATGCGCACACCACTACTGAAGCATTGCTCACCAAGATCAAATCGAGAGCTGATCGCACCACAGGCATGGCTCTACGAGAGAGAGCAACGGCGCATTTTGTCTTTTATCAAGAGGCCACCCAGTATTGGGTCAAGGCCACCGTAGGCCTCCCGTATTATGCAAAGGACGGCGAGGAGGGAGCGCCTCCCCATGGCCGGTACCTGTATTGCAGCGATGCGCCCACTGCGCACGGTGTCTGCGCGCTGCTCAACAGCAGCCTCTTCTATCTGTACTTTCTCGCCTACGGCGACTGCTTCCACCTGAGCGATTTCCTTGTCAAGGGCTTCCCGGTCACCCACGAACTGCTGGAGGACTCCAGCCTAGCCGATCTTGGGGAGCGGCTCATGACAGACCTGACCGCCAATGCTGAACGCATCACCATCCGAACCTCCGGCGGGCACGATATCAGCTACGCCCAGTTCTACGCGGCCAAGTCCAAACCCATCATCGATGAGATCGATCAGGTACTTGCGCAGCACTATGGTTTCACCGCCGAGGAACTGGACTTTATCGTGAACTATGACATCAAGTATCGCCTGGGCCTCTATGCCCTTGAGGAAGCCGAGCAAGAGGAGAGCATGTCCCCATGAGCGAGCACAGTCCGGCGAACGTCCTCGCTGCCTATGAGATGCTGCTGGAGGAACTGGAAGCGGAGATCGAGCGGGTGAATGAACTGGGCGGGCGCGCCTTTGCCGCTGGCGAGCACAGCCGCGCCCAGGAGCTGTTGGCCAGGGCGCAAAAGCTCACAGGGCTCCGCCGCGAGTTAGTAGCCTGGGGCCGCAGCGCACGGCTCGAGATCCCCGAATCCACAGTCGAGACCACCGGGCAGCGCCTGCCCCACGGCCTCAAGACGCCCGAAGAGGCATACCGCGTGCCCATCCTGCGCGCCCTGGTGGAGATGGGCGGAAGCGCAGAGATAGGAGCGGTTCTGGGCCGCGTCTACGAGTTGATGAGCGACCAACTCAACCAGCACGATCTCTCGCCGATGCCCTCCAACGAACGCACGCCTCGCTGGCGCAATACCGCCCAGTGGTGCCGCAACATGATGCGCGAGGAAGGACTCATCAAGGCGAATTCGCCGCGCGGCATCTGGGAGATCAGCGACAAGGGGCGCGAGTGGTTGCGGGCGCAGGGGTGAGGGGGAGCGCCTCCCAGCCGCCGGCCTGGGCGATTGCGCGGGGGGAGGCGGGCTATCCGGCGCCCCTCACCCTCCTCGGCCGCGACGCGCCGCAGGCTCTCTCCTTCCTCGGCAAGCGCGAGATCTGGTTCGAGGGCCGCTCCCCCCGGCTCGGGCTCGCCGCCTCCATACGCTGCCCGGGCGAGGTAATTCTGGCCACCTACGACCTGGCCATCGCCCTGCGCCGGGCGGGGGTGGAGGTCATCGGCGGCTTTCACAGCCCCATGGAGCACGAAGCTCTGCGCCTGCTCCTGCGCGGCCGGCAGCCGGTCATCCTCTGCCCCGCCCGCAGCCTGCAGCGCATGCGCATCAAGCCCGAGTATCGGCAGCCCCTCGCCGAGGGGCGCCTGCTGCTGCTTTCGCTGTTCGCCGCGAATGTGCGCCGGGCAACGGCCGAGAGCGCGACGCTGCGCAACCGGATCGTCGCCGCCCTGGCGGATGCGTTGCTCGTCGTTCACGCCCAGCCCGAGGGCAAGGCGGAGGCACTGGTGCATGAGGCCCTCGCTTGGGGGAAGAGGGTGTATACGCTGGACCTAGCGGCAAACCGGCACTTGCTGGCGGCGGGTGCCGAGGCGTTCGACCTGGAAGCGTGGCAGAAGGAGGCTGGAAGAACATGAAAGTCAGAGTCGGGTTCCGCCGGCCGTCCCTCAAAAAGCGCGTCGCCGCCCGCACCTCGTGGAAACGCTACGCGCGCCACAGCCTGGGCCTCAAGGCGCCGCGCGGCCGGGGCTGGGTCACCAACCCTCGCCGCGCCGCCTACAACCGCATCTACCGCCGCACGACCTGGGGCTGCCTTCTGCCGGTTGTGTTGGCGGCGGTGCTCACGCTGCTCATGGCGCTGGGCTGGGTGTAGGGGGGGCGGTTTCACCGCAAGGAGCGCCGGCGGCCGGGTGTGCAACACGAGGCGAGCCGTGGAGTCACGAGCCTCCGGGAGGTTGCGCAACCCCCCGGAGGCCGGCCGTCTCCCGCGTGGCGCGAGATGGGGTTGCCGCCGGGCGAGGAGAATGAACCCTCCCGCAGGTCAGGAGATGGGCTGCTCGCGATGGGCCGGCCGGGGATGTGATGTCTCCGCCGGCGGTGGGTGGCCGGAAACCTGCGGGAGGGGACGGGCCGCGCCCTTTCGTGCCCCTTCGCTCCCCTACTGCCAGGCCAGTTCGACCTGCTTCTCATAGTGCTCGTAGGCCGTCATCAGGCCGTTCAGCACCTCGGCGGTGGTCTCAAAGAGGGCCTGGGCCTTGGGGTCGGCGACCTTGGCCACGTCTTCGCGGGCGTGCTCGGCCACCTCCCGCAGCATGTGGCGGATGCGAGCGGCGTGATAGCAGGGATCCTGTTCTTCTCGTGGCTCCGGGTATGATGTCATCTCGCTCCTTTCTGATCTGAAGATAGCGCCTCACCACAAAGGTGCCGTGCAGGAGAACATGAGAGCGTCTTCGTGTCCTGCTTTGAAAATACCGCCAAGCGGCTCCGCGTTTTCATAGTTTATGGTGCACCGGGAGGCATGGATTTCCGCTGCGCTCTTGCGCTCACGGCTCGGGCGGGCGGTGCGCGGGCTCGAAGCCGTAATCGGCATAGATGGCCTGCGCCTCGGCGCCGAGCAGGAACTGCACAAAGGCCTTGGCCGCCTCGGGGTGTTCGGTGGTGCGCGCGACGACGGCGACGCCATAGCGGCCACGGCGGTTCTGGTCCGCCGGCAAGCGCACGACCTCAACGGGCATACCCAGGCGGCGCTGGTAGAGGGCCTCGGTCAGCCAGACGGGCCCCACGTCGGCGGCGCCGGCGATGAGCTGCAGGGGCGTCTCGCGGTGGTGGATGCGCGTAAAGCGGGCCAGGCCGTGCTCGCGCTTGCGGTGGGCCAGCTCGGTCCAGGCGTCCGGGCCGAGGGTCTCGTCGATGATCTCGCGCACCAGCCGGCCGATCCCCTCCGTCTCCGGGTCCGGCAGCACGACGCGCACATCCTCCAGCAGGAGGTCCGCCCAGCCCCGAATGCCGTGGGGCTCGCCGCTACGGACCAAAAGGGCCAGGGTGTTGCTCGCATACTCGTGACAGGTCTGCAGCCACTCCTCATCGGCCAGGCGGGCCAGGGTGGCGGTATCGGCAGTGAGGACGTCCGGCGCGACGCGCAGCACAAGCCCGCCGATTTGCAGGGCGCCCTGGCGCATTTGGCGGATGAGGATGCCGGGGGGCAGGGTCTCGTAGTAGATGCTGGCGACCTCGGGATGCCGGGCCTGGAACTGGTGCAACAGGGCATCCACGACCATCCACTGGTTGCCGTGCATAAAGAGGGCCAGGTCGTGGTGGGCGGGGTCGCCGTGGACGTCCTGCACGTCGTTCACCGGCGGCAGGGAGAATTCGACCGGCGGCGCCTCAAGGGTGGACATAGGCCCAGCCCTCTGCCTGGCGGCGCACCAGCTCGCCCACGCCCGAAGGCACGACCTGCACCACTTCCAGCAAGTCGCCGGGGCTGAGGCCGCGCGCGGCCATGGTGTTGTGGCAGGCGACAAAGCGCACGCCCTGCTCGGCCATCTCGCGGATGGTGCGCGCCTGGCGATTGGGCGCGCGGTAAAAGGCAACGAGGCCGTCACCGTGGGCCACCAGCTCCACCTCCAGCCCCGCTGAGGCCAGCTCGGCCTGTAGGTGGCGGATGTTGCCCAGCACCCCCTCAACGGCGCTGCTGGCCGATTCGTTGAGCTGAAAGACGACCCGATAGGGCATGGCGTCCTCCTCTCTGCCTGGCAGCCTGTCGGAGAGGCGGCCGGGGCCATCGCCAAAGGCACCCCGGCAGGCTGTTGGTGGGCGAAGGGTATATCAGATGCGGGCGCCGCGCAAGCCGATTATTTGACAGCCTCCTTTCACTAACCTATAATCGAATCCGTTAGCCGTGGCACGGAGGTATTATATGATCAACGTCACCGAACTGCGCAAGAACGTCACATTCGAGTACGACGGCCAGCTCTTTCGGGTGATCGAGTACGATCACTACAAGCCCGGCCGCGGCAATGCCATTATCCGCACCAAGCTGCGCAATATGCGCACCGGGGCCACGATCGACCGCAACTTTCTCTCGGGCGAGCGTGTGCAGGACGTCCGGTTGGATCATCTCACCGTCCAGTACCTGTACCAGGACGGCGATTTGTACTACTTTATGGACAACGAGACGTTCGAGCAGCCGGCGCTGACGAGGGAGACGCTGGGCGACGCCGTGAACTATCTCAAGGAGGGCGTGACCCTCGAGTTGAGCCTGTACAACGGTGAGCCGATCGAGATCGAGCTGCCCACAACGGTGGATCTGGTGGTGGCCGATGCGCCGATGGCCATCGCCGGCGATACGGCAACGGGCGCGACCAAGCAGGTCACGACCGAGACCGGGTTGAAGGTAACGGTGCCCCTCTTTGTCAACGAGGGCGATACCATCCGTGTGGATACGCGCACCGGGCAATACCTGACGCGAGCATAGCGCCGGGGCCGGGCGGCAGGCAACGAATGTGTACGTGAGAGAGGGAAACGGCCTCCGGTCGTTTCCCTTTTTCGTATCCGAACCAGGAGGACGGCTTTGAACGAGGTCCTGGCCATTGTGGCCTGGTGGCTGTGCCTGGAATTGATCGGCTGGGCGGCGTGGCCGCTGGCGGCGACGGCGCTCGGCCACACGGCCGGGCGCGGGGCGGCACTCATCAAGCACCTGGGCCTGCTCGTGGCGGGCTATGCCCTGTGGCTCCTGGTCTCCCTGGGCTTTTTGCAGAACACGCGCATCTCGGCGCTCCTGGCGGTGGCGCTGGTGGCCGGGCTCTCCGCCCTGGCCCTGCGCCGCGAGAGGCTCGCCGACCTCTGGCGGGCGCAGCGCGGCGAGCTGTTGCGGGCGGAGGTGCTCTTCCTGGTGGCCTTCCTGGGCTACCTGGCCTTCCGCGCCTACGACCCCGCCATCAACCACACCGAAAAGCCCATGGACTTTGGCTTTCTAAACGCCATCCTGCGCAGCCCCACCTTCCCGCCCAGGGATATGTGGCTCTCCGGCTATGCCATCAGCTATTACTATTTCGGCTACCTCCTGATGGCCCTCATCACCCGGCTCTCGGCCGTGCCGTCGGGGATCGCCTACAACCTGGCCCTGGGCACCGTGTTCGCGCTGACGGTGACCGGCGCCTACGGGCTGGTGCGCGCCCTCAGCGACGGGGTCGCCGGCCGACGCGCCCACCTCATGGGCCTCCTCGGTGCGGGGTTTGTGGCCGTGCTGGGGAACCTGGAGGGGGTGCTGGAGCTGCTGCACGCGCGCGGGCTGGGCAGCCCCGCCTTTTGGCAGTGGGTGAACATCCCGGCACTGAGCGAGGCGCCGGCGAGCGGGGGCTGGCTGCCGGGGATGGACTGGTGGTGGTGGCGGGCGACGCGGCTGATCCAGGATGTGAACCCCTTCGGCAAGCTGCCCGAGGTCATCACCGAGTTCCCGTCCTTTAGCTTTATCTTGGGCGACCTGCACCCCCACGTCATGGCCCTGCCCTTCGGCCTGCTGGTGCTCGCCGTCGCCTGGGGCCTGATGGCCGGCGTGCGCGACCTGCCCGCCGGCGCGGCGCTGCCGCTCCCCGGCGGCCGGCAATGGACCCTGCCGGCGCTGCCGCGCTGGGGCGCGCTCCTGCCCCTACTCGTCGGGGCGCTGGGCTTCCTGAACAGTTGGGACCTGCCCACCTATGCCCTGATCACCATCGTGGCCTACGCCCTGGGGCGCGCGGCCCACTATCGCCGCCCCTCCCTGCCCTGGCTGATGGAGAGCGCCGGGTTCGCCGGGCTGCTCTTGCTGGGGTCCATGGCCCTCTACCTGCCCTTCTACGCCGGGTTCCGCTCCCAGGCGGGCGGCCTGGCCGTGGTGGACTATACCAAGACGCGCTGGCAGCATTACCTGCTCTTCTTCGGCCCCTTCCTGGCCGTGATCGTCCCCTGGCTGGCGGCGCAAGGGCTAGCCGCGGCCCGGCGGCAGAGGTTGCTCGGCACCTACGGCCTGACCCTGGCCGTGGTGCTCGCCCTGCCGCTGGCGCTCATGCTGGCCGTCGGCAGCGTGGGGCACGCCATCCTCTCCGCTATCACCTCGCTCACCGCCGGGCCCTGGCTGGCGCTGGCCCTGGCGCTGCTCGTGGCCCTGGCCGCCGCCCTGCTGTGGACGCGGCTGCGCAGCGGGGGGGAATCGGCCGGCGCCTCGACCTTTGCCCTGCTCCTGGCCCTCACCGGGCTGCTGCTCACCTTTGGCACCGAGTTCGTCTACATCCGCGACTCCTTCGGCACGCGCATGAACACCATGTTCAAGTTCTATTACCAGGCCTGGGTGCTCCTGGCCGCTTCCGCCGCCTATGGAGTGGGCGAGGCGCTGCAGCGGCTACGCCGGGGCGAGGGCGCTCGGAGACTGGTGAGCGGCGCCTGGCTCGGTGCCGTCGCGCTGCTGGTGGCCGGCGCGCTCTATTACCCCATCGCCGCCAGCACCAGCAAGGCCGGGCTCTTCCGGGGCCGGCCGACCCTCGACGGCACGGCCTGGCTGGACCCGCACTCGGGCGAGGGGGCGGCCATTGCCTGGCTGGCCCGCGAGGCGGGGGAGGATGCGGTCATCCTGGAGGCGCCGGGCGATGAGTACAACGCCAGCCACAACCGCGTCTCGGCCTGGACGGGCCTGCCCACCGTCCTGGGCTGGGCCGGGCACGAGGGCCAGTGGCGGGGCAATTACGATGAGGTGAACAAGCGCCTCCCCGACATCGAGGCCATCTACCAGGGCCGCGACCCCGCCGAGGTGCGGGCGCTGTTGGAGAAGTACGGCGTGGATTACGTCTATGTCGGCCCCTACGAGCGCAGCAAGTACGGCATCAACACCCGGCAAACGGTGCTGGACCAGGTCATGCAACGCGTGTACGAGGCGGATGGCGTGGTGGTGTACGGGTGGGGGGCCTAGGGGCTGGTCCTACGCCGGCCTCTCCGCCCAAACGCGCCAGTTCACCCCCCAACGGCCCTGGGCGCCGTCGTTGGCCGCCACATGCAAGCGGCGCCGCCGCGTCTCCAGCACGCGAAAGCCGGCAAAGAGCCCGCGCAGGTCCTGGGCGCTGCACTGCGGTGCAAAGGCGGGCGCGGGCGGCTCGGCAGGCCGCTCCAGCAGGCAGCGGCAATCCCCCGGCCCGGCCAGGACGGCCAGAAAGAGGCCACCCGGCCGCAACACCCGCAGCACCTCCTGCACGGCCGCCCGCGCCTCGGAGGGCTGGGCGTGGTGCAACACGTTCACGCTCAGCACAGCGTCGAACGTCGCATCGGCAAAGGGGAGCGCCGTCATGTCCAGCTTGACCAGGTAGGCGTGGAGCCCCTCGCGCGCCAGCCAGCGGCGGGTCTCGGCCAGGGCCGGCGCCCACACGTCACCCGCCGTCACGGACATGCCCAGCCGCAGCAGGTGGATCACATGCCGCCCTCCGCCGCAGCCGACGTCCAGCACATTCCGCCGGCCGGAGCGCGCCAGCGTATCGCCCCAGAGCCGCACCGCTTGATCCGGCTCGCGGGGCTCGAACCAGGAACCCGTCCTTTCCCGCGCTCGATGTACCCTCACCAAGGTCCATCCTCCGCCTGGATAGTGTGGATAGGGCAACCCGATTCCGCCTCCTGGGACCCTTGGCTGGGCCTGCGGCCACGGGTCCGAATCCCAAATAGCAATTACCGGTCCAGCATGCAGCTGTTGCTAGTCACTTCCTATCCAGGGGTGATTTCCAATCACCAGTTCGGCTGTTGACAGGCCCTCGCCTTCTCCTATAATGCCCCTATCGGGCAATGTGTACATTTGGTAACGAAAGGGTCCAAGCCGTGGACGAGGAACGCCTCCCGACCCGGACCTACGCCCTGGCTCTGGCCGCTATCGTCGGGGTGGCGTTGGCCCTGCGAGCTGCAGGGCTGGGCTCGATTCCGCCCGGGCTATACCACGACGAGGCGTACAACGGGCTCGATGCCCTGCAGGTGCTCGGAGGGCAGCACACGCTTTGGTTCGCGGCCAACAACGGCCGGGAGCCGCTCTTTATCTACCTCATCGCCCTGAGCGTACGCCTCTTGGGGCGCACGGTCATCGCGCTGCGCGCGCCTGCGCTCTTGCTGGGGCTGCTCACCGTGCCGGCGACGGCTTTTTTGGGCTCCGGCCTGTTCAACCGCCGGGTGGGCCTGCTGGCCGCGGCGGTGACGGCGGTGACCTTTTGGCCGGTTCACCTCAGCCGCGTGGGCTTTCGCGCCGTGGGCCTGCCGCTCTGCCTGGCCCTGGCCATAGGGCTGCTCTGGCGCGGACTGCGCTCCGGGCGCCGGCTCCATTTCGCGCTGGCCGGCGTCTGCTATGGCGCCTCCCTCTACACCTACCTGGCGGCACGCTTTACGCCCATCCCGCTTGTGGGGTTGGGGCTGCTGTTGCTCTGGCCGGCCGCCCGCCTGCCACGGCCGCGCTGGGCGGGGCTGGGCATCTTTTTGGCGGCCGCGCTCGTGACGGCGGCGCCGCTGGGGGCCTACATGCTCCTGCGGCCGGATGTGCTGGCCGGGCGCACGGCGCAGGTCTCCATCCTCAACCCGGCCATCTCCCACGGTGACCCCTGGGGCACGCTGGCGCGCCACATCGGGCGGGCGCTCGCGGCCTTTTTCCTGCGTGGCGACCGCATCCCCCGGCACAACCTGCCCTGGCGCCCCATCTTCGACCCGGCCCTGGCCCTGGCCTTCATCCTGGGCCTGATTGTGGCCGCCCGCCGGCGGGGCGCGGGCTGGTTCACGCTACTCTGGGTGGGCGCGATGCTCCTGCCGACCATTCTGGCCGAAGACACGCCCCACTTTCTGCGCGGGGTGGGCATCCAGCCCTTCGTCTTCCTGCTGCCTGCCCTCGGCCTGGCCGCCGCCTGGCGGTGGCTGGAGGCGCGCAAGCGCGGCGTGCTGGGCGCCGCCCTGGTGGGGCTGGCCCTGTTCGCGGGGCTGGCCGGCACGGCCAACGACTATTTCCGCGCCTATGCACGCGCCGAGACGGTCTACTACCACTTTGAGAGCGGCAGCACCGAGCTTGCCGCGGCGGTGAACGACTTCCTGGCCGACGACGCAGCCGGCGGCTCGCGCGTCGCCTACATCTCGCAACATCTCTGGCAGGGCTGGCCGTCCCTGCGCTTCCTGGTGTCGGCGGGGCCAAACGTGCAGATCATCGACCCGGCCAACCCGCCCGCGCCGGGGGATGCTACGGAGGTCCTGCTGGCCACCTGGCCCTTTGAGCCCTACCAGCCGGCCCTGAGCCTGCTGCCGGGCGAAGCGCAGGTCGAGGCGTCCTGCGACTTGTACGAGCGGGGCGACCTGGACCCCGAGGCGCGGGAGTTGGCGCTGATCTTTAGGGCAACACCCTATACGGCCTCGCCACCGCAGGCCGTGCTGGAGCAGGGCATTCGCCTGATCGAAGCACGGGTGGAGCCGGCCGGAGGCCAGGAGCTGCACGTGCGCCTGGTGTGGGAGGCGCTGCAGCCCGTGGCCGGGGACTATACGGCCTTTGTTCAGGTGCTGCACGGCGGCACCGTCGCCGGCCAGCACGACGGCCCACCCGTCGGCGGCCGGCTGCCGACAACCCTCTGGCAGCCGGGGCAACGGATCGTCGACGTCCATCAGGTCCATTTGCCGGCTCCCTATGATCCGCAGAGCGACCGGGTCATTGTGGGCCTCTACGAGCTGGAGAGCATGCAGCGGCTGCACGTGATCGAGTCTGCCGTGGCAGCCGACAACGATGCCATCCCGGTGGGCGCGCCATGAGCCATGGCACGCCCTGCCGGGCATCACAGAAGGGGGATTCAATGCGCACTCGTCGTCTCCGTTTAACGACCCTCTTGCTCTGCCTGGCGCTCTTGGCCTGGCCGCCGGCCGCCCAGCCCGTGCTGGCGGATGGGGAGCTAGCCAACCCCAACTTTGAGGGAGGCTTTACCGACCACTTCGGCGACGGCCACGTCGTCGTCGCCAACGGCTGGACGCCCTGGTACCAGGACGGCCCGGGGCAGAACGAGGGCAAGAACTTTAGGCCGAGCTTTGGCGAATCGTCGGTCTACTATCTGGGCGGCAAGCGGGTGCACGGCGGCGCCGCTGCCCAGAAATTCGGCAACCTCTTTGCCAGCCACAATGCCGGCCTCTGGCAGCGGGTGAGCGTGCCCCGCGGCAGTCAGGTCACCTTTAGCGCCTGGGGCCAGGCCTGGAGCAGCAGCGAGGACGATGACAACTCGGTCAAGGATCCGGGCAACTATCGCCTGCTGGTGGGCATCGACCCCACCGGCAATACCGACTGGTCGGCGGGCACCGTACGCTGGTCCGAGCCGCGCATCGAGTACAACAACTGGGTGCAGCTCTCCGTCAACGCCCAGGCCGAGGCCGACGCGGTGACCGTCTTTGTGCGCGGCCACTGCGACTATCCCGTCAAGCACAACGAGTCCGTGTGGGACGATGCCTCGCTCTCCGTGGTGCGCCCCACACCGCCTCCCCCACCCACGCCCCGGCCGACCAACACGCCGGAACCGACCGTGCCGCCCACGCCCGCTCCGACGGCAACCGCCAGCCCCACCCCGGCGCTGGTCGATCTGTGCGTGCTGGCCTTTGAGGATACCAACGGCAACGGCAGGCGCGACGATGGCGAGGGACCGATTCCCGGCGCCGCGGTTTCGCTGTTGGACGCCGCCCAGACCAAGGTGGGCAGCCTGTTGACCACCGGCTATGAAGAGCCCTCTTGCCTGAACCCGGTGCCGGCGGGCGACTATACCCTGGTCATCGACAACCCGGCCGGCTATGAAGCCACAGGCGATATCGGCGGCGCCTTGACCCTGGTCGATGCGCCGGTGCAGGTGGAGATGGGCTACCAGCGTCTGCCCACCCGCACGCCTCCGCCCACCACAGCCACCCCGGCGCCTGCGCCCACAGCCGTGCCAACGCCGGCCTCCGGCGGCTTTCTGGGCAGCTTGGGCCGCGGGCTCTATGGCATCAGCGGCATTCTGGTGATTCTGCTGGCCGCGGCGCTGCTTCTCGTGCCGCGCTATCTGAGGATGGATTGATGAAACAAGAGGAACGGGCGCGAAATCTCTGCTTGCTCGGGCTGCTGGCGGCCTTGGCGCTGGCCATAGCCGCCGCCTGGCCGCTCC
>DAOUGZ010000252.1:0-18071 GCA_034428955.1 Anaerolineae bacterium | reverse complement strand
CCTTCCAGCAACGCACCAAGGAAGAGGCAGAGGACTATCGTTACTTCCCCGACCCCGACCTGCCGCCGCTGGTGCTGGACCCGGCCTGGGTGGAGCGGGTGCGCGCCCGCCTGCCCGAGCTGCCGGACGCCAAGGCGGAGCGCTACCAGCGAGAGTTTGGCCTCTCGCCGTACGATGCGGAGGTGCTGACTGCGGATCGGGCTGTGGCCGAATACTTTGAGGCGGCCCTGGCGCAGGCCGGAGACGGCGTCGATGCCAAGATGATCAGCAACTGGATCACGGGCGAACTCTTTCGCCTGATGCGCACCGAGGACCGGCCCATTGAAGAGGTGGTTCTCTCTCCCGAGTATCTCGTGCAGATCCTGCGCATGGTGGCGTCGGGCCGCCTGACGGCGACTAGCGCCAAGCAGGTGGTGGACGAAGTGTTTGCCCGCGGCACACCGCCCGAGCAGGTTGTGGCCGAGCGTGGGCTGGCGCAGATCGCGGATCGCAGTGCGTTGGAGGGTGTTATCGAGCGGGTGCTCGATGAGAACCCCAGGCCGGTGGCCGAGTATCTGAGCGGCAAGGAGGCGGTGTTGCGCTTTTTGATCGGCCAGGTCATGCGAGCCACGCGCGGGCAGGCCAACCCGGCGCTGACGCAGGAATTGCTGACTGCCGCTCTGGAGCGGCGGCGAGGTACAACACCCGTATAGGCCGGCGCTGCCGGGAGGCACAACGGATCCGTGGCACAGGAGCCATCGCTCTGCAAGCGATGGCTCTTTTGCTTGCAGGGGCACCCAGGGACGGGCGTTCGATTTTTGAGCGCCCGTTCTTGTTAGCCGGAAGGAATTGCTTGGCAGCGTTCGCTGCGAGAGGATAATGGAAGGAGGAGACCAATCTATGGAGACTAATGGGCGAACCCCCTATGAAATCGCCCTGGCCCAGTTCGACAAGGCGGCGGCTCACCTGTCGCTAAGCGACGGCATGCGCGAGGTGCTGCGCCGCCCCAAGCGCGAACTCGCGGTCAACTTTCCAGTGCATATGGATGACGGCTCGGTACGCGTCTTTACCGGCTATCGTGTCCACCACTCCGCTACGCGCGGCCCGACAAAGGGCGGCATACGCTACCACCCCGCCGTGACCCTCGACGAGGTGCGCGCATTGGCCATGTGGATGACCTGGAAGTGTGCTGTTGTGGGCATCCCCTACGGTGGGGCCAAGGGCGGCGTCATCTGTAATCCGAAAGAGATGTCGCGCGGCGAACTCGAGCGACTGACCCGCCGTTACGCCACCGAGATTGCGGTGCTGATGAGCCCCGAGGGCGACATCCCTGCCCCCGACGTGAACACCAACCCGCAGGTGATGGCCTGGATCATGGATACCTACTCCATGCATCGAGGCTACACAACCCCGGCGGTTGTAACCGGCAAGCCGGTGGAGGTCGGCGGCTCGCTGGGCCGTACCGAGGCCACCGGGCGCGGCCTGATGTTCGTTGCCCGCGAGGCGCTCAAGCGTAAGGGCATCCCAATCGAAGGCGCTACAGCGGCCGTGCAGGGCTTTGGCAACGTGGGCTCGATCACTGCTTACCTGCTGCAAGGCAAGGGTTGTCACATCGTCGCCGTGTCGGATAGCCAGGGCGGCATCTATAACCCCAAGGGATTCGATGCCCGCGATGTGCTGCGCTACAAGCAGGAGGCGGGCACAGTGCTGGGCTACCCGGGGACGGACCGGGTTACCAATGAGGAGTTGTTGGAACTCGAGTGTGACGTGCTGGTGCCTTCGGCGCTGGAGAAGGTCATCACCGGCGCCAACGCCGCGCGCATCAAGGCCAAGGTGATCGCAGAGGGCGCCAACGGCCCTACGACCCCCGAGGCTGATGACATTCTCTACGACAAGGGCGTGCTGGTCGTCCCCGATGTGCTGGCCAATGCCGGCGGCGTGACCGTGTCTTACTTTGAGTGGGTGCAGGGCCTGCAGTACTTTTTCTGGCGAGAGCCGGAGGTCAACGTGCAACTGCGCGAGGTGATGGCTCGTAGCTTTGAGGACGTGCTGCGCATCGCCGAGGAGAAAAAGGTGGATATGCGCGTGGCCGCCTACATCCTGGCCATCGACCGTGTGGCCAAGGCGACCGAGATACGCGGTATCTATCCGTAGCCGGTTGTTGCTTCTTGCCCCTGACGATTGCCAGGCCTCTGCTTCTGTGGTAACATCGCTGCAAACGATGCCCTAAAGGAGGAAGTGGATGCGAACACCCAACATTGCAGGCAATTGGAAGATGTACAAGACGGTGGCCGAAGCGACCGAACTGGTGCGCGGCATGCTCACCGAGTTGCAGACTGTCGATAGCGTGGAACGGGTGCTGTGCCCGCCGTTCACGGCTTTGGCCAGCGTATCCAGCATGGTGCACGGGACGGGTATCGGCGTTGGCGCGCAGGACATGCACTGGGAGAAGGAGGGCGCCTTTACCGGCGAGGTCTCGCCGCAGATGGTAAAGGAATTTGCCCAGTATGTGATTATCGGCCACTCGGAGCGGCGCCAGTATTTCGGCGAGACGGACGAGACGGTGAATCGCAAGGTGCAGGCGGCGCTGGCCTATGGCCTGACGCCTATCGTCGCTGTGGGCGAGAACCTGGCACAGAACGAGGCCGGCGAGACGGTGGGCTTTGTCTCCGGGCAGGTGCGGCGTGGCTTGGCCGGCCTGACGCCGGAGCAGGCGCGGGGCATCATTGTGGCTTATGAGCCCATCTGGGCCATCGGCACGGGCAAGGCGGCCACGGGCGAGGCGGCCAACACCATCATCGGGCGCGCCGTGCGCGATACATTGGCCGAGATGTTTGGCCGCGAGGTGGCCGATGCCATCCGCATCCAGTATGGCGGCAGCGTCAAGCCGGGCAACGTTGCCGAGTTCCTCTCGCAGCCCGAGATCGATGGGGCACTGGTCGGCGGCGCAAGCCTCAAGGCGGAGGATTTCGTGGCCATCGTGCGTGCGGCGGCCAAGGCCAAGAATCTGTAGGCGGCGATCGGCCGGCGGCCGATCGCAGACCGCGAGGTATCCCACGTGCCTGTAGATTGGACGGTTCTGGCCTGGATGAGCGGGGCGGCCCTGGCTATGTGGCTGGTGCAGCGCAAGCTGCACCAGCACATCCAAGGGCTGGTGCTCTTGCTGACGGGCAGTGAGAACATGACGGTTGCGGCGCATTTTTTGCTGCTCCTGCCGGGTATCGTTGCCCACGAACTCAGCCACTGGCTGGCAGCCAAGCTGCTTGGGGTGCGTGTGGGCCCCATTTCCATCGGGCCTGAACGGAAACGGGGCAAGCAGATGCGCTTCGGCTCGGTGCAGATCGGGCGGACCGACCCCGTACGCGAGAGCCTGATTGGGCTGGCGCCCCTGGTGAGCGGCACCGCCCTGGTGCTGTTGCTGGCACGCTGGGGCTTTGGCCTTTTGCCCAGCGTTCGCATTGTGCCGGCCGAATGGCCGGGGCAGGTCGTGGCGTGCCTGCGGGCGGCGGATGCCTGGCTGTGGGTCTATCTGATCTTTGCCGTCGCCAACGCCATGCTGCCCAGCGAGTCGGACCGGCGGGCCTGGCGGACCTTTGCCCTCTACCTGGCGCTCGTGCTGGCGCTGGCCCTGGCGCTGTTCGGCCTCCCCCGGGCGACGGCGGCCTGGATGGCCTGGGGCTTGCACGTGCTCTCTTACCTGGCCTATGCTTTTACGCTGACGTTCGTTATCGATGTGGCGGTGCTGGCTACTGTGCTCATCCTGGAGTGGCTTGTGGGGCAGCTTACCGGCCGCCATGTCGAGTACCGGCCCTAACGCGGTTATCCCCTCGTTTCTCCCTTCTTGGCTTTTCTCCTCATAGCCGTCATCGCTATGCAGAGGCTTGCGGTGTTGCTCGATGCCTACCATTGCTGGCACGAAGATTGCTTACATCCCGCACGGAAACAGCTTCTTGAAGAGGTGCTGGTGATGAGTGGAGAAGAACCGCGTATCGTCGTCCAGCCCCCGGTATCGGGGGGGAACTGCCTGTGCCCCATGTGCACGTATGGGCTGCAACGGCCCAAAGAAGTGCGCGCCGAGAAATTGCTCCAATCGGTCCTCAGCCAGGAAGAGTACTCGCAGTTGCACTCTCTGAGTGGTCTGCGTATTCCCTCGCGCCTGCTTCCTGGTGTCTCCTACGCCGTCCAGGCCGTTGGCCGCTGCATGCTGGCTGATAAGGAAGGCAATCTCTTTGGCCATCTCTGCCTGGTGCCGGTAGGCGATGTGCCCCTGGCCGACCACGTCCTGGGGCTGGTGCTCTTGGCGAAGCACGATGAGGAGAGGCTGCTGGCCAACGGGAACGTGTTCGGCCCGCCGACTGAGCTCTTGATCAAGGTCCGCCAACTGCGGGAGCGGCTGCCGGCCCGCGCCCGGTCTCGTGCGGCCCGCCCTGCAGTGAGCCCCACCCTGCGCCTGGCGCTGACCTCCTTTTCTCAGTGGGTACGGCGCATCGGGGAGCGGCTGCGCCGTCGCCGTCGCGAGGCCGGCTGAGCCCATCGGGTCAAGGCTAGGAACTAGCAACTCTGCCCCTTGCGGCAAAAAAGAACAGGCCGGGACAGGGGGGCCACAACGTACATTCCAGAGTCCCCTGATCCCGGCTGCCTGTCCTTTAGGGTTCGCCGGAGCCGAAATCTAGCCGCCGGCCATTGGATGCAAGACGTAGGCCAGCTTGTGCTTCTCGGTTAGTTGGTTCGAGTCGGAGAGGGTCGTGCCTCCATCCGACGCATCCTCCATGGCGATGACTGCCCGTCCATCCAGGATAGCCCGGGCCACCTCCATGCGCGCATCGTCCAGAGACACATCCTTCTCGGTATGTCCGCTTACGTCGAGCATTACAAGTTTCACGCTACCATCTCCTTTTGGGAAGATGCGGCTGACAACCAGGACAGTAGCAACAATCATGCCAGTAGGTGCTTCGATCACCTCTGGTCGGGCGGAGCGGTGTCAGCCTGCTCGTGTTGCTCCCCCAGCCGCGAGACGGCAGCCAAAAAGAGGGTTACGATGAGCCCGAGCGCGACCAGGGCGACGAGCTTGTAGAGCGGAGATGGCAGGATCAGTGCCAACAGCCCCAGCGCAGCCGATACGGCATAGTAAAAGGCGACGATTCGCGTATGGCGGATGCCCATATCGGCCAGACGAAAGTGCAGGTGCCAGCGGTCGCCGGAGCCAGGAGACCGGCCGTGGCGAACGCGAGTAAAGATGAGCCAGGCGACGTCGAGGATGGGTGCCCAGAGAACAAGGATGGCGGTAGCCACCCGCGCGCCGCCGATCAGCGCCAGGGCCCCTACCGAAAATCCCAGAAGATAGGCGCCGTTGCTGCCGATATGGATGCGCGCCGGGTGCCAGTTGGCCGGCATAAAGCCCAGGATGGCGCCCAGAAGCGCCACGGGCAGGAGGGCGACGCTCACTTGCTCGGTGCGCAGCATGTGCACCATAAAGACCAGCACGGCGATGGCGCAGACCCCGGTGGCCAGCCCATCCAGCCCATCGAGCCAGTTCACGGTGGTGGTCATCCCAGAATACCAGAGCACGGTCAGGATGACGATGAGGGCTGTCGGAAAGACGATGGGCAGGCCGGTGAGCGGGTTGTTGACCCGCTCGATGAATACCCAAAAGCGCGCGGCGACGAGCGCGGCGACGAAGGTAATGGCCGCCTGGGGCAGCGGCTTGAACTGGAACAGATCGTCCAGCACGCCGCCAATGACGATGACGGTGGCGCCCAGGAGCAGCCCCGTCAGGCGGTAGGCATCCGCCGGAAAGCGCGGATAACCCAGGGTCGCCAACACGGCCGCCATAAAGCCGCCATAGATGGCCAGGCCGCCCAGGCGGGGGATCACGCCGGTGTGGCGCCGGCGCCCTCCGGGCCGAGCGACGATGCCTAGCCGGTGGCTCAATCGGCCGGCGACCGGCGTGAGCCCCCAGGATACCAGAAAGGCGATAGCAAAGACCCCAGCGAACACAGCCCAGGTCGGAAGGGAGTGCATAGGCGCCTCCACGAAATCCTATGCGGTGCCGAACTGCCGGTCGCCGGCATCCCCCAGGCCGGGCACGATGTAGCCACGAGGCGGGTCGCCCGGTTCGGAGGGCTCTGGTGTGAGCCGCTCGTCGATGGTGCCGATGTAGATATCGACATCGGGGTGCCGGCTCTGCAACAGCGCTACACCCTCGGGCGCACCGATGATGCCGACGAACTTGATCCGCTTGGCCCCCCAGCGCTTGAGGATGTCGGCCGTGGCCACGGCCGAGCCGCCCGTTGCCAGCATGGGGTCCAGGATCAGGCAGACCTGCACCGTGGGGCTCACGGGTAGCTTGTTGTAGTAGGCCACCGGCTGCAGGGTCTGGTGGTCCCGGTAGAGGCCGATGTGCCAGACCTCGGCGGTGGGCATCATATCCCAGATGCCTTCGACCATGCCCAGCCCGGCGCGCAAGATGGGGATGAGGCCGATTTTCTCGCTCAGCGCCATGCCCTGTGTTTGCGTCAGAGGAGTTGTGACATCGACGCTACTGAGGGCCAGGTCGGCCGTGGCTTCATAGGCAAGAAGGATAGAGATCTCGCGCACGAGTTCGCGGAACTTTTTGGGCTCCGTTTCGACGCTACGGAGCAGGGTTAGTTTGTGTTGAATCAGTGGGTGCTTGGAGACATGGATGCGGCCCATATGGCTCCTTTCCTGGGATACCGATCCCCCGACCGGGAACGATTGGCAAGAACACGCAACGCCGCGTTCTTGCCGACGGTTGGGCCGACTGGGTTCCACCAGGGAAACCGGTGTGGGAGGTAACTTGCGCGCCCCATGATAGGGCAAAGTGGGGCATAGCGCAAATGGGCCAGGGTGTGGGAGTGCATGTGCTCGCTATGCATTGAGGTAGCGTAGCGTGGGTTCTGCAGGCCCCTCTTCAGCCATCGCGGCCAGGTCGGCCAGCACCTGCTCGATGTGGCCGGGTGCGAGGCCCTGTGCTACGTGGCCATGATAGAGGTAGCCGGCGGAGCGTACACCACCGCCGCCGATGGCCTGCAGGGCAGCGGCCGTCTCGACGTAGAGCGGGGCGGGACCGTTGCCGGTGGCGGCGCGCTCGATCACGGCCACGGCCCGCGCGCGATGCAGCGCCTCGGCCAGTTGGCTTGCCGGGAAGGGACGTAGCAGGCGCGGCCGTACCAGCGCCACTACTCGCCCGGCAGTGGGCGACCCGGCCAGGATGGCGCGCACCCGCCCGGCAGTGGAGCCGGCGGCGACAATGGCCACCTGAGCATCGGCCAGGCCGGCCGTATCCAGGAGGGCATAGTGCCGGCCATAGAGGCGGCCGAACTCTTGGCCCAGCGCCTGCAGAAGGGGAGGTACGAGCGATAGGGCCTCGCTCTGCAAAAAGTAGGAACTGGGCCGCGCGGCGCTCATCGGCCCGCCGGCTGTAACCTCTGCGCCCGGGCGCGGCGCGCCGATCAGGCGCTGTAGCGCCATGTCGTCGATGGGGCGCACAGGGGGGACGCCAGCACCGCTCGGGCTATCGGCGGCCAGGATGACGGGCAAGCGGACGTCGGGGTGTTCGGCGATGCGCAGCGCCTGGATCAGGGTGTCGTAGGCTTCTTGGGGTGTTTCGGTGGCTATCTCGATCCAACCGGCATCGCGAGCGGCCAGGCTACCGGGGCAACCGGCGGCCGCCCCGGCGGGAAGAGCCGTGCAGCCGACGATGGGCATGATGACGGGCAAGCGGAGTGCGGCGACGCGGGGAAGGACGTCCGCCATGGCCGCCAAGTCGCCCGATGTGGCCAGTATGGCCACGCGGCGGCCGGTGCCGGCCGCTTCGATACAGGTACCGAGCGCGGCCTCGGCGGACTCGGCCTCGATTACGGCCAGGTCGCCGAGGGGAGAGAGGCCGGCCGACGCCACCCCTGGGCAGACCACGACGTCGTCTGGCCGGATCTGGCCCAGGGCGATGGTTACAGCATTCTGGGCCAAAACGGGCGGGCTCGTTACCGTTTCCATCGACATCTCTCCAAAAGAGGTAAGAGGCAGCACGCTGCCCCTTACCCTTTGCTATCGTCTATTGTGCACATCGGCGGGCCGATCTATCGTCCGCTGCGTCGCTTGCCGGCACTAGTCCGCCTCCGACACCATGCGTGGCCGGCGCGTGCGCCGCTCTGCCTCGTTGGCGCAGCGGATGCACAGCGATGTGTGCGGCATGATCTCCAGGCGAGCGGGATCGATGGCCTGCCCGCAGCGTTCGCAGATGCCATAGGTCCCAACGGCACTGCTGTGCAGGGCGTGCTCGATGGCGGCCAGTTTGTCTTCCAGGGTCCTGATGAGTGCCAGCGTCTTTTCGCGCTCATAGATGTCGCCCGCCGTGTCGGACACTTCCTCATCCTCGACACCGCCGCGCTCCATCTCCATCTCCAGGTAGGAGCGAAGGCGGGCGATCTCTCCCTGGGTACGGCGGCGTTCCTCCTCGAGTCTCTCCAGTTCTTTGGCCATGGTATCCTTCTCCGACGGAATGCATTTACTGACAGTACCTGCGCGGTACCACCCTCCCCGAGTTTCGGCATTCGCAACTTGCGGCCCGCCGCTGTGACACCGAATCCGGCTTGCGAAGTGTGCCTTGGAGCCTCCGGGAAGGTTGCAGTGGCGCCGACCGCGCGAGTGCTGTTGCCGACCGGGTTCACGGGTCAAGCAAATGGCGTGCCTCGGGTGCACCGGGGCCCAGGCCGGCTTGGGGCGCTAAAAGTCGATCACGCTAAAGACCGGGTGGCCGGCCAGGTTCTCTACGCCGTTCAGGAAGGTGAGGCTTACCAAGAAGGCAATGCCGGCCACCTGGCCCCCCAACCTCTCGATGAGATCCACAGCAGCTCGCGCCGAGCCGCCCGTGGCCAGGAGGTCGTCGATGAGCAGCACCTTTTGCCCCGGCCGGATCGCATCCTTGTGGATCTCCAGGGTGTTACTACCGTATTCCAGCGTGTACTCTACGCTAATCGTCTCGGCAGGCAACTTGCCTGGCTTGCGGATGGGCACAAATCCGGCGCCCAGGAGGTAGGCCACCGGCGCTGCAAAGATGAAACCACGAGACTCAATAGCGGCTACGACGTCGATCTGCGTGCCCCGATAGGGCTCGGCAAGGGCGTCGACGGCTTGGCGGAAGCCATCTGCGTCCTGGAGGAGCGTGGTGAGGTCTTTGAAGAGGACGCCTTGGACAGGAAAGTCCGGCACATCGCGGATTAGGGATGCCAGGTCCATGGGTAAGGCTCCTTTCCCAATAGGTTGCGCCGCACAACTCGGCTGGCCAACGTGGCGCCGCATGAGGCAATTTGCACCGGAGAGCGGTGCACCACCCGATGAATGGATGGCGGATTGTAGCAAATCCGTACACAAAAGGCAAGCTGCGCTCTGAGCGCGACGAATTGCCCCATCTACGGTTCGCAGAAAAGTGTGCTATAATATGCGTGGTTGCTCGGCCGGTAACACGCATTCTGGTTATCAGTCTGTTACAGATCGGCACGAGGAGAACGTTTACTGATGAGCGCAAACCAAGGGAAGGGGGCTGGCCATCGCTGCGGCGGCCTGAGGCTGCACTTGGCCCTTTCCTGGTGTGTCTTGCTGGTTGCGGGGCTGCTGCTTGTGGCCTGCAGCGAGCGGCAGAACCCTGCGCCTCAGCCTTCTATGGTGCCGGCCACGCCGGATGCCCCTCATGTAAACCCCGCACCCGAGGCCAGGAATAGGACGGAGACCCCCAAGCCTACCGGGGAAGCGACGTCCTCGCTGACGTTGACAATCTGGGGGCCGGACTTTATGGCTCCGCTGGATGAGGTGACGGGCGGCCCCGCGCTGGCCGGGCAGATTCGCGCCTTTGAGGAGGCCAGCACCAACTGCCGGGTCCACTATGTGCGCAAAAAGCCTTACGGCCAGGGCGGGCTCGTCCACTTTATCCAGTCTACGCAGGCGGTGGCCCCCGAGATGCTGCCGGACCTGGCCCTGGTGGACATGAGCGAGATCGGCCTGCTGGCCGAGGCCTCGTTACTCCAGCCTCTCGATTCCCTGGTCGATCCGCAGATCGTGTCGGACCTGATGCCCTTTGCCCGTGATGCCGGGCAGGTGGGTGATCACCTGTTGGCCTTGCAGTATGAGACCGACTTTCGCTTCTTGGCCTACAACTCGGCGATCATCGCCCAGCCTCCGGGCACCTGGGCTCAGGTGCTGGCTCTGCAGCCGAACTACCTCTTGCCCATTGGTGCAACGGATGGAGCCGTGCTCGATTCCTTTCTCCCCCAGTACCTGGCGCTCGGCGGAAAGCTGGTGGACCGTGACGGCCGGCCGTATCTGGACCGGACGCTGGTGGAGGCTATCCTGGAGGTGTACCGTTCCGGTCGGGCGACAGGGGTTCTGCCTGCAGCCGGCTTTGACCTGGACGATGCCAGCGATTGCTGGCCGGTCTATCTGACGAGCCGCGCCGCCATGACCAATGTGAACTCGTGGGACTATGGCCGCGAGCGGGCCAACCGGCTGGCGGCGACGCAGGTAGCGCCCATGCCTACGCTCTCCGGCGCGCAGATCAGCATGAGCAACGGCTGGGGCTGGGTGGTGCTCACTGATGACCCCAAACGCCAGGCCGCGGCGGCCGATTTCCTGCGCGCCATCTTTGAGCCGGAGGCGATGGCGGCCTGGTCTAGGGTGACTTTTCACTTGCCGACCCGTCGAGCGGCTCTGTCGCTGGCGGTCGATGATGCCGGCTATCGGAACTTTTTGCTAGAGCTTGCTGCAGTAACAGTTCCTCAGCCGCGGGAGCCCGTTCTTAGCCTGGCCACCGAGGCCCTGCGCGAAGCGATCGAAAGCGTGACGCGGGGCCGGCAGACGCCGCGCGCCGCCGCTGCCGAGGCCGCAGACCGGGTGCAGACTGCGCTGGAACAGCCGGAAACCAGTTCTCAGAATTGACCTCAACGCCGACAGGAGGACTAGATGTACGAGACAGCCCTGCATGTGGAGGCCAAGCGCCGCATCCGGGAGATTGGCAGCGCAGATATCGTCGTCGGTATTCCCACCTATCGTAACGGGCGTACTATCGCGCGGGTCATGGAGGCGGCTGTCACCGGGCTGGCACGCGATTTCCCCAATGCCCGGGCGGTGATCGTCAATACCGATGGCGGCTCATCGGACAATACAACGCAACTGACTGCCGATTGGCCTACCCCGGAAAACGTCAAAAAGATCATCACACCGTACGAAGGGTTGCTGGGGCGCGGGAGCGCAGTGCGCGCCGTTTTCGAGGTTGCCGCTGCCCTGGGCTCGCGGGTGTGCATCGTGCTCTGCCCGGACGCGCGGGATATAACAGCGGACTGGCTGAGCGCCCTGGCGGCGCCCATCCTGGCCGAGCAGTGCGATATCGTCCTGGCCGACTATGATCGCCCGCCCCTGGAGGGGGCGCTGGCCGATCACCTGGTGTACCCGATGCTGCGGCTGCTGTACGGCACTCACATTCGCCAGGCGGCAGGCTGCGAGATGGCCATCCGCAGCGACTTGGCCGGTCAGGTCGCCCTGCGCGACGTCTGGGAGACGGACGTGGCCCGGCATGGGCTCGATGTGTGGCTTACGATTCTCAGCTTGGTCGAGGAGCGGCGGATAGGGCAGGTGTGCCTGGGTACCAAGTATGAGGGCATGCGCGACTTTGTAGTGCCGCTCGACCCACGCTTTCTGCAGAGCGTCGGCACGCTCTTTCGCCTGGTCAGCATTTACCGGCGGAGCTGGATGGAACAGCCGCCGGCCCCACCGCAGCTCACCGTCTTTGGCGAGCGGGAGCGGGGCATCGCTTCCGGCTGGCGGAGCAACGTAGCGTTGGACAGCATCTGGGAGGCGGCCCTGAAGGGGCGAAACAAGTACCGCAGCACGTGGCGCTCGGTGCTTGCCTCGGATCACCTCGAACGCATCCGGGAGGCGCTCAAGAGCGGCCCAACGGCAGACTCGATCTCGGCCGACCTCTGGGCGCGGGCGGTCATCGATTTTGCCGTGGTTTATAACAAGGGCGAAGGTGACCCGGACAAGGTTGTCTGCGGGCTGCTGCCCATCTACTATGCCCGGGTCGCCTCGTACCTGCTCGAGATGCAGTCCGCCACGCCTGTAGCCTATGAAGAGGGCATCCAGCGCCAGGCGGCCGCCTTTGAGGAGCAGCGCCCCTATCTCCACCAGCGCTGGCTGACGTATGTCCCCTGGATCGGCGACGAGTTGCATTAGTGCCGCAACGACACTTTCGCGCAGAGAGCCCACCCGATTAGAAAGCGGGCTTTCGGGGCCTGTGGCCGGCCGTCCACGTAGATGGACGGCCGGCCCTGCGTTTCCTGCGCAATTCACCCGCTCTTGACAACCTACGGGGTCTACTCTATAATCTTCGGTATCGAAAGTTTCGTCTCCGAAGTATCAGAGGGGGATATGCATGCCGGACCAGGGCAATGGCCTCGCGGTGGAGGAGGTGGTACACCGACTGCTGACCATTCATCGCCATTTGCGGCGTTACAGCAAGAAGGTGAGTAGCGAGTTTGGCATCAATGGGCGCCAGTTGGCCGTGTTGCGACGCCTGCGCGAGGCCGGGCCGCTCTCCATGGGTGCGCTCAGCGATTATCTCTATGTGGCCGGCAGCACGACTTCGGAACTCGTATCCGGCCTGGAGGTGGGAGGTCTGGTGACGCGGACACGGTCGGCTCTGGACAACCGGGTGGCCATGGTGGCGCTCACCCCAGCCGGCGAGGCGCTTGTGGAGCGTGCACCGCTGGGCGGCACAGCCCTGCTCCGCCAACACCTGCAGGCGCTCCCCCCGGAACAGGCGACAGCCATGGCCGCGGCGCTGGCACAGATAAGCGAACTGATGGAGATCGATGACACAAGCAACTCGTGAACAGGAACCGCACGCAGACGTTGACAGTTACCCCGCGGGCCAGGTTCTCGCCCGTTGCATGCGCTACTTGGGTCGCTACTGGCCGGCGACAGTGGCTGCCTATCTGACCGTCCTGGGGATCAACGTCCTCAACCTCTTTGTGCCCCAGATGATCCGTCGGGGGGTGGATAGCGGCATTCGCGCCGGGCAGCGAGACGTCCTCTGGCAGGCGTCGCTGAGCCTGGTTGGGCTGGTGCTGGCCAAAGGGATACTTACCTTTGCCCAGGGCTACCTCAGCGAATCGTCCTCCCAGGGCGTGGCCTACGACCTGCGCAACGCCATCCACACCAAGCTGCAGTCGCTCTCTTTCAGCTATCACGACCGGGCTGAGAGCGGCCAACTCTTGGCACGCGCCATTAGCGATGTGGACCGCGTCCGCTTTCTCACAGGGCGGGCTTTCTTGCGCTTTGTGGATGCGGGGGTGCTCTTTGTCGGCACCACCGTCGTGCTCATGCGCATGAATGCGCCTCTGGCGGTGCTCTCGCTCTTTAGCATGCCCATCCTGGCTCTCCAGGCCTGGCGCTTTTCGCGCCTCTTCCGGCCCCTCTCGGGGCGGGTGCAACAGCAGTTGGCGGTGGTGACGACCCGCCTGGAGCAGAACCTGCGCGGCGCGCGGATTGTGAAAGCGTTCGCCCAGGAGCCGGCCGAGATTCAGCGCTTTGAGCGCGAGAACCGGCGCATGCTCTCCCTCAACGTGCGCGCCGCCAAGCTACAGGCCAAGAACGTGCCTCTGATGGACCTAATCGCCAATATCGGCACCGTGTTCATCATCTGGTATGGGGGGCGGCTGGTGGTGGAGGGCCGCCTGACCCTTGGCGAGCTGGTGGCCTTTAACACCTACCTGGCCCAGCTCGTGATGCCCGTGCGGCGCATGGGCATGCTTGTGGCGGCTCTCTCCAACGCCGTTGCCTCGGCGCAACGCGTTTTTGAGATCCTGGATGCCGAGTCCGATGTCCGCGAGAGCCCTGAGGCCAAGCCTCTGCCCGCGGTCCGGGGCCACATCCGGTTCGAGCACGTCTCCTTTGCCTATTTCGGGCGCCGACGGGTGCTGGAGGACATTGACTTTGAGGCGCATCCCGGGCAGATTGTGGCCCTTCTGGGCACGACCGGCTCCGGCAAGAGTTCGATCATCAACCTCATCCCCCGCTTCTACGACCCCACTCAGGGGCGCATCCTGGTCGACGGGCACGACATCCGCCAGGTGACTCTGCCTTCCCTGCGCAGCCAGATCGGCATCGTGCTGCAGGAGACGACCCTCTTTGCTTCGACCATCCGCGAGAACATTGCCTTTGGGCGGCCGGGCGCCAGCCTTGATGAAGTGATCGAGGCGGCCAAGGCAGCCGCGGCCCACGAGTTCATCTTGCAGATGGCCCAGGGATACGATACGCCGGTGGGCGAGCGAGGCGTAACCCTCTCGGGTGGGCAGAAGCAGCGCATCGCCATCGCGCGCGCCCTGCTCAAGGACCCGCGTATTCTGATCCTCGACGAGGCCACCTCGAGCGTAGACAGCGACACCGAGCAGTTGATCCAGGCGGCGCTCGACCGGCTCATGGTTGGCCGCACGTCGTTCGTCGTTGCGCAGCGGCTGAGTACGCTGCGCCGGGCCGACATGATCCTGGTGCTGGACGCGGGACGCATCATCGCCCGCGGCACGCACGGCCAGCTCTTGCACAGCAACGGCCTCTATGCCGACATTTACTATCGGCAGTTGATGCCTGAGGAGCAGCAACGGCTCGTCGCCAAGGCGGGCTCCCAGGGCGAGGCGAGCCGGCGGCCGGGCCCGCGCCTGGCCACGACGGGGGAGGCATAGGCTATGGGACTGGGCATTGGAGTTGGCCGTGGCGCAGGCGTCGGCCCGCGCTCGCTGATCCGGGGCATGGGGCGCGCCGAAGACACCCGCTTTGACCGCCGCGTCTTTAGACGTATGCTCGACTTTGTTCTGCCGGAGTGGCGGCTGTTCGTCGTCGCCAGCCTGCTGATGGTGGGGACGACCGGCCTGAACCTGCTGGCGCCGTACCTGGTCAAGGTGGCTATTGACAACTATATCGCTGTGGGCGACCTGCACGGGCTGACGGTAGTGGCCGTCTTTACCGCCGTTGCCTACGTCGGCCTGTATGGGACGAGCGCCGGCCAGACGTATGTGCTCTCGCTGATGAGCCAGCGCGTGCTGACCAGCCTGCGTACACAGCTCTTCCGCCATCTGCAGGAACTGCATTTGGGGTACCACGATGTGCACATCGTCGGCGTGACCATCTCGCGGGTCATCAGCGATGTTGATGTGATCAACAACCTCCTCTCGCAGGGGTTGGTGAGCATCATCGGTGACCTGGCCACGGTTGTGGGCATCATCGTCGTCATGGTTTCGCTGAGCCCGCGCTTGGCCCTCCTGGCGTTGAGTGTGGCGCCGCTGATGATTCTGGCCACGATGGTGTTCACCCACTTTGCGCGCCGCGCCTACCGTCGGACGCGCGAAAAGGTTGGCGCTGTCATCGGCGACCTGGCCGAGAACATCAGTGGGATGCGCGTCATCCAGGCCTTTGCCCAGGAGACGGCGACTCAGCAGCGATTTGACCGGATGAATAGCGAGAACCGCGATGCCCACGTGGCTGCCGTCTCGCTGGCCTCGGCCTTTACGCCTGTGGTGGACTTGTTGGGGATGGTGGCAACCTGTATCGTGCTTTGGTTCGGCGGGCAGATTGCCGCAAGCGGCGAGGTGACCATCGGCGTTATCGTGGCCTTTTTGGCCTACGTGGGCTATCTCTTCCAGCCCATCCGCGACCTGAGCCAGATCTATACCACTCTGCAGGCAGCCGTGGCGGGCGGTGAACGTGTCATCGAGCTGCTGGACACGCCCGCGGAAGTGGCCGACGCGCCCGAGGCGATCGAGCTGCCGCCGGTGGAGGGGCATGTCGAGTTCCGCCATGTGTGGCTGCGCTACCGTGGCGGCGAGCCCGTGTTGCGTGATATCAACCTGACCATCGAGCCGGGGCAGATGGTGGCGTTGGTGGGCTACACCGGGGCGGGCAAGACGAGCCTGGCCAACCTCCTGGCGCGCTTTTACGAGGTGACCGAGGGGCAGGTGCTTGTGGACGGCTATGATGTGCGCAAGGTGCAGCAACGCTCGCTGCGCCGGCAGATCGGTATCGTGCCGCAGGACCCCTTTCTCTTTTCAGCGACCATTGCCGACAACATCCGTTACGGCCGTCCGGAGGCCAGCGATGAGGAGGTGCAGGAGGCCATTCGCCTGGCCCACCTCGACGAGTTCGTGCAGACCCTGCCCTACAAATACCATACAATGGTGCAGGAGGGGGGCGTGAACCTGTCGGTGGGGCAGCGCCAGCTCATCAGCATCGCCCGGGTGGCCCTGGCGCAACCGCGCCTGCTCATCCTCGACGAGGCGACCTCCAGCGTGGACACCCTCACCGAGGCGTTGATTCAGGATGCGCTGTACCGGTTGCTGGAGGGGCACACTTCGATCGTCATCGCTCACCGCCTGAGCACCATTCGTCGCGCCGATCGCATCTGCGTTGTGGAGGATGGCCAGATCGTCGAGACCGGCACGCACGACGAGCTCTTGGCCCGCGACAGTGTGTACCGCGAGCTGTACGAGAAGCAGTTCGTGGCGGCGGAGGCGTGACTCGTAGGAACTCGTGGGAGCTCTCGGTACTCGTGTGAACGTGTCGGGGCTGGGAGTTCACAAGGGCTCGTAGGAGCTCATGGACACTTGGCTCTTTCGGGTGCCTGGTCTTCCCATGAACTCGCAGAGTTCCTACGAGTTCGAGTCCTCCACCCGTTCGCCCGTGCGGATTTCGTAGGCCAGGATGTAGGGGTGGTTGCCGTGGCCGGCCGGCCGGCCATCGTAGGTCAGGCCCAGCCCAATCACCTGGGCGAGCCTGGCCACCTCTTTCCGGCTAAGGATGCGCACTGTTCCCCGCACTTCGACCTCTTGCCCCACTTGCAGCGTGGTGTGGCTCTTCGTACTCGAGCTGTACACGACGAGGAGGCCCTGTTTGATGGAGCGGCTGCGTAGGGTAAAAGCCTGATCCTCCAGGATGCGATCGACCGTGCCGCGGACAGTGATCGTGCGCCAGAGCAGCGGGCGCGGCTCGATCAGAGGATCGTCGGGCGTCAGCAAGGTCCGAGCCGAGACGGCTTGGGCGCTGGCCTGGCTGCCGGCTAGCCCGGCAAACACGAGCACACTGGACATCACGATGGCTCCTACAAGACAAGCCAACCGTACCCAGTGATTGCCAACTGTGCCCATGCTGTGCCTCCTGAGAACACCACCATCGGAGTGCCGCGTCAGGCCGGTCCTGATGAATGAACCGGCGCTGCCTTCCGCAGCCCGTGGACCCTTCTAAGAAGTGTTACAGCAAAAGCAGTGCCAGTGATGGGGGCGCGAGGCAAATTGAGGGCGGAATTAAGGCGGATTCTAAGATGGGAGGCAGCATCACATTCCCTGCCGTGAAGGTTGGTGTCAGGTCTATCCCGCCGTCCGGCAGCATCTTGCAGGGGATCTGCGCGCCGGCAGGTTTACCTGCCGGCGCGCGAGTCAGCGCAGCTATTCATCCCCGAAGAAGTGCGTCTCCAGCAGCAGGCAGAGGGCGTGGTAGAGCGGCAGGTGCAGCTCTTGCACGGGGCGCGCTCCCTGGGCGGGCACGCGCAGCGCTACGTCGGCGAGGGGGGCGAGCCGGCCGCCGCTTTCGCCGGTGAAGGCGATGACGGGCAGGCCGAGGGCGCGCGCGGCCACAGCGGCACGGCAGACGTTCCGGGCGTTGCCGCTGGTGCTCAGGGCTATGAGGCAGTCGCCGGGTCGGGCCAGGGCGGCCAGTTCTTGCGCGTAGCCCAGGCCGTCGACGGCCAGGTCGTTCTGGACGGCGCTGGCCAGGGCCGTGTTGGCACCGAGGACGACGGTGCGCAGGCCACGCTGCAGGTGGGCGGCCAGTTCGTCGCCGCCCGGCAGCGCGGCCAGGCGCGCGGCCAGGGCCGGGGCGAGCGGGCGCGGGCGCTCAAAGCTCTTGAGTAGTTCGCCCGAGATGTGCAGGGCATCGGAGAAGCTGCCGCCGTTGCCGCAGAGAAAGATGGTGCCGCCCTGGGCCAGCGAGTGCGCCAGTGTGCGGTAGGCCCGCAGCAAGTCGTCGCGGAGCGGCGC